>JANLRD010000199.1:0-1218 GCA_031368215.1 Acidimicrobiia bacterium | reverse complement strand
TCGTGTCTTTGCTGCTCGACGAACAACCAGCGGCGAACATCGCCAGGGCGCCGAATAGGAGCGCGGCGCTCGTAGTCTTCTTCATAGGTGTTTCTCCCCTGATGGATCCGAGAACATCTCGGTACCAAGCCGTGCACTTTATGCGGTTCGGGGACCGTCGTGTGGCACCCGTCTCATCAGAGCGTCGGGCGGACCCGGAGCCGCGCCTAGCCGCGCCTGGCAGCAAATGCAAGGTTCCACTTGCGGATTGCCCGGCGACAAGCGAGAATGACATCTGTGTCATTCGGTATTCGTGCGGAAATGACCTGCTCGGGGGAAGCGTCGTCGGCTCGCCGATCGCGCACTTCGCTGCGGTCATCATCGTCCGGTCCAGCTTTCGCCGGTTGACCAACAGTTTCGAGCCCTGCCCATCCGACCGACACGCGTGCGCAGTCACTTAGCGCGCACCCTGCACAACGAGGACCCAAATGCTGAGAACGACTCCAATCCAGGCGCTCGAGGACCGCACCTGGCAGAGCAAGGCGAACTGCATGGGCGTCGATCCAGAATTGTTCTTCCCTGAACGCGGCGCGTCGACGCGCGAGGCGAAGGAGGTCTGCCGGGGGTGCGTCGTCAAGGGCGACTGCCTCGAGTACGCCCTCGCGAATGGTGAGAAGTTCGGCATCTGGGGCGGTCTCTCCGAACGAGAACGGCGCAAGGTGCGTCGATCGCGAGCCCTGGCCCGCCGAGCCGCCGAGTCCGCAACCGCCTGATCGCAGCACGCGCGGGCCCGGTGGGTAGCCCCGGGGCTCATCTCGCCGGTTCCTGTCGGCTCAGGTAGGGCGGGCACGCGGAACCGGTACACTATTTGGCATGGCCGGACTCGGAGCTCCAGAACTCATCATCATCCTGATCATCGTCGTCGTGCTCTTCGGCTCGACGAAGTTGCCGAAGTTGGCCAAGTCTCTCGGCCAGGCATCGAAGGAATTCAAGAAGGGCGTCGAAGAAGGTGTGAAGGACGACGAAGAGACCAAGCCACCTACGGCTTGATCTCCGACGGCGTTCGCACACCTGCGCTCGCCACCGCTCGTCCCTTCCTTCGGAGCCTGTGATGTCCTTTTCTTCCGCCCCAACTGAGGTACCGCCGCGGGGCAACGTTCGCGTTGTCTACCTCGGCCCCGTCGCTCCCCATTGGGACGTCGAGAGCGTCGACGTCGACCGGACCCTCCTCGAGGAGTT
>JANLRD010000169.1:0-1856 GCA_031368215.1 Acidimicrobiia bacterium | reverse complement strand
GTGCGTACTGAAGACGATTGGGGTGGTTCCTCGGTTGATGATGTCGAGGTTCTCCGCTACCGGGGTGGTGATGTCGGCGAGGGTGGTGCGACTGGCTGGTTCGACATACTCGGCAAGTCCGGGCTGGTCGGTGTTGTCGGGGAGTCCGAGTGCGGCCGGGAGGTCGTGGCCGGTGTCGACGAGCAACGTTCGGTGTCCGCCGTGCGCGGTGAGGATGCCGAGGGCGGCGGTTGTGGTGGTGACGCCTTGTCCGCCTTTGGTGGCGTAGAGAGCGGTGATGGGCATGGGCAGGGTCCTTTCGGATCGAAGAGTCTCGGAGAGGTGTTCTCCAGGGCTGCGGGGCAGATCGCCCTGCAGCCGTTGGCTGCCGCGTTTCGCTGGCGGGGTGGCTGGTCAAGGTGGTGGGTGCTTGGTGGCGTCCGGCAAGCGCAGCGTCACCGAAGGTGTGGCGGAAGGCATCGGGCTCCCCTTGACCAGACGGGAACCGGCCAGCGCACTTGCCGCCCATCCACGCCAAGCCCGTCCAACCGATTCAGCGGCGTCGACGGCGGGGCGCGCTTGGGGCCGACCGGGTAGACGTTCGACGGTCGAGCCCACCGACCAATGGTGAACGCGACCGCCGGATCCGTTACGAATCGAGGCCGTTCAGGATCTTCCTCGCCGGCGCCGAGCACGTGCCGGATTCGTCTGCGTGTGCCGTCGGTTGCCGTTTCGATGTCTGAGACGCGTGGCTACTGAACGTCGGAGGCGTCAGTCTCGCCCATGGCCGGGAGCTTGCGGCGGATCGTGCGTTTGGCTAGGCCGGATGACGTGGCGATGGTCGAAAGGCGGAGGATCGTCCGGTGAGCTTTGAGGAGCAGCTCTTGCAGTTCTTGCTCGGCGGCTGCGGATTCAGCCTCGGCAGCTTCTCTTCGCGGCCGGTTCTGGATGAGCGCGGCCGCCACAATCCGGCGTCGCTCGTGCGAGGGCTGGTCCTCAAGAGTTGTCGAATCATCTTCGGGGTTCAGTTCGACCTCATCGCGATTGCGCCTCCTGTCCTCCGTTTGTATGTCCCGGATCGCCAGTGCTCGCCTGCGGCTTGAACTGGCCACAGCTCAGTCGCAGGCGCTGATGGTTGCGAGCGAGACGGTGACGTTGGTGGGGAGTGGTGGGAAACGGAGGCTGAGTGCCCATGCGGTGGCGACGAAGGCGGCGGAGCCCCAGAGTGTGCCGGGGAGGCCGGCAAACACGTAGAGCACGCCGGAGAGGAGGGTGCCGACGAGGCGGCCGGCGGCGTTGGCGGAGTAGTAGAAGCCGACGTCGGTGGCGACGTCGTCGTCGTCGGAGTAGGCGAGGACTAGGTAGGAGTGCAGGGAGGAGTTCATGGCGAAGGCGGCGCCGAAGACGATGAGCCCGCCGACGATGGCTACTGTCTTTGAAATGTTGAGTGCAACTGCCAGCGCGATGGTTGCGGAGATGACGGCGAGCGCGAGGCCCCAGCGTTGCGTGGCCCGCACCTCCTCGATTTGTGCGCCGCCGCGTGCGAGGAGTTTGGGTGCGGAGGATTGGATGATGCCGTAGCCGATGACCCAGACGGCGAGGAAGGCGCCGACGCCGTAGTGCGACCAGCCGAGTTTGTCGGAGAGGAACACGGGGAGGGCGACGACGAACCAAATGTCGCGTGAGCCGAAGAGGAAGAACCGGGCGGCGGAGAGCCGGTTGATGGCGGTCGACTTGGAGAGGATCGAGCGCAGTGGCTTCTTCTTCTTGGATTTGCCGATGTCTTCGTTCAAGAAGACGAGCAGTCCGACGACGACCACGGTGAGGGCGGCGGCCATGGACCAGAGGGCTTGGTCGTAGCCGATCCATGACAGCAG
>JANLRD010000122.1:0-4116 GCA_031368215.1 Acidimicrobiia bacterium | reverse complement strand
CGGGTCTCGACCTGGGCGGCATCGCCAAGGGTTTCTCCGCTGATCTCGTGTTGGCTGAACTGGTTGCCGGCGGCGCGGTATCGGCACTGGTGGACATCGGCGGCGACATTGCCTTCGCCTCGGTCGACGGCGACGACCGCTTGCCGGTGTCGTGGACGATCGCGGTGGACGATCCTTCTCAACCAGGGGTTGCCATCGATCACCTCACTGCGCTCCGAGGCGGCGTGGCGACCTCGTCGACCCTCCGGCGCCGATGGGTCATGCCGACCGGCGAGAACGTGCACCACCTGATCGATCCGACGACCGGCCGGTCGTGCGCGACCGACGTTGCCTCGGTCACGGTTCTCGCCGATTCGTGCGCGAACGCCGAGGTGCTTGCCAAGCAGTTCGTCCTTCTCGGCGCCGATGCCGCCGCAGCCAACGCCGAGCGTCTCGGTTTGGACGCGCTCATCGTGGGGTACGACGATGACGTGCGGCGGATCGGGCAGTGGGAACAGGTGGAATCATGAGCGCGCATTTCTGGTGGTACGTGGCGCGAGGCGCAGGGATCTCCTCCTGGTTCTTCGGTGCGACATCGGTCATGACGGGACTGCTCCTCTCGTCGAAGGCGACCCTCAAGCCGCGTCCGAACTGGCAGCTCGACCTCCACCGCTACCAGGGGGCCGTATGCCTGTCGATGTTGGCGCTCCACGTCTCCGCCCTGGTGGCCGATTCCTACAGCCACTTCACCCTCTCGGGGATCCTCGTCCCGTTCGCGTCGTCGTGGAAACCACTTGCGGTCGCGTGGGGCATCGTGACGATGTATCTCCTGGTCACCGTCGAGGTGACCTCGTTACTCCGCAAACGGCTGTCGGAGAGGGTCTGGCACACCATTCACTTCAGCAGTCTTGTCGCCTACCTTCTTTCCACGGCCCACTTCTTCGAGGCCGGCACCGACCATCGACGCGCACCTGCGCTCCTGGCGATCGTGGCGATGACGGGTCTCAACCTCGGCCTGTTGAGCTTTCGCATCCTGGCCGACCCGCGGGCTCGCCGCGCGGTAGGCCGCCCGCCACGAGTTGCCCCGGCCGATGCTCAGGCCTGCAACGATGTCGTGTTGTGAGGGTTCTCCTGGTCGAAGACGATGACGGCATCGCCCTACCGCTCGAAGCGGGTCTCGCCCATCACGGGTACGAGGTCACGAGGGTGTCTCGTGGTGCCGACGTGCATGGCGCTCTGCCCGCTGACATTGTGCTGCTTGACCTGGGACTGCCCGACATGGACGGTCTCGACGTGTGCCGATCGCTGCGTCAGGTCGACGGAAAGCTTCCGATCATCGTCATCTCGGCCAGAGGTTCGGAGATCGATCGCGTCGTCGGGTTGGAACTCGGCGCCGATGACTATCTGGCAAAGCCGTTCGGCATGCGTGAACTCATCGCCCGGATCCGGGCGGTGATGCGCCGGGCGGAGCCGGCCTCGACGCCGGTGGAGATGGAGACCGCCGAAGCCGGCGATGTTGATTCGGCTGCGCAGGACACACGAGTTCGAGTAGTAGGCACACTTACGATTGACCTTCGGACCCACCGTGTGACGCTCGACAGCCAAGAACTTTCCCTCACGACGAAGGAATTCGGTGTCCTGGCGATGCTCAGCGCCGACCCGGGCGCTGTCGTCACCCGATCTGATCTCATCGAGCAGGTGTGGGACGAACATTGGTACGGACCGACCAAGACGCTCGACGTCCACGTCGCCCAACTGCGCAAGAAGCTCGGGAACCCGGCCTGGATCGAGAACGTCCGCTCCATTGGCTACCGGCTGGTCGATCCGGCCGGAACGTCGCCGTGACAACACCGGACACCGCCTCGTGATTCGTCGGCTCCTGGCCAGTTCTCTGGTGCTCATCTCCTTCATGCTGGTCGTGCTCGGCGTGCCGTTCTGGCGGACCATCCTCGAATCCGAACGTCAAGATCTTCGGACCGACCTCGAACGCGATGCTGTCGTTCTCGCCGGTCTCGTCGAGGATTCCCTCTCCGAGCTGAATGACATCGGCATCGCCCGAGTACGCGCCGATGCGGTGAAGGTGGCCGATCGGTACTCCCGTCGCAGCGGCGCGCGCGTTGTCATCGTCGACGCCGAAGGCGTCGCCCTCGCCGACAACGAAGCCCCAGGAGAAGCGCGGTCGTTCGCTACACGGCCCGAGATCGTCGCCGCGCTCGCCGGCAATGTCGGAGTCGACCAGCGCTACTCCCAAACACTCGGCCGGTCGGCGCTGTTCGTGGCGGTGCCGGTCTCCTCCGGAGGGATTATGCGGGGCGCCGTCCGGTTGAGCTTCACAACCGCCGAGCTCGACCGGCGGATCCGCTCGATTGCGTGGCGCCTCGTACTCGTGGGCAGTTTGGCTCTTGTTGCTGCCACCGGTCTCGCGGTGATCATGGCCCGCTCCCTGCAGCGGCCCATCGTCGCCCTGCGTCAAACGGCGCAGGCGTTCGGGCAGGGGAACCTACGTACCCGAGCGCCCACGAAGCGAGGAGCACCCGAGATTCGGGCCCTGGGCGTTGATTTCAACACGATGGCCGTTCGCATCGAGGAGTTGATCACCGCCCAGGACGCGTTCGTTGCCGACGCCAGCCATCAGCTGCGAAGCCCACTCACTGCGGCGCGTCTCCGCGTCGAAGCTCTTGCGTATGCGTCGCCTGACCACCTCGGCGAGGAGGTCGATTCGGCGGTCGACGAACTGAGCCGGCTGAGCCGCATCATCGACGGTCTGCTCGAACTGGCGAGACCGGACCGACCGGAGTCCGTGGCCGGTCTCGTCGATCTGCAGCTCACGATCGCCGATCGCGTCGACGCGTGGTCGGCGCTGGCTGACGAGAGGGAGATCCGCCTGGTCTGTGAGACGCACGAACCGCTTGTGGCCGACGTGAAGGCTGATCGGTTGGCGCAGATCCTCGACAACCTCTTCGCCAACGCGTTGGATGCGTCGGCGGCAGGATCTTCGATCCGGGTGTCGACGAAGATCGTTGACGGCGAACGAACCATCTGTGTTGATGACGAAGGACGGGGAATGACCGACGAGCAGCGGCGACACGCCTTCGATCGGCTCTGGCGCGCCGACAACAGGAGAACCGAGCTCTCGGGCAGCGGTCTCGGCCTGCCTATAGCCCGGAAGCTGGCTCGGGCCGACGGCGGTGATCTGGTTCTGTCGGCCTCGTCGAGCGGCGGGACGAGGGCGACCGTGATCTACCCTGCACCCACAAGAGCGTGAGCGAGAACAGAGCGTTTCTCCTCGAGGGATTGTCGTCCGCCGAGGCCGCTCGCCGCCTGGCCACCGACGGGTTCAACGAGCTTCCCGTGGCGATGAAGCGCAACCTCGCGCGCCAAACCTGGGACGTGGTTCGCGAGCCCATGCTGTTGCTGCTCCTCGGGGCCGGTACGGTCAACTTCCTCCTCGCCGAACCGCTCGACGGCGTGATCCTGATGTCGTTCGTCGTGGTGGTCATCGGAATCTCGATCTACCAGGCGCACAAGACGGAGAACGCGCTGGCAGCGTTACGCGACCTCTCCTCACCGAGGGCTCTCGTCGTCCGTGATGGCCATCAGGAACGCATCGCTGGACGCGAGGTGGTGCGAGGTGACCTCGTCTTGCTCTCGGAGGGTGACCGCGTTCCTGCCGATGCGGTGCTTCTCGAGGGGACCAACCTGTCGGTCGACGAGTCCGCGCTGACGGGCGAGTCCGTGCCGGTGCGGAAGTCGTCGGCCGACCCGGCATCACCAAGTTCCACCGGAGATGGGCCCGACGGGGGAGCGGCCATGGGACCGCCGGGAGGTGACGGCACACCGTGGCTGTTCACCGGCACGCTGGTGGTGAAGGGCCGGGGCATCGCTCAAGTTGCCTCAATCGGCGCCGCTACCGAGCTCGGGGGAATCGGCACGGCGCTGCGCACGATCGAGCCCGAGCGAACGCGGCTGCAGAGCGAGATTGATCGGCTCGTCCGGGTGGTGGCGGTCGTCGGGCTCAGTGCCGCCGCCTTCGTCGTCGTGGCGTACGGCGCGGTCCGTGGTGGTTGGCTCGAGGGTCTCCTCGCCGGGATCGCGACGGCCATGGCGATGCTGCCGGAGGAGTTCCCGGTAGTCCTC
>JANLRD010000106.1:0-1792 GCA_031368215.1 Acidimicrobiia bacterium | reverse complement strand
TGAAGGCGATCGCCGCGCCGACCACGGCGCCGACTACGACGATGGCCGTCACGATCGTGGCGGTGGAGAGGTCGAGGAGCTGCGAGCTGATCGATGCCGACCACCGTTCGACCCACAGCACCGGGCCCCCGGCAATCGGGTTGTCGTTCTGGATCCGGTACGACCAGTAGCCGTAGTACGCCACGTAGGTGCCGGCGATGACGAGGAACAGACCGGACACCCGGTTCACGTAGGGAAGGGCCCGTTTCATCGTCCGGGCCACCGTCTGCTGGGCGAGCGCCGCGGCGAGCGTGAGCACCATGAGGACCAGCCCCATCCCGGCGGAGAACGTGAGGTACGTCGTCGCCGCCCCGAAGATGGATCCGTCGCGCAGCGTGCTCACGACGACCCCGGAGAATCCGGCGAACCCGCACGAGAGGGACACGACTGCGTAGGAGAGGCCGAAGACGTAGATCGAACGAAGGCCCTTGCCCTGATCAATGGCGCCGACCTTCAGGAAGGAGAGCTTCGGCTCGTAGCCGCGAAGCATCGTCGCCCCGAGCAGCGCCAGGGCGATGCCGACGCCGATGGAAACGAACGGGACGGCCTGCTTGACCTGCGACAGGAGCTGCGAGGCGAGCAGGCCGAGCGTGCCGTAGACGGTGACGAACCCGAGCGTGACGACACCGGAGACCTTGGCCGCCCGTACGAGGCGATAGGCCAGGGGCCGATCGCCGTCGACTGCGGCGTTGCCGACGAAGTACCCCATGTACGCGGGAAGCATGGCGAAGCCGCACGGGTTGAACGCGACGATCACGCCGGCGGTCAAGGCCTGGGCCAGGGGGCCGGCCGACAGCGCAAGAACCATCCGCCAAGTCTGGTCTGTGTCATGGGACAACGCGCGAACGCGCTCTCAGCCCCGGCACAGGACAGAGGTCCGGCACGCGTCGGAGGCAGTTCTGAGGCGGACAGCCGGACCTGTTGTCACGTAAACGGAGTGGGCCGGTAGGGTCGATCAGGTCGTCCGTTTCTGTCGTTTCCCCCCACCAGGAGCTTCTGCATGAGCATTGTCGGTACCCGCGTCGTTCGTAAGGAAGACCCGAAGTTCTTGACGGTCGGAGGTACCTACACCGCCGATGTGCAGGATCAGCTTCTGTCTGGCGCGGTCCACGCCGTGTTCGTCCGGTCCACGATGGCGCACGCGAAGTTGCTTTCCGTCGACACCTCCGAAGCAAAGACGGCGCCCGGCGTGCTCGCGGTCTACGCCTACGACGACCTCGCAGATCTTCCCGGACGCGACATGCCGCCGGGCTTCGTCATGCTCCCTCCGACGCTCGGTCGTCCGATCCTGGCCACCGGCAAGGTCCGATTCGTTGGCGAGCCGATCGCCGTCATCGTCGCCGAGTCCGCCGCTCTCGGTGCCGATGCCGCCGAGCTCGTCGTCGTCGACTACGAGCCGCTCCCTGTGGTGCTCGACATGGAGACCGCGGCCGCCAGCGACGTGCTGATCACCGAGGTGCACGGCTCGAACGTGGCCTTCGCGTTGCAGTTCGGCAACGATCCGAACCTGTTCGACGGTTGCGAAGTCATCGTCACGCAGCGCGTCGTGCATAACCGGGTCGCCGCCGCTCCGCTCGAAGGGCGTTCGTCGGCTGCGGTCTGGCACAACGATCGGCTCATCCACTGGTGTTCCACGCAGACCCCGCAGGCCGCCCGCGATGCGCTGCAGGGCATCTACGGGCTCGCCGAAGGCGCCGTGCGCGTCATTGCCCCCGATGTGGGCGGCGGGTTCGGTCCGAAGATCGGCATCTAC
>JANLRD010000033.1:0-15923 GCA_031368215.1 Acidimicrobiia bacterium | reverse complement strand
AGCGCGTGGAGTTCGTCGGCGCTGGAGAACCGGGTGCCGAGGAACTTCCCGGCCTTCGTGCGGTGGATGTAGGTGCGGCTGGTGGTGAAACCGAGGGCGCCGGCGTCGATGGCTTCGCGTGTCAGGCGAGCCATCGTCGTGAGCTCGTCGACCGACGGCGACTCCTCGTGATCGGCACCGCGCTCCCCCATGACGTAGGCGCGCAGAGGAGCGTGTGCCACTTGCGTGCCGACGTCGACCACATAGGAGCGTCGTCCGAGGGAGTCGAGGTACTCGGGAAACGTCTCCCAATCCCATGGCAGACCTTCGGCCAGCGCGGTCCCGGGGATGTCCTCGACTCCTTCGAGGAGACCGATCAGCCAGTTGTGCTCAGCCTCGGTCGGGCGGGCCGGAGCGAACCCGACTCCGCAGTTGCCCATCACGATCGAGGTGACACCGTGGTTCGACGACGGAGCGAGGTCGGCGTCCCACGTGGCCTGACCGTCGAAGTGCGTGTGGATGTCGACGAAGCCCGGAGTGACGATCATCCCGTCGGCATCGATCTCCCGATTCCCCCGGCCGTCGATCCTCGCGTCGATCTCAGTGATGCGTCCACCGGTGATGGCGAGGTCGGCGCACCGGGGCGCCACCCCCGTGCCGTCGACGACGGACCCGTTGCGAATGATGAGATCAGCCATGGTCAGTTCCCCTGGTGTTCGTGTGCCCAAAACCTACTGGGCTCCTCCGGGAATTACCCGTTGGCCGGAACCGTCTCCCCGCCGCACATCACCCTCCGCCCGCCGCACATCAGTCAAATTCCGCCCTGAGAACCCATTCTTGGCTCGATGTGCGGCACCAACGGCTCGATGTGCGGCACCAGCGGCTCGATGTGCGGCACCAGCGGACCAACAGTCCCGTTCGGGCCGCCGCGCGGCGAACCGTTACCGCTTCTTGGTGGTCTTCTTGACCGTCTTCTTCTTGGTCGTCTTCACGTTCGTGGTCGCCTTCCTGGTCGTGGGCACCGCCGTGGCGGCGGCCGCGGCCGACGGGGCCTTGAGGGCGAGGACCGGCGGGAGGGCGACTTTGCCGGCGTTGTAGTCGTTGACCCGGTTGACGAACGCCGTCCAGGCGCTCGCCGACGGGAGGTTGTCGTAGGGATTCGGAAGGAGTTCCGGGGTGACGTAGAGCACGGTGGCGTTGCGCGACACCGCGTCATCCGCGGCAGCAGCCATCCGATCGGCCGGCACCGAGTGGACCATCTGCCACATCTGAGGGCGGATGTCGGAGCCGAACATCCAGTTGTACTCGGAGTAGTTCCCCGGCAGGTTGACGTTGTCGAGCCATTCCTTCACGTTGGCGTCGGCCCGCTCGAGGTTCAGATACCCGTCGGCCAGGCCCTTGTAGCAGGCGAGCATGGGGGCGCCAGGGTTCAACACGACGAGCTTGCCGGGGTTGCGGGCTTTGATGCCCTTGAGCGATCCGCTGCCGTTGGCGAGGGCCTTGTACTTGTCGCACTCGTTGTACAGGATCTCGTCGAGGAACACGCCGTCGACGCCGGGATAGGCGGCGAGGGCCGAATCCACCCGGTCGGCGACCACTGCGGCCGAGACCTTGTCGTAGCCGGCGGTCACGTACACCAGGGTCTTCTTGCCCTTGGCTTTGGCGGCCGCGAGGCGGTCGGCGAGTTCCTTGTCGGTCTTGTAGTTCCCGTCGGCCGGGGTGTCGGGGTGTCCGACGACCCAGCCGACCGCCGCTGTGTCGAGCAAACGATCCCACTCGGCGCCATCTTTGAAATACGCCGGAACGGCGATGGTGATCTTCGGGTTGGACTGTGCCTGGGCCGAAGGCAGGTGCGTGAAACCGGCGGCAGCAACGATGGCCGTGAGCGCGAACGCGCTACGACGCAGGGAACGACGATTGAGCATCGGTCAGCGACTCCTTGAGAACGAATGAGCAATCTTAGACGGGGGAGGGCCCTGATCGGTCGTCACAGCGTTCAGTTGCCGATATCTCCCAAAGAGTTCCCGGTTTCGTTGCCAATCCGAACGACGGGTCAATCCGACACCAGCGAACGCGAGTAGGTCACGCTTGCCACCGCGACCGGCCTGGCCAGGTCGGGTTCCTCACCGGCACGGACGGAGAAGATCTCGACGCTCATGACGACGAGCGACCGCCCCAGCTTCTTCAGATGGGCGTCGGCGATGAGCTCGCCGGGCACGGGCCGGCGGACGAAGTCGATGGACAGGTGCGTCGTCACGGCGAGCGCGGCGTCACCGAGGAGGCCGAGCACCAGGGCGTAGCTCACGGAGTCGGCGAGCTGCATCATCGTCGGGCCGGAGACCGTTCCACCGGGGCGAAGCTCGGCGTCGGCGGCGACCATTCGCATGCGGGCCCGGGTCGAATCGAGGTGGATGAGACCCGTCGGACCGTAGCGTTCCGCCGCCTGCGGCCAGACCGATCCCAGGTAGGCCGAAACCCCGGCGGCGTCGAGCTGGAGGTCAGGCACGGTCATCCTCGATCCGGAGTGGCATGGAAAGTGCGCATAGCAATGGTTCGGCCAGATCAGGACGGCACACGACAAGGTCGGGGAGCAACGTGTCGCGCTGGTTGTAGATCAACGGTGAACCGTCGAGCCGTGAGGCGTGAAACCCGTGCGCGAGGGCCACCGCGACCGGCGCCGCGGAGTCCCACTCGTACTGCCCACCCGAATGGATGTAGGCATCGGCTTCGCCCCGAACGATCGCGAGGACCTTCGCCCCCGCCGAACCCATGTGGGCGACCACGCCATCGATGGAAGCGACGACCTCGGTGACGTCGGGGGCGCGCGAGTCGCTCACCAGCACGATGGGCTGAAGCCGAACCAGACCTTCGGGATCGAAGGCCTCACCGTCGAGGGCCACGTCGGTGGTGAATACCGAACCGAGCTCGGGCATCGCGACTGCGGCGCTAGTGATACGACCACCGGTCTCGTCGCGCTCCCACAACGCGATGTGCACCGCCCAGTCCGTGCGCCCCGCGGTCCGATACTGCCGGGTGCCGTCGAGCGGGTCGACGATCCAGACACGCTCGACGTCCAGCCGGGCAAGGTCGTCGGACGATTCCTCCGAGAGCACGGAGTCGCCGGGTCTCGCCGCGGCGAGTTCGGCCAGGATGAGCTCGTTCGCCTCTCGGTCTCCGCGGTCCCCTAATCCGGCGGGGTCGTCGAAGGCTCCGTCCGTACGTCGAATCGTCCGCAGCAACCGACCCGCCAGCCAGGCCACCCGCGCCGCCAGCTCGGTGTCGGTCTCGGGCACGCCATCGTTTTCTGGAAAGCTCGACGGGGTCACGGACTATGACCGTACCGGAGGTGCTTGGCTGATCCCGTCCACAGACCCTGCGAGGATCGTCACTGTCATGTCGACTCCGCCGCCCCGCCTGCTCGATCGCCTTCCACCGGTCGGCTCGGATCCGAGTGACGTGATCGACGGGTATTCGGCGTGGGCGGCCGAGACGGGTCGGCCCCTGTACCCGCATCAGGAGGACGCCGCGCTGGCACTGGCGTCGGGCTCGCATGTCGTCTTGGCCACACCAACGGGGTCCGGGAAGTCGATGGCAGCGATCGCCGGAATCGTGCTGGCCCGCAACGCCGGCCGCCGGTCGGTGTGGACGGCGCCGATCAAGGCCCTGGTCGCGGAGAAGTTCTTCGAGTTGGTCGACCTTCTTGGCGCAACCGAGGTCGGACTCGCCATCGGCGATGCGTCCATCAACCGCGACGCCCCGGTGCTGGTGTGTACCGCGGAGGTGTTCGCCAACCTCGCGCTGGGCGACGCGTTCCTGCACGACTTGGCCCCGGGATTCGCGTGCCTCGACGAGTTCCACTACTACGGCGACGCCGATCGGGGCTGGGCGTGGCAGGTGCCGCTGCTGCTTCCCAACGACACGCAATACCTCCTCGCCTCTGCGACCTTGGGCGACGTCTCGCCGATCATCGCCGATCTCGAGGAGCGAACCTCGACCCCGGTAGAGAACATCACGAGCGTGAACCGCCCGATCCCGCTCTACCCGGAGTGGCGCAGCACACCGCTGGCGGAGAGCATCGTCGACGCCGTGGAACGCGGGCTCTATCCGGTGTATCTGGTCCACTCCACCCAAGCGGCGGCGGTGGAGCAGGCCCAGTCGCTCGTCTCGCTCCCGCTCACCACCCGCGAGCAGCGCGAGGCCATCGCCGCAGCAGTGAAGGGTGAACGGCTGACCACCGGCTTCGGTCAGACCCTCGCCCGCTACCTCCGCAACGGTGTTGGCGTGCATCACGCCGGAATGCTCCCCCGCTACCGCCGTCTCGTTGAGCGACTCGCGGGCGAAGGCCTGCTCGCGGTGATCTGCGGAACCGACACCCTCGGCGTCGGAATCAACATCCCGATCCGCACCGTGTTGTTCAGTGCACTTACGAAGTTTGACGGGCAGAAGGTCCGGGTGCTCCGTGCCCGCGAGTTCCATCAGCTGGCCGGGCGGGCCGGACGGCCGGGATTCGACCCCGACGGTCATGTCTGGGCCCAGGCGCCGGAGCACATCATCGAGACGAACCGCGCGTTGGCCCGCGCCGGCGACGATCCGAAGGCGCAGCGCAAGGTCAAGCGGGCCCCACCGCCGAAGGGGTTCGTGCACTTCGACGAGAACACGTTCAACCGTCTTCTCGCCGCGTCGCCCGAGCCGCTGGTGTCACGCTTCCGGGTCACGGCGAACCTGGTGTCGAGCGTGCTTGCCCGGCCCGACGGGCCAAACGTGCTCAAGTCGCTGCTCCTCACGAATCACGACACGCCCACGCAGAAGCGGGCGCACAAGAAGCGGGCCATCCACGTGTATCGCTCGCTCGAGGCAGCCGGTGTCGCCGAACGTCTGCGCGCTTACGATGGCAGGTGTGTCGGGGTGCGAGTCGGCTCACTCGTCGACGATGGCACGAACGATCGTGTCGACGTCCGGTTCGCCTCTCCGCTCGGCCCGTTCGCCCTCGAGGTGCTCGCCACGTTCGACCGCGATGATCCGTCCTACGTGCTCGATGTCGTGAGTGTTGTCGAGTCGATCATCGAGAACCCGCGCGCCATCGTCATCGCGCAGGAGAAGGCGGCGCGTGGGATGGAGATCGCCCGCATGAAGGCGGCCGGCGTTCCCTATGAGGAGCGCATCGAGAACCTCGACGGGATTACCTGGCCCAGGCCGCTCGCCGAGATCCTCGAGTCGTGCATCGAGTTCTACCGCCGCACGCATCCGTGGGTGTGGGAAGACCCGGAGCCGAAGTCGATCCTGCGCGAGATGCTCGAGACCGGCGAGACGTTCAACGGGTTCATCAAGCGCTACAAGCTCGAACGCAGCGAGGGGCTGCTCCTCCGCTATCTCACCGATGCGTGGCGCACCCTCGACCGGTCCCTCGCCAACGACTCCTATACCGACCCCCTCGAAGACGTCATCGAGTGGCTCCGGCTTCTTCTCAGCGCAACCGATGCAAGCCTCCTCGACGAGTGGACGAAACTGTCGGGCGGCGAGGTCGCCGAGCACCACGTCGGCCACTCCCCTGTTGTCGTCGTCGGGCCACCTCCGGCGTGGCGCACGAGCATCCGCACCGCGGCGTTCGGCTGGGTCGAACTCCTCGCCCGCAAGGCCTACCCGGCGTTCTCCGAACGCATCGAGGGCGCACCCACGCCGTGGGACCTGGAGAACTTGCTCCGCGACTACTGGTCAGAGCACGCCTCGATCGAGACGACGACGGAAGCACGGTCGGCGGCCTTCTTCTCCATCGACGATTCGGTGGCCGGAGTGTGGACGGTGACCCAGCGTCTCTGTGACCCTGAAGGCGATGGCGACTGGAGGATCATCGGTACCGTCGATCTCGGGCGCGCCGCCGACGACGGCGGGCCGACGCTGGTGTTCAGCGCGTTGAGCCGCCTCGGGCTGTTCGGCGAGTGAGGAGATGACTGTGGACGACATCTCTACCCGCGAGCAGCGGGAAACGCGCGGGCTGCTGCTCGGCTTCGTCGGGGTGCTGTGCTTCAGCGTGTCCCTCCCGGCGACCCGCGTCGCCGTTCGCGAACTCGGCTGGGTGTTCGTGTCGTTCGGACGCGCCGTCGTCGCCGGACTCCTCGCCATCGCCGTCTTGGTGATCACCAAGGCCAAGCGCCCCCAGCGTCACCACTGGAAGCCGCTGCTCGGCACCGTCGGTGGTGTCGTGCTCGGCTTCCCGGCCTTCACCGGCCTTGCCCTTCGCCACGCTCCGGCCGGTCATGGCGCCGTCGTGATCGGGCTTCTTCCTGCCGCAACCGCGGGGTGGGCGCTCCTCCGCATCGGCGATCGTCCTTCGCGGCGCTATTGGTTCTTCGCTGCACTCGGTGTTGCTGCGATAACGACCCTCGCGGCGGTGAAGTCGAACACCAAGGATCTGGCCGTCGGCGATCTTCTCCTGCTCGGCGCGGTCCTCTCGGCCTCGTTCGGCTACGCCGAAGGCGCCGTCGTTAGCCGCGAACTTGGCGGCTGGCAGACCATCTCGTGGGCCGTTGTGATCGCGCTTCCGATCACCGTGCCGCTCACGCTGCTCGGCCTCGGCCCGGTTTCGACGGCCGACCCCCGCACTGCGTGGCTCGGATTCGCCTACCTCTCGGTGGTTTCGATGTACCTCGGGTTCTTCGCCTGGTACGCCGGACTCGCCATGGGTGGCGTGGCCCGGGTCAGCCAGATCCAACTTCTCCAGCCGATCCTCTCGCTCACGTGGGCAGGGCTGTTCCTCCACGAGGACATCGATGCACTCCTCATCGCGGTGGCGCTCGTCGTTCTCGTCGCGGTGTTCGGATCGAGGCGATCGGCGATCACCCACGCAATTCCCGTTGCCCACGAGGTACCGATTGCTACGGTGACCGCCCGTCTATGAGCGACGCGACCTCCGATACTTCTTCCCTCTTCCCGGCATTCACTGCGGCGCTCATCGCCGTCCTCGTCGGTGTCACCAGTTCGGTGGCAATCATCTTTGCCGCAGCCAGAGCGGCGGGTGCGACCCCGGCCCAGACCGGTTCATGGATCGGCGCCCTCTGCATCGGCAAGGGTCTCAGCTCGCTGTATCTCTCGCGCCGTTACCGGACGCCGATCCTGCTCGCCTGGTCGACACCAGCGGCCGCGCTCCTCGCCACCGGGCTCGACGGCGTCACCATGCGAGAGGCCATCGGGGCGTTCGTGTTCTCGGCGCTGCTTCTCTTCATCACCGGTGTCACCGGTGCCTTCGATCGCGTCATCGACAACATCCCGCTCCCACTCGCGTCAGCGTTGCTGGCCGGGGTGCTGGTGCGCTTCGCCATCGACGGCTTCGCCTCGGCCAAGGCTGAGCCTGCACTCGTGGTCTCGATGTTCGCCGCGTACGTGCTATCCCGACGCCTCCTCCCGAAGTTCAGCGCGCTTATCGTCCTCGGCGTCGGTCTCGCAGTCGCTCTGGCCCAAGGCTCTCTTCGCACGAAGGGGGTGCACCTCGGGCTGGTCGACCCGCAGTTCGTCCGCCCGTCGTTCTCGTTCGGCGTCCTGCTCGGGCTCGGCGTGCCGCTTTACATCGTGACGATGGCGGCGCAGAATGTCCCTGGCGTCGCGGCGCTGCGCTCGCACGGATACGACATCCGCGCATCGCCGGCCATCACAGCAAGCGGCATCGCCGGAATCCTCCTGGCCCCTTTCGGATCGTTCGGCATCAACCTTGCGGCCATCACGGCATCGATGGTCATGGGCCCAGATGTCCATCCGAACCGCGATCGTCGCTACCCGGCGGCAATGTTCGCCGGCGCGCTCTACGTCGGCGTCGGCTTGATCGGCGGTTCGGTGGCGAGTGTTCTCGGCGTGCTGCCGAGAGCCCTGATTCTCGCAGTTGCCGGGTTCGCCTTGATCCCGACCGTGGCGAACGGAGTAACCACCGCGGTGAGTGACCCGGATCAGCGTGAAGCGGCCATGATCACGTTCCTGATCACACTGTCGGGCGTGAGCCTGGCCGGCATCGGCGCGGCGTTCTGGGCGATCATCGCCGGAGCGCTCGTTCTCCTCAGCACTCGGCTGCGGCCGCTCAGCGAACGACGCCGAGGCGGACGCGCCAGCTGAACGAGATCCGGGGTGCGTGCCCAGATGCCGTCGACGAAGCGAATCCCTGGAGTACGTCTCGCTCGAACTCGTCGGCTCCGATCTCCTCATCGGTGAGGCCCGCTTTCGACAGCGCCTGATAGCTCCCCTGGCTCCGGAGCAGCGCGACGAATCGCTCGGCCGAGCTCCGTCCGTTCACCGGGGCGTCGAACACCAACTCCCTTGTGAACGAGAACAACTCGCTGGCTTGCATGCGGCTGAGATGCTCGGACTTCGACCACGAACGCACGCCACCGGGCATCGCCCGGTTCCGATGGGGGTCGGCAAGGTCCTCGTCGACCAGGGCAGGGTCGCCGTCGTCGATCGGACGGCGCAGCTCTGCTGGTTCGTCGCCCGCGGCGAGACGAGCCTCGAACACCCGGATCCGCTTGTGCACGGCCGCCCACGCTGCTTCGGCCTCGACCACTCCGGACACCGGCGGCCAGTCGGCGTCGACAGTGGCGAACACCCCACCGGGTCGAAGCAGGCGCGCAACCTCGCGGAGGGTGGATGTTGGCTCCATCCAGTGCATCGCCTGCACGGCGAGCACGATGTCGGCGCAGCCATCGTCGAGGCCCGTTCGTTCCGACGTGCCGGCAAGGTACGAGATGGTTTCACCGCCTCGATCGGCGGCGCGTCGGCGCATGTCGTCACTCGGCTCGATACCGATGACGGACCGCGCCCACTCCCCGGCCCACCGCGACGAGAGGCCGGTCCCACTGCCGAGGTCGACCACGATCGGATATGCTACGCGTACATAGGACGTGAGAACTGCGCCGAGCTCGACGGGTGGCGACGGCCGGTTGGCGTCGTAGAGATCGGCGAAACCGGAGAATCGATCGGCCTGGGGCGGGACCGGACCGGACATCTTCATCACGCGCCCTTCGGTTGCTCACCGGCCACCGTGGTGCGGTGCAGCAGCCGACGGCTCCCGTCGTAATCGTTGATGGCCAGGTGCAACAGGCATCGGTTATCCCAGATCGCCAAGGTTCCCGGCTCCCACCGGAGGCGGCAGGTGAACTCGGCTTTCGTGGCGTGGCCAAACAGGAACTGAAGCAGCGGCCGCGACTCTTCTTCGGTCATCGATTCGAAGTGCTGCGTGTAGACCGGGTTGACGAACAACGCTTTGCGGCCGGTCACCGGGTGCACCCGTACGACCGGTTGCGAGATCTCACGGTCGGCGGACGGGTCGTTGCGCACCATGCCGATCGACTTGCTCGTGGCGGCGTTTGCGCTCGGCCCCTTCGTGCCGTGTGGCCATGCCGTTTGGATTGCCCGCAGCGGATCGATCAGGGCCTTCATCCCGTCGGACAGCGCCTCATACGCGGCATACTGACTCGCCCAGAGCGTGTCGCCTCCGACCTCGGGCAGTTCGATGGCGTAGAGCAGGGTGAGGCTCGGCGGTTCCGGGAGGAACGAGAAGTCGGAGTGCCACGTGCCGCCGAAGGTCGAGATCTTCTTCTCGTCGGCTTCCTTCAGAACGGCGATGATGTCGGGATATTCGTCGAGGTGCTTGATGTAGGGCACACGGAGGATGGGGCCGAAGCGACGCGTGACGTCGAGCTGCTGCTTCGGAGTGAGGTGCTGACCGCGGATGAACAGCACGCCGTGATCGGCGAGCGAGCCGCGGAGCCGCGCCAGCAATTCGTCGGACAGCTCAGCCATGTCAATGCCGAGGACCTCGGCGCCACATGCGGGCGCCACGGGCCGGATCACCATGTCGTTCGTCATGACGCCACTCTGTCACCACGAGGAGCACGCGGCGCACGCACGTCCGCCGCACTGGACTCACCCTCCCAGAAGTGCTTCGCTTCCATCCGCACGTGTCGCGTTTCAACGCGATCGATTGGGTCGGCGCTCTCCGCGTTGCACGGCCAAAGGAAGCAATGATCTCCTCCCCAGCGGACCATGAATGCACCAGCGAGCGTCATCCGGTCCTGCTGGCATCCACGAAGACCCCGGTAGGAGCCGAGCGTCGGTAGGGTTTGGCCCATGCGACGGAGCCGGCCAAGACCGCGACGACACCACCTGGCGCTGGCAATGAGTGTCTGCGTCAGCGTGCTCGTCGGCTGCACGTCATCGTCGGACAAGACGACGGAAGCACCGCCGCCGGCGGTCACCGAACCCACCGTTGTCGTCGGCGGGCTGAATGGGCCCACACAGTTCACCGACGGGCCGGGGCCCTGGCTGCTCATCGCCCAGTTGGCGGGAGACGAAGACGCCAAGACCGGGCAGGTCCTTGCCGTCGATCCCGTCACGGACAAACGCATAGTGCTCTACGAGAACCTCGACAAACCGACCGGCGTCGCCTGGCTCAACGGGTTCGTGTGGATCATGGAGCGACGGCGTCTCGTGCGCGGCGAGTGGCGCGGGGCCGGCACCACGCCGAGGCCGCTGACGGTGATGGTCGACGATCTCCCGTTCAACGGACGAAGCGAGGGCACCCTCACCGTCACCCCCGACAACCGCATCCTCTACGAGACGACGGGCTCGATCTCGAACGGCGAGGTCGTCGAAGGGAGCGGCGCGCTCTGGGTCTTCGACCCGCTCACGAAGACCTCGTCGAAGGTCGCCACCGGCCTGAAGAACGCGTATGCGCAGGTGTTCCTCCCCGACGGACGACTCCTCACGACAGAGATCGGCGACAACATCGACGCCGCGCCGGTCGAGGAAGTGAATGTGCTGCCGTACTCGGGGCCGCAGGGTTCGTCCGTCGACGCCGGGTGGCCGGCGTGTCCGGGCGAGAAAAACTGCTCTGGCGTGGTCACCCCGATCGCCACCTTCGACCGCAACACCACCCCGACCGGGATTGCCGTCGACGGAGCCTCCGCATACGTCGCGTTGCTGGTGACCGGAGAGATCCACCGACTACCGCTGACGGACGCCGGAACCAGCCGGGTCAAGACGACCGTGATCGCCTCGGGGTTCGAGGGTCCGCACACGATCCTGCGTCGCCCAGACGGCGTTCTCTGGATCAGCGAGCACTACGCCGATCGCATCGTGGCCCTCACAATCGACCGGCGGTGACCAACGGGACGGGGGATAGTCCGGACACCGACGGAGCTCTCCCCGCCGGCGTGACCCTCCGCACCGCTGCTGGTGCGTGGGGCACGGTGGCACTGCAGACCTTCGGCGGGCCGGCCGGGCAGATCGCAGTGATGCACCGCGAGATCGTCGAAGAGCGGCGTTGGGTCGGCGAGGAACGCTTCCTCCATGCTCTCTCGTACTGCACCCTGCTCCCGGGCCCCGAGGCGCAACAGTTGGCGACGTACCTCGGTTGGCTCCTCAACGGCACGGCCGGTGGGATCATCGCCGGAGTGCTCTTCGTGCTGCCCGGCTACATCGCCATCATGGCGCTGTCGCTGATGTACGCCGGGTTCGGCGACACGACATTCGTCGACGCAGTGTTCGCCGGTGTCGCGCCTGCGGTACTCGCCATCGTTGCTCAAGCAGTTCGGCGGATCAGCAGTCGAGCACTCGTCAATCCGTTCCTGATCGCTGTCGCCTGCGGGTCGTTCTTCGCTCTTGCGATGTTCGCCGTCCCGTTCCCGCTCGTGGTGTTCGGAGCAGCACTCATCGGGTTCCTCGGGGGACGCATCCGGCCCGGCCTGTTTGCGCCGCGGATTCGAAAGGCGACCGCGAACACCGGGCGACCGGCCGAGAGCAACCGCGCTCCGTTGATCGCCGACACAGCGCTCGTCCATGCGGTGCCGAGCACGTCACGCACGGCGCGGACGTTTGTGATCTGCGCAATCGCCTGGATCGCCCCGGTGCTTCTCCTCGCTGCGATGTTCGGCTCGTCCTCGGTGTTCGTCACCCAGGCGCGGTTCTTCGGCGGATCGGCGCTCGTGACGTTCGGCGGGGCCTACGCCGTGCTGAGTTATGTCGCCCAGAAGGCGGTGAACACGTACCACTGGCTTCTGCCCGGAGAGATGATCAAGGGGCTGGCCATGGCGGAAACCACGCCGGGGCCGCTCATCCAGGTCGTGCAGTTCGTCGCCTTCCTCGGGGCGTATCGCAATCCCGGGTCACTCAATCCGTGGGTCGCCGCGATCGTCGCCTCCACGCTCGTCACCTGGGTCACCTACGTGCCGAGCTTCTTCTTCGTGTTCGTCGGCGCACCCTACGTGGAGCGGCTGAGAGGGAACCGACGGGTCACTGACGCTCTCACGGCCATCACGGCGGCGGTGGTCGGCGTCATCGCCAACCTCGCGTTCTACTTCGCTATCCACACCCTCTTCTCCGAGGTCAGGGAGCGCTCGCCCGGTCCCCTGCAATTCAGTGTTCCAAGGTGGTCCACCTTCAGCCCGGCGGCGGCGGTCGTAGGCGCGCTTGCCTTTGTTCTCGTCTTCCGACTCAAGTGGAGCGTATTGCGAGTACTCGGCGTCTGCGCCGTGGTGGGCGGCGCAATTCATCTCATCGCTGCGTGAAGAGCGCGTGAACGAGGACTGAACCCAACACATCGGCCCGTAGTGTGCCGGGGCATGGATCTCCGCATCTTCACCGAGCCGCAACAGGGCGCGTCCTATGACACGCTGCTCGCCGTGGCCAAGACCGCCGAAGCCCTGGGCTTCTCCGCATTCTTCCGGTCGGATCACTACATGCGGATGGGGTCTTCTTCCGGACTTCCCGGCCCGACGGACGCGTGGATCACCCTGGCCGGACTCGCCCGCGAAACCACGACGATCCGTCTCGGCACGCTCGTGAACGCCGTGACCTTTCGGTTCCCTGGTCCACTCGCCATCTCCGTTGCTCAGGTCGACGCGATGAGCGGTGGGAGGGTCGAGCTCGGTCTCGGCGCCGGCTGGTATCGCGAGGAACACGACGCGAACGCCATTCCCTTTCCCGAGCTCGGCGAGCGGTTCGAGCAGTTGGAGGAGCAGCTGGCGATCGTGACCGGGCTGTGGTCGGCGACGGAACCATTTTCGTACTCCGGCAAGCACTACAGCGTCATAGAATCTCCAGGACTTCCAAAGCCGGTCCAGACCTCGATTCCGATCCTGATCGGTGGCGGCGGACCGAAGCGCACGCCTCGTCTTGCTGCGACCTACGCCGCAGAATTCAACGTGCCCTTCTCATCGATGGACAATGCGGCAACACAATACGCGCGCGTACGAGATGCATGTGAGATTCGAGGCCGCGACCCGAAAAGCTTGGTGTGGTCTGTTGCGCAGATCGTGGTGTGCGGGGCCGACGAGGTTGAGATCGCGCGCCGAGCGAAAGCGGTCGGTCGCGAAGTCGACGAACTGCGCGAGGACGGGATCTGCGGCACGCCGGCCGAAGTGGTGGAGCGTTTGCAGGAGTGGGCGGCGATCGGAGTGGAGCGCACGTACCTCCAGATCCTCGACCTGCATGATCTCGAGCACCTCGCCCTGATTGCGGAGCAGGTCATGCCCCACCTCGCCTGACGACCACGTTGAAGGCTACGACAGTGCAGCGACGAACGGCTGACCGCTCCGTCCAGCTTCGTGACCCCAACGAACAAGGCACAACACAAGGGCGAGCGCGCCGAGAGCCGGGACCAGAAGGAGAGCCGAGGTGAGCCCGATGCGGTCGGCAACCACACCGACGACAAACGGCCCGAGCGTGATGGCGACCCCGGATGCAACCGCGGCAAGCGAGCTCACCGCAACCGTATCGACGACCCCCGCCTGTTCGGCGTTGACGAACAACCGCTCCACGCCGAGGGTATACATCGGTCCAAAGCTGAACGACGTGAGTGCGACGGCCACGAGGCGGAGCCACGGAACCGGAATCGTCAGTATGCAAAGCGCACAGACGATTCCGCCGACGAGACACGACGCCTCGAGCCGGTTTCTGAACGCAACGATGAGACGAGGGGTGAGAGCACGCGAGGTCATCATCCCCACGGCCCACGCAGCGCCACCGATCGGTGCTGCCGCCTTGGAGAACCCACCCTGTTCCCGGAGGAACACCACGAGCCACGACGCGAGGGAGAACTCCACGCCGACCTCAAGCACCTGAAGGGCGAAACGTCGACGCATGCCACCCAGGCGGAGCAGGACAAGGACATCGCGCCACTCGGTGGTCCGAACAACACCCGACCGTTCCCTGGTGCGTCGGAGTTCGGGAAGCGACAGCACGACCACGGCGGCAAGGAGCACGGCCGGCAACGCCGCCGTCGGCAGGCGCCATGTCGTCCCCAGGGATGGTGCCGCCGAGATCAGCAGTGGAAACGAGAGGCCGCCGAACGCCGGCGCGACGTTCAGACGGGTGAAGATGGCGTTGCGTTCATCGCCAAACGCGTCGGCAACCATGCCCGGAATTGCTGTCACGACGGCAGCCCCACCGAGCCCGATGAGCGCACCACCACTCAGGCTCTGGGCAACGACATGAGCGGAGCCGAACAGCACCGCTCCGATGCCGACCGAGGCCGTGCCGGCCAGGAGCACCCGCAGGTTGCCGAATGACACCAGCACTCTCGACCCGAAGAGCCCGAGGAGCAGAAGTGCCCAGCCGAAGAACGAGCCGTGCAGCGACGTGACGGTGTCGCTCATCGGCACGCTGCGGCGCAGCTCCGGGAGAGCGACGGTGACCGACAATCCGCAGGCCAGGAGGGCATACGACACGCTCAGGAGAACGAGCAACTGTCGACGGTGGACGGGGGGCACGACGCTCAAGTCTTCCATTCGAAACAACCAGGTCTGATGGATTCCGATCGAGGTTTCGGGAGTCTTCGGTCACGTCGATGGATTCGGAACGGAGCAGGGCTGGACGTCCGTGCACTCTGTCGGCGCATTCATCCTCGCCGTTATCGGGCTCGGCTTCTTCATCATGTGGGAGCGCCGATCGTTCGAACCGATGCTCGACATGCGATTCTTCGATGCTGAACCCAATAACCCGTCTCGGTGATCCCTTCCTCACGCGACTGCTCCCGCGTGTCGGGCTCGCCCTGATCCTGGCGCTCGGATCGACGATCGCAGCACGAACCGACGCGGCGACGGCAGCAGCTCCAGCGGTCCAGGACCCGGCAAAGCTTCTGCCCCGGCCCTCCGTGCTCGAGTACAGCCAGCGCGTTGATCTCGATCGCAACGGCGATCTCGACATCGCGATCGTCGGCGTCGACGGACCCGTGCCCGCGCCGCAGGACGTCACGGAGGAGTTCGTCGAGGGCAATCGCATCCTGGTGATCGCCCGCCAGGACAGCGACGGATGGCGCATGGTCGGTCAGAGGAAGACGGCCGTCATCTGTCGCTCGTGTGGTGGTGCGTTTTGGGGTGTCGTCGGTGCTCCGATCGAGCTCTCGACATCCCGGAACACCTTGGTGATCAACCAGAGCGCCGGATCCCGGGAGGTCACCGACTGGACCCACCGCTATCGCATCGAAAAGGGTGGAGTGCGCCTTATCGGTCTCGATCGTTCTGTACTCGATCGGGCGACCGGCGGCTTCGTGAAGGAATCCACGAACTACGTCACCGGCGCCAAGATCGTCACGGTCGAGGGCGATGTCGAGAATCCTCCGAAGGCCGGGACGACTCGTGGGAAGCCGCGCGCCATCTACGTGGACCGCGCCACCGTCGAGTAACTCGGTCGATCCGGCGCGCCCGCTCGAGGAGGTACTGCGACCGAACGGTAGGCGCCCGGGGTCATGCCGGTCGCGGCGCGGAACAGGCGGGTGAACTGGCTCTGGTCGTAGTAGCCGCTCGCTGATGCGATCTCGGCGATCGGGCGAGTCGTGGTGGCCAGGAGCAGCGCTGCGTGATCGCTTCGGAGGCGTTGGACGAATTGCTTCGGGGTGACACCGACAGCGCGTCGCATTCCCCGCTCCAGCTGGGCCACCGACATCCCGGCGATGTGCGCCATCTCCT
>JANLRD010000032.1:0-13288 GCA_031368215.1 Acidimicrobiia bacterium | reverse complement strand
GATCTCCGACTGGTCGGTGATGGAGCACACTGCGCGGACCCTCGATGAGCTCGGCATCGCGCACGAGCGCAAGGTAGTAAGTGCACATCGTATGCCGATCGAGATGGCCGACTATTCGACAAGCGCATCGGGTCGTGGACTTCGGGTGATCATCGCCGGTGCCGGGGGCGCCGCGCATTTGCCCGGCATGCTGGCCGCGCACACGCTCGTCCCGGTCCTCGGTGTCCCGATCCCGGCAACGGCTCTGCAGGGGCTGGATGCGCTGCTGTCGATCGCGCAGATGCCGGCCGGTGTTCCGGTCGCCACCTTCGCCGTCGGGAAAGCCGGCGCAATCAACGCCGCGCTGTTCGCCGCTGCAGTGCTTGCCGCGGACGACGCCGAGGTTGCGAGTCGTCTCGCGGTGCGGCGGGCGCAATCGCACGACGACGCCGTTGCTTCACAGGGGCAGCTGCCGTGAGCTCTCGGCGCCGCTCGTTGGGCTGATCGTGGCCGGCAAGCCGAACCCGGTCACGCTCGGTGTCGTCGGCGGCGGTCAACTCGGCCGCATGCTCGCGCTCGATGCCCGTGCCAACAGCCTTGGTTGCGTGGTGCGCACCGATGAGCAGCCGGGTGGCCCGGCCGCCCAAGTTGCCGACGCCGAGTTCGTCGGGCCCTATGACGATGCGGCGCTGAACGCGGCGTTCGTCGACACGTGCGACGCCGTCACGGTCGAGTTCGAGAACCTCCCGGCAGCGTTGCTCGATGCCATCGCCGAACGCGTTCCCGTCAGGCCCGGTTCATCCTCGGTGGCGGTGTGCCAGCACCGCCGACGTGAGAAGGAGTTCCTTGCCGCGAACGCCATCCCCCACGCGCCGTTCGCGGTGGTCCGCTCCGCCGACCAGGTGGTCACGGCGCTCACGTCGCTCGGGGGGAAAGCCATCCTGAAGACCGCGGCCTTCGGGTACGACGGCCGTGGCCAGGAACGTCTGGACGGGTCGACGATGTCGGACCGGGAGATCGGCGACGCATGGGCTCGGCTCGATGCCGACGAGGCCGTGCTCGAACAGTTCGTTCGCTTCCAACGCGAGATCTCCGTCATCGGTGCGCGCGGACACGACGGTTCATGGGTCTCGTATCCGCCGGGGGAGAACGTGCACGTTGCCGGGATCCTCGATCACACGATCGCTCCGGCCCCGATCGATGATGCCGTGGCGGCAAGGGCGACGTCGTTGGCGCGGGCGATTGCCGAACGGCTCGGTCACGTCGGCACCATCGGCGTCGAACTCTTCGTGCTCGCTGACGGCTCACTGGTGGTCAACGAGATGGCACCGCGGCCGCACAACTCCGGACATCACACCATCGACGCGTGTGAGGTGAGCCAGTTCGGTCAGCAATGGCGTGCGGCGCTGGGGCTGCCCCTCGCTGACGCGTCGCAACTCACCCCGGCGGTCATGCTGAACCTGCTCGGGGACCTGTGGTCGAACGGTGAGCCCGAATGGTCTGCAGTGGTCGACGACCCGACCGTACGGCTTCATCTTTACGGAAAGTCCGAACCACGATCGGGACGCAAGATGGGACATCTGTGCGTGTTGGGCCGGCCGAACGAGTCGATGTCAGCGCTGGTCCCCCGCGCCCTCGAAGTTCGTCGCCGACTCGTAACGGTCGGCCGGTAGGCAGCAGCCTGACCGGCATCCGACACCGGCTGGCGAGGCATCCCACATCGCCCGATTCGGCGTGATCTCTGCGTGGAAATGGGGTGTCTGGGATCCGAACTGCCGTCTTGGCGGGATGGGCGTGCGGTTACCAACTCGGTTCACGAACGCGGCGAGGGCAGCTAGACCGGTCGGCATGGAACATGCGATTTCTGCCGTAGGGCTGCAACGAAGATTTGGTGACGTCGATGCTGTGCACAGCGTCGATCTGGACGTGGAGGCCGGCGCAATCTACGGCTTTCTCGGCCCGAACGGGGCGGGAAAGTCGACAACTGTAAAGATGCTCTGCACGCTTATCTCTCCGACCGGGGGATCGGCGCGGGTCGCCGGCTTCGACGTGGCCACGCAGGCGACGGACATCCGCCTTCGCATCGGCGTCGCTCTGCAATCCAGTGCACTCGACCCCAAGCAGACTGGACGCGAGCTTCTCGACCTGCAGGGCCGCTACTACGGCCTCAACAAGACCGATCGGGTCCGTCGTGTGCAGGAGCTGAGCGAGCTCATCGACATCGGCGATGCGCTCGACCGACGCACCGGCACCTACTCCGGTGGCATGGCGAGGCGCCTCGACCTGGCTATGGCGCTGGTGCATCAGCCGTCGGTGGTGTTCCTCGACGAGCCGACCACTGGGCTGGACCCGGCGAGCCGCGCCAGCGTTTGGGAGGAGGTGCGTCGACTCAACGACAACCACGGGGTCACCATCTTTCTCACCACCCAGTACCTCGAGGAGGCCGACGAATTAGCCGATCGTGTCGCCATCATCGATGGCGGACGCATCGTCGCCGAGGGGACACCGGACGAACTCAAGCGGTCGATCGGCTCCGACGTGATCATTGCCACCGTTTCCTCGGACATCGATCGGGCCAAGGTGGTTGCGGCCACGGTCGACTCGTGCGGACCGGTTGAGATCCATGGACCGGAGCTCACGATCGTCACAGCCGATGGCGCAGCAGCGATCGGGCCGGTGGCGATCGCCCTTTCGGCCGCCGGAATCACGGTCACATCGATGACGCTGCGTCGTCCCACCCTCGACGATGTGTTCCTCGAACTGACCGGAGCTCACCTGTGAACGCGTCCTCCCGCCAGCATCTTCTGGCGCGCGAGGCCGGCTTCGCCGCCGACCTCGCCACGGTCGCACGTCGCTCACTTCGAGGTATGTTCCGGGACCGCGAAGCCGTTGTCCCGCCGCTGATCATCGGGGCGTTCTTCTACGTCGTGAACGTCGGCACCTTGCAGAAGCTGGGTGAGCAGGCCGCCAACGTGGGCAACTACAAGGCGTTTCAGCTGCCGCCCGCAGTGATCTTCGCGGTCACCGGGCTGTCGCGGGCCGGGGCTCTTGTGGCGGACATCCAAAGCGGCTACTTCGACCGCATGCTCGCCACACCGATCAAGCGCATCACCCTGCTGCTCGGCTTGATGATGGCGGACTTCTTCTTGGCCATGGTGCTCACCCTGCCGATCATCGCGGTCGCAAGCGCGTTCGGTGTGCGCTTCGAAACCGGGATCATCGGCATAGCGATCCTTGCCCTGCTGTGCGGACTCTGGGGCCTCGCGTTCACGGGCTTCAGCTACGCCATAGCCTTGAAGACGGCGAACCCGGCTGCGGTCAACTCGGCGTTCCTGATCTTCTTCCCGTTCGCGTTCATCACCACGACCACGGTGCCGAAGGCCGCCATGACCGGCTGGCTCCAAACCCTGGTGTCGCTCAACCCCGTGACGTACCTGCTCGAGGGTCTGCGCTCCGTGATCACGGGCGGCTGGTCGACCGACATCTTCGGTGCCGTGTTCGCCATCTCGGGGGTGTTTGCGGTTGGTTTCGGCCTTGCGCTCCTCGCCCTTCGAGGACGGGTTTCGAAGAAGTAGGCCGAGCTGGCACCAGCCGCCGGTTGCCGAAGCTGGTGTCGAGAGAGAGAAGGTTGCGCGTGGGTCGGTTCCCGTAGAGTCCTTGACATGGCTCACCCTCGTACGTTCCGGTTCGGCATCATGGCGGGGAAGGCGAAGTCCGGTGCGGCGTGGACCGAACTGGCGCGTAAGGCGGAAGGCCTCGGCTACTCGAGCTTGTGCGTAGCTGACCACTTCACCGATGGTTTCGCCCCCACCCCGGCCCTGGCTGCCGCCGCCGCGGTGACCACGAACTTGCGCATCGGATCGATGGTCTATGGAGTCGACTTCCGCCATCCGGCGGCGTTGGCCAAGGAGGCCGCCACCATGGACCTCCTGTCCGACGGCCGCTTCGAGTTGGGCATCGGGGCGGGGTGGATGGATCAGGACTACGACTGGACGGGAATCATCCGTGACTCGCCCGGCGTGCGCATCGACCGGTTGGCTGAAGCGATCGACATCATCCGGGGCCTCTGGTCGGGCTTGCCGGTCGAGCACTCGGGAGCGAATTGGACGATCGACAAGATGGTCGGCACACCCCGGCCGGTCCAGGCCGGCGGACCGCCGATTCTCTCGGGCGGTGGAGGGAAGCGCATTCTCGAAACGGCAGCGCGCCTGGGTGACATCGTGTCGGTCAATCCCAACGTCGGGGCCGGCAAGTTCGACGCCGCCGCATGGGCCAGCATCGCCGCCGCGGAGACCGATGCGAAGATGGCCATCGTGCGGAACGCGGCCGGCGAGCGCTACGGCGATCTCGAGATTGCGTTCCTGAATTTCTTCACGAACGTCACGGACGACACGATGACTGCCGCGACAACGATCGGCGGGTACATGGGTGGCGTGCCTCCCGAGGCGGTGCTGGCGTCGCCCAACACGCTCGTGGGTTCGGTCGATGCGTTGGTCGACGAGATCCACACACGCCGCGAACGCTGGGATGGTTCCTACATGATCGTCATGGCTGACGCCATCGACGCGTTCGCTCCGGTGGTCGCCCGCCTTGCCGGGACCTGAGCGATCCTTCGCCAGGCCCTCGCTCGTGCTCGCGTGGGTGGTCGCTACGCGACGCCCATGCGCGCTGCTGCCCGGTTCGCCGCCGCCGGGCCGCCCAACTGACGGAGGAGCAGCAGGCCGTCGATGAGGGCGATCGCCGCCTCTGCTTCGCCTCGGCGCTGCTTCGCCGGTCCCTTCAAGAACAACACGACCCAACCGACCCATGCCTCGATGAGCTGAGGAACCAGTGTGTCGTACGGCGTCCGTCCAGCGACGGCGAGCCCGTTCGCTTCGAAGAACAGGGCGAAGATCGGATCGGCCTGGGTGCGGGCGAGCACAGGCCAAGCCGCCCGGGCCAGTTCGAGGTGAGTCGTGGCGGGCTTCGAAAACGCCGCCCCCAACATTGTCTGCAATGACAGGCCCATCGACACGACGACCTCGCTGATCAGATCGTCCTTGCTCGGGAAGTAGTACACGATGGTCCGGTCGTTGATCCCCAGCCGCTTGGCCAGCCGGCCGAAGGTCAGCTGGCTGAGTCCGTCCTCGAATGCAGCAGCGACTGCGCCCTCGAGAATCTCTTCTTTGGTGTGCCGGCGGCCCATGTTGCTCTTGACTGTAGTGAACACTACGAATACGGTATGCAGTGACCACTACAACGAGCGGTGACGCCAACCGTGCTCCCCACGGTAACCGCCCCGAACCGGAGGAGCACGACGTGCCCGAGACACCGACAGACCCATCCGCAATGGTCGAAGCCTTCTTGAAAGCGTTCGTCCGCAAGGACTTCGACGCCGCACCGACGCACGCCGCCGACCACTTCGACCTCCTCCCCGCGGGGAAGATCCACGACCCAGCTGCAGTGTGATGCCCGCGTCCGCCAGCAGCACGTGGCCTGACTCGAAGCAGGCAACAACGCATCTCGGCACCGTCGAGTACCGGGACATCGGCCAGGGGCCGACGATCGTGTTTCTCCACCTGGTGCTCGCCGAGGCGTCACACTGGGACAGGATGGTGCCGTTGCTGGCCGACCGTTTCCGCTGTGTCTTCCCGACCTTGCCGATGGGCGCTCATCGCCTTCCGGCCAACGATGACGCCGATCTTTCGGCGGCCGGCCTCGCCCGCACCGTCGCCGAGCTTCTCGGTCATCTCGATGCGCATGACGTGACCCTCGTGGGCAACGATAGCGGGGGTGCCATCTCCCAGGTCGTCGCCATGAACCATCCCGAGCGCCTCGGTCGGGTGGTGCTCACCAACTGCGACATGTACGACGACTTTCCGCCGAAGATCTTCCGCTACTTCAACCTGCTGCCGTACATCCCCGGATCGATGTTGATCACCGCCCGCGCCCTGAAGGTCCGAGCGTTCTGGAAGCTGCCCTTCGTCTTTGGCCGGCTCACCAACGAGGTCGACGGCGTGAAGATCGACCGCTGGGCCGACGCGCTGCTGGCGAGCAAGTCGGTGCGACGCGACGCCAACAAGGTGATCAAGGGTTTCGGCCCCCATGTCACGAACGAAGCGGCCGCAGCACTGCGGTCGACCAAGCTGCCGTTCCTCGTCGCATGGGGGGCGGATGACAAGGCGTTCAAACCCGAGCTTGCGCAACGATTCTGTTCCGAGGTGCCGACGGCGCGGTTGGTGATGATCGAGAACTGCAAGACGCTCGTCTGCTGGGATCAGCCCGAGCGCCTCTCGCAACTCATCGCGGAGTTCATCACCGACTGATTGCCCTCGTGCGGGGTGGAGCAGCGCGCGCCTTGGACGTGAGTCAGCAGCCCGTGGAGTCGCGGAGGCGTTGGCAGGCCTGAGCCATTCGATGAGGGTCGAGCTTCACGATCGGCCGACGGAACGCGCTTCGAGGAATCGTGTGGACGTTGTCGAAGTTGACGACGCAGTCCGACGGAACCCCGTCTTCGAGCGCCGTCAATGCAAGCTCCGAAACCAGTCCCCGAACGGTCCGCGTGACCGCGGCAACGACGACCGCGCCGATGCGGTCAGCGACGGGATCTCGTGTCAACACCAGGACGGGACGATCCCCGCCTGGAGTGGCGGCAAACCACAACTCACCGTTTCGCATCGGCCCAGTCCGACCAGTCCTCGGCGGGTCCCCAATCCGCAATCGCGCCGAATGACCTCTCATCGTCGCTGAGCGCGACGTCAACCCATGTCAGCGCATCGCGCTCGGACGCAAGGCGGGTGAGATGCCGGTGAAGCGCTTCTCGCAACAACTCGGATTTGTCGATCCCAAGCTCGTCAGCCCAGCGTTGTGCCCGCGTCGCTTCCTCGTCTTCAACTCGGAAGCTCATCATTGTCATACAAAGAAGGTATCGTGTATGACGACGGTTGGCCACCCTGGCGGCGTCAGCGCTCGGCGGTTCGCGTCGGAACGCGGACTGCTCGACGAGCCGAAGCGGTGCATGGTCGTGGCGACCGACTGTTTGCGGAGCGGGCGGGGGCCCGGATCTCGGGTTCGAGACTCAGCTCGCCAAGGGGCGGTGCCCCCAGATGCTCGGCGCACGGTGCAGTTGGACCTCCCAGTCGGCGTCGTCGATCAGCCGCCCACCGTGGCCGTACTCGACCTGGAAGCCCGACGGTGTCTCCATGTAGAACGAGACCATGCGGTCGTTGGTGTGGCAACCGAGACCCGACGTGATCGCTATGCCGCGGTCGAGGCACAGGTCGTAGGTCGACCCCACGTCTTGCAGTCGGCAGAGTTCGAACATCACGTGGTGCAGTCGCTTCGGTGCGGACACCTCGACGAACGCAATGGAGTGGTGCCTGGGGCCACTGTGAAGGAAGGCGGCGGTCGTGGTGGCGTTGTCACCCATGTCGAGCTCGATGAAGTCCGAGATGCGCAGACCGAGCCCGTCGCGGTAAAAACGAATGCTGGCTTCACGGTCGTTGACGCTCAGGACGATGTGACCGAGCCCGAGCGCTCCGGCGACAAATCCGCCAATGGCGCGCGGTGACCGGAACGGCCGCTCCGTCCGGACGAGCGGACCGTAGAAGATCTCGGTGGCGTTGCCGTCGGGATCGCTCGTGGTGATCAGCCGAACGACGCAGCGCTGCCTCGCCTGCTCCTCGCTACCCCATGCAACTGCGTAGCCGAGTGACTGCAGCCGATCCGCAATGGCGCCAAGGGCGGCCTCGTCCTGGGCCTCCCATCCGACGTGTGCGAGGTCATCTCGTACCCCGCGCTGCAGAGCGATGCGATGGTGATTGTCGTCCAGTCGCAACAGGGCGAGGTCCTCGGCGTCGCAGTCGCTGAGTTCGAGACCCAGACAGTCACCGGCGAACTCCTTCCACGCACCGAGGTCGCTGACTTCGATACCGATGTAGCCAAGCTGGGAAACGCATTCTCTGTTCATGATCATCCTCGGGGTGGAACAGCGGGAGGCGCTTTGCCGTCCGGGTGGTCGTCGAATCGACAACGTTCACTCTTCGGATCCGAGGGTGGTTCGACAAGGTAGGACTTCGTGTCGTGATGGTAGAAACTGGACATCATGCGACGCCGTTCAACGACCGACCCGCAGTCTCGCCCGAAGGTGACACCGGTCCACTTCACCCCGCCCGGGGGGTATCAACTCGGGGTCGAGGTGATCACGGCCGCCGAACTCCGGGCACGTGTTGCCCGGCTCGAGGGTCGCGGCTTCGAACGTATCGACTTCCACTGCCTGCTTGTCGTCACCAGCGGTACGTACACCCACACAGTCGACTTCGAGACCTACCGGTGCACGCGAGGGTCCGTCGTGCAGGTCCAACCGGGCCAGGTGCATCGATTCGGTGACGAACCGGGTTGGGCCGGCTGGTTCGTGATCCTCCGAAGCGACCTCCCGACCGCCCGGTCGGGTTCGATGGCGGCCGACGTCGTTTCGAGAACCGCTGCGTTGCCCGCGCACCTTCGTACCTCGGGCGGAACGAACGAGGCCGTCACCGAAGCGTTGGCGCGGATGGCCCGGGACACGGTCGAGCGGAGCGACCCGCGCTTGAAGAACGAGCTGCTGATGGCCCAGTTCCATTCCCTCATCGCCCGCCTCCACCTCGTCCATGTGGCCGTCGCCGGAAGTAGCGCTGTCGATCCTCGACTCGCCGAGAGGTACCGGTACTTCAGCAACACGGCTGAGCGGGAGTTCCGGCGATGGCACGGTGCGGCACCGTATGCCGATGAACTCGGGTATTCGGTCAAGAGCCTCGATCGGGCAACGCTCGCAGTGGCCGGGGTGACCACGAAGGAGTGGCTTGTCGCCCGAATCGTGTTGGAGGCCCAACGGCTTCTCGCCCACGGCACGCTCCCGGTCTCGGCGATCAGCCACCAGCTCGGCTTCGACGAAGCCACCAATTTCGTCAAGTTCTTCCGACGCGAGACCGGCGTTACCCCCGGGTCGTTCAGGAGTCAGCAGACAGCCACGTGACGCGCTGCGGGTCGGTCTTGAGGCGCGCTCTTCCTACGGCGACGTGTCCCGGCAGTACGTGTGCCTACGTCTCCGCGTGACGAGCCGAGGGGGTTGGGGAACCGTGGCGGTGCATGGTCGTGGTGACGGACTGATCGCGGAGCCAGCGGGGCGCCTCGATCTCGGGTTCGAGGCACAGAGGACGAGGGTCCACGGCTACGCCTGCGGCGTGAGCGCTCCGCAAGACGGCGTCGCTCGTCGTGCCGAGCACGCGGAGCCGGTCGACGCCCACTGTGGCGAGGCGCGCGGCGAAGGTGTCGTCGGTCTCCGTCGACGCGTCAGACACGTGCACGCGGCAGCGGGTAGCGGTGGCGATTGCGCGGCAGGCGTCGCCCGTCGCCGGATCCTCCTCGGCTCCGATTCGCACGGCGATACCGCCAGGGAGACTGCGGAAGCGCAGAACGTTCGACTCCGCGCGAAGGCTGGATGGATCGTGCTCGGCGGTCAGCTCACGTCGGGCCCAGTCGGCGAACGCGGCGGCTGTTTCGACTGGGGCGAGACACCCGCTCACGTCACCGGCGTGAATCCAGTCGCACAACGACGCGACGTAGCGGGGGCCGCCGGCCTTCACCGCCGGACCGACGACCGAATGCTTCCACCCGCCGAAGGGCTGACGACGGACGATGGCGCCGGTGATGCCGCGGTTCACGTAGAGGTTCCCGGCCTGGACACCTTGCGTCCATCGTTCGATCTCGGCGGCATCGAGGCTGTGGAGGCCGGCGGTGAGGCCGTAGGCAACGGCATTCTGCATCGCGATCGCTTCTTCGAGATCGTCAGCGCGCATCATGCCGAGCACGGGGCCAAAGCATTCGTGGTGGTGGAACCACGAGCCGCTTCGCACCCCGACACGAATGCCCGGTGACCAGAGCCGACCGGAGTCGTCGAGTTGGTGCGGCTCGACAAGCCAGGACTCGCCCTCGTCGAGAGTGGTAAGTGCACGTTGGAGATTGCCGATGGGCGGATCGATGAGCGGTCCAACGTCGGTTCGAACATCGTGGCCCGGCCCGACACGAAGCGTTCGGGTCGCATCGGCGAGGCGTCGGAAGAATGACGGGTCGTCATAGACGGAAGCCTCGACGATGGCGATGCTGGCCGCCGAGCACTTCTGTCCGGCATGGGCGAACGCCGACTTCACGAGGTCCTTCACCGCGAGCTCGATGTCCGCCGACGCAGTGATGACCAGCGCGTTCTTCCCGCTGGTCTCCGCATGCAGGCGAAGAGACGGCTTCCATTCGAGGAACAGCTCGGCGGTCGAACGTGCTCCGGTGAGGACAACGGCGTCCACGCCAGAGTGGGTGATGAGCGCCTGTCCGACCTCGTCGTCGGGGCACGGAAGGAACTGCACGACATCGCCGGGGATCCCCGCCTCCCAACAGCACTCGGCAACAAGTTTGCCGATGAGCACAGCCTGGGGGGCCGGCTTGAGGATCACCGTGTTCCCGGCCGCAACGGACGCGAGGACCCCGCCGAGGGCAATGGCAAAGGGGAAGTTCCACGGTGGCGCGACCACCACGACACCGACCGGCCGGGCAATGACTCCATTGGCCGTCAGCCGGGTGAAGTCGTCGAGGCAATGGGCGTAGTACCGGGCGAAGTCGATGGCCTCGCTGATCTCGGGATCACCTTCGAGCATCGTCTTGCCGGTGTCGTGTGCCATGGCGGCGAGCAGCTCCCCGCGTCGGCGGGCCACCACGTCGCCAACCCTGTCGACGAGCTCGGCTCGTCCAGCGGGCGGAAGTGCGGACCAGCGGCTCGCGGCCGAGTTGGCGACGGCGACGGCAGCGTCGACCAACGCCCGATCGGCGAGTTGTACCTCGTAGTCAACGAAGGGCGAGCACGTGAAGTCGACCCGCGAACGATGACGAGTAGCAACCTCGGCACCATCGATGATCGGGACGATTGGCGACGTCGGTGGGCGCCACGCGGTGAGCGCGTCGGTGATCCACGCGCGGTTGGCGTGAAGGGAGAAGTCGGTGTTGGGCTCGTTCTCGAACGCCCCGGAGACCCCGGCGTGGACGATCGGAAGGCGACGGTCCTGCATGCGACGCGGCCTGGTCGAGACGGTGCGCCGCCGCGCCACGGCCGTCCGGAAACGGTCGGCCTCGGCGGTGAACACCGCGTTCCCGGGTCGGAGATCGAAGAGGTTGTGCAGGAAGTTGTCTGGAGCGGTGTTTTCGTCGAGGCGTCGGACGAGATAGGCGATGGCTGCGGTGAAGTCGTTGGGGCGGACGACGGGCGTGTAGAGCAGGACTTCCCCGTGGGCCTCGTGCAGCGCTTGTGCCTGAGCCGGCGCCATGCCTTCGAGCATCTCGAAGGAGAGACGTCGCTCGACGCCGCGTCCGCGAAGGCACTCGACCAATCCGAGCCCCCATGCAACATCGAAGAGGTTGTGCGACGCCAGCCCGACATCCACAGCGTCGTCGAAACGGTCGTCGAGGAGGGTGTCGAGCAGGGCCTTGTAACTGGCGTCCACTTCTGCCTTGGTCGAGTAGGGCGCCAGAGACCAGCCGTTCACCTCGGCGTCGACCGACTCCATTGCGAGGTTCGCACCCTTGACGACTCGGATCTTGATCCGACCACCACCGCGCGCTCGTCGAGCCGTGGCCCACTCCGCAAGTTCCGTGGCGACACCGTGGGCATCGGGAAGATACGCCTGCAGGACGATCCCGGCGTCTATCGCGGAGAACTCCGGGTCGTCGAGCACCCTGCGGAACGCCGCGACCGTGAGGGCGAGGTCGCAGTACTCCTCCATGTCGAGGTTGATGAAGGCCGACGGGGTTTTCGATACTGCCAACCGGTACAGACCGCGTAGTGCCTCACTTACGGCATCAACAGTCGCGTCGAACGCAAGAGGGCTGATATGCGCGCATATCGCCGAGATCTTCACCGATACGTAATTCACATCATCGCGTAGCAAGGCCCGCTGGATGAGGTCGAGACGGTGCTCGGCTTCGTCCGTCCCGAGGATCGCTTCGCCGAGGATGTTCACATTGGCTCGGAACCCATTGGACCTCCGATCGGACAGATGGCGGGTGATTCCCGGCTCGCGATCGAACACAATGGTCCCCTCGGCTTCGTCGCGCAATCGACGAACCACCAGGGGCATGACGACCCGGGGGAGAAGCGGTGCGACCTTCGCGCCGACTCTCACGAGCAGCCGATCGGCGCGGCCGAATGCGCTCGTGTCCGTCGTCGCAACGACTTCGGCGAAGCGGCGAGCGGCGCGGCGAGGATCGTGGAGCCGGGCGACTTCGTCGGTAAGAACGCGGGTGAAGCGGGCCAGGCCGTCGTTCACGACGATCCCGTGCAAACGGTCCCGCCGAGCGACTTCTCGTCGTGTCTGCTCGGCCTCGATCTCGAGCGAACGGGTAAGGAGACCGGTCGCCCGGATGACCGCCTCATCGGCCTCGTTCGTAGTGGTCGGTGGAGCGGCGGTGACCATGCTTCCAGTGGACCCGATCCACGGTCTGCGGTCTTGGACGATCAGAGGGTGCTGGGTGACGAATTCGTGCAACGACCGCGCGCATCGTCCAAGATGTCCGCGTGTTCGAACCATCGACGACCGCATTGCGCCCGGCCGCGCACGAGGCCGAGGTCATCCGTCGCGTCTTCGAGGACCTTCCCCAGGTCATGTTCTGTGTGAAAGACGGCGACGGCCGCTACCTCACCGCCAACGATGCGTTCGTTCGACGAACCGGCAAGCGATCGCTGCGTCAGGTCATTGGTCGGCGGGCAAGCGACCTCTTCCCCGCGACGTTGGCGGCGTCGTACGAAGCACAGGACCGCGCCGTATTCACGACCGGCCGACCGGTTCGCTATCAGCTCGAGATCATCTCGGACTTCGACGGTTCGGAGGCGTGGTTCCTGACGAACAAGCAACTCGTGGGACCGTCCGACGATCGGCGTCTGGTGGTGATCTCCGTCGAAGCGCGTCTTCCGAAGCGATCGAGCCCGGCCGGTGCCGGACTGCGGGCTGCGCTCGATCACGCTCGGGACAACTTCACCGAGTCCGTCCGCGTCGAGGAGATGGCGCACATCGCCGGGATGTCGGTGGCCCAGCTGGAGCGGGGAATGCGACGCGCTGTCGGTGTCACCCCGAAGCAATTCGTCCAACGCCTCCGAAGCGATCACGCAGCGCTGCTCCTGGCCACCACGACTCGCGCGATCGCCGAGATCGCATCAGCGAGCGGCTACTACGACCAGAGCCAGTTCACCCGCCTGTTCCGCGCCGCGACCGGCATGACCCCGGGCGCCTACCGTTCGGTCGCAGTACCTCCT
>JANLRD010000021.1:0-11500 GCA_031368215.1 Acidimicrobiia bacterium | reverse complement strand
CCGAGGCACCCGTCGACGCATTCTGCGCGTTTGCCGGAGACGCCACCATTCCCATACCAAGAAGAGCGACACCCCCAACCAAAGCCCAACCACGCCCAAGGCGTGTCTTTTGAATCGTATTCACTGAAGCCCTTTCCATCGTTCTCTGTCCACGCCGGGAGAACACCTCCAAGCCAGACATCACTTGACCGCAATCAGTGACGGAACACAACGGGTGCGAGCCATGTTGACCCAGCCAAGCCACAACAATGGCCGGACTGGATCAGCCAAACATCTGTTGGTCAGCAGCGCTTCACCGGACGTTCGCCAGATGCGAAAGCACGGCTGGAGGTCTGGGCGGTGTCTGCTACCTTTGACAACTCCACGGTCTGGACCCGTGGTGCAGCCAGGAGTGCACGCCGGCCTGTCAAGCCGGAGGTCGCGGGTTCAAATCCCGTCGGGTCCGCCACGTCAGTTCCTCGCTTGTCGGGGGCGGCGTTCCAACTGCGCCGGCGACGGTCGGTTGGACCACGGTCGGATAGCTCAGTTGGTAGAGCGCACGCCTGAAAAGCGTGAGGTCACCGGATCGACACCGGTTCCGACCACCAGGCAGGGCGAGCCCCACACGGTGCATGAGGGTCCGGGCACGGGTCGGCGATACCGTGGGCGCATGGGGCACTTTTCGGGTCGTATCGCGCTCGTTACCGGTGGCGGCCGAGGGATCGGGCAGGGCATCTCGATACTGCTCGCCGAGCGGGGCGCAGCCGTCGCCGTCAACTATGCAAAGGACGCCGCCAGCGCCACGGAAACCGTCGATACCATCCGGGCGGCCGGTGGCCATGCGAAAGCGTTTGCCGGGGACATCGCCGACCTCGAGGCGACCGAGTCGATGCTGGCCGCGGTCACCGCCGAGTTCGGGGCGATCGACCTCCTGGTGAACAACGCCGGCGTCGCGTCGCGCGGTCGAGGGGTTGCCGACACCGCACCCGACGAGGTCGAGCGACTACTGCGCATCCATGCGATCGGTCCGCACCATCTCTGTCGCCTCGCCCTGCCGGGACTGCGCGAACGGGCGAAAGCACTCGGTCGGGCCGACATCGTCATGATCTCGAGTGTCGCCACGGACACCCACGCGGCCTACGGCGCTCCGTACAACATGGCCAAGGCGGCCATGGAGGCGGTGGCATTCACGCTGGCCAAGGAGGAGATGCGCAACGGCATCCACGTGAACATCGTGGCGCCGGGCCTCGTCGTCAGCGACATGGGCCGACGGCTGGCCAAGGCAGTGGCCGGCGTCGGCGACATCCACGAGCTCGACGCGTCGTTTCCGTTCGGCCGCGTGTGTGAGCCGCTCGACGTCGCCCGGGTCGTCGCGTTCCTCTGCTCGGACGAGGCGGGGTACGTGACCGGTGAGCGCGTCCGGGTGCACGGCGGCGGTGCGTCGGCGCGCTAGCTGTTCCTCCGTGGATCGTCCCGCAGTTCGGGTGGGCGGAGAAGGCGCAGCGATCCGTCGGTCCGGGCCGCCCGCCAGCCGCCGATCAGGTCGCACGAGAGCGCCTCGCCGAGTGCGACGGCCATCACCCGGTCGATGGTCGCGGTGTCGACGCTGCGGCCACCACCCACACCACCGTCAACCAGCCATCGGCGTAAGGCGCGGCGGGCAAGGGGCGCGGCGACACCGACAAGCCCCCAACGCTCCGCGGGATCCACCGTTGCGCTGAGGTCGTCGAGCAGTTTGACGTCGTCGGCCACCACCTCGCCGTGACGGGCGAGAAGCATAGCGACATCTCGCTCCGCGATGTCGTCCATCAACGGGAGAAGCTCCTGGCGGACGCGGACCCGGCGAAAGCGCGTGTCGTCGTTCATGGGGTCACGGACGGTCTCCAGGCTGAGCTCGGCGCACAGTGCGACCGTGTCGCTGCGCCGAAGCCGGAGGAGCGGGCGCTGGCGGCCTCCGGCACGCGGTCGGGCCATCGAGGCGACGCCATCGAGGCCAGCGCCACGGAGCAGATGCAGGAGCACGGTCTCGGCGAGATCATCGGCGGTGTGGCCGGTCGCCACGTCGATCGGGAGGGCGGCATAGCGAGCCTCACGGGCCCGTTCCTCGAGATTCGGACCGACAGCGACCTCGACAGTGTGCGCAGCGAACCCGACGCCCAGTCGGTCAGCCAGGGTTGCGACGGCGTGAGCCTCCCGGGAGGATGCCGGCCGCAGCCCGTGATCCACGTGGTGGAGCACGACCCGCGAACGTCCGCTGCGGACAGCGAGCACGGCCAAGGCAACCGAGTCGGGGCCGCCCGAGACAGCACAGGCCAACTCGTCGGCGAACGGGAACGCACACGACTCCGCCAGCCGTGCGGCCAGCGACGACTGAGCGATTGCCTCGGTCAGCGCCGGATCAGCCATGCGGCCATTTTCCGTTCGCGCGAGCCACTCGGAGTCAATCGGCCCTCAGGTCCGCAACGCCCTCAGGATCGCCTCACGAGACGATCCGGCGTCACTTCTTGGTGATGCGACTGACCTTGTTGCGGGACACCTTCAGGTAGTACCCGACGAGGCTCATCACCACGCCGCCTGCGGCTGCTGCGAACAGCACGACGCCGAGCCAGTAGAACCATTGCTGTGCCGCGAGAACCATGGGCACGATCGTAGGCGGAGCAGCCGCCTACGATCGGCCGGTCGTCGGCGGGCGGGTACTGGAGGGTCTACGCGATCTTTTTGCCGCGTGTGCGCGGAACGATCATCGGCTCGTGCATCGAGCAGAACTTCCCGTTGTTGTAGATCGAAAGGCGGGTTCCGCACCCGGCCTCCCGACAAACTCTCCCGGCGGAGAACTTCTTGGACGGACGGTCCGAACCGGAGAGGGGCTTCGCTCCTACTGCATGATCTGCCATGTCTAGAGCAACAGAACCAAAAAACGATCCATTCCCCGCCGGACAATATTTCCCACTAAACGGTGCTAAGGGTCCGACCCCGGATAACTGCGGCGGACCCTGAGGGTCGGGTACGACGCAGCAGCTCAGTCGGCTGCAGCGTTGCCGAGCGCCGACCGGATACGTGAGGCCAGGTCAGGCGGCACCTCGGTATAGGTGCGGCTACGGACGACGATGCGGAGCTCGGCCTCGAAGTCGAACGCGCTGTAGCAAGTGGGGCACCCATCGAGGTGGGCTTGGATCTTGGTACGGCGCTGGTCGGTGAGCTCGCCGTCGAGGAAGTGGTCCAGCCGGGCGATCATCGCCGAGCAGTCACCGCCCATCATCTCGTCGATCGGGCCGAACGGGTCGTGAGGGTCGCTCGAGGAGCTTCGGCTGGAGGTGTTCATAGTGTGCTGTGTCCCTCGAGGCTGGGCAGCCAGGTGATCCGAAAACGATGTGAACCAACGAGAACTGCGGCAAAGCTCCCGGACAACCGCGAGCCCGGGTGTCAGCTTCCCTGCGGAACGAGCCGATGCTCGATACCGAACTCCCACAACGCCTTCTGCAGCGCTTTTCTTCCCCGATGCAGCCGAGACATCACCGTTCCGATCGGAACGTCCAAGATCTCGGCGATCTCCTTGTAGTGGAAGCCCTCCACGTCGGCCAGGAGCACCGGGAGACGGAACGCCTCGGGCAACGCGTCCACGGCGGCTTTGACCTCGCCGTCGGTCAATTGGTCGAGAGCGAAATCCTCGGCGGAACGACCGAGAGCCGCCGCCTCCAGGCCACCGAGCTTGCGGTACAAGAAGAGCTCTTCGCCTTCGCCCAAGGCTTCCTGCTCGGGACGGCGCTGCTTGGCCCGGTAGGTGTTGATGTAAGTGTTCGTGAGGATGCGGAACAGCCACGCCTTGATGTTGGTGCCCTTTTCGAAGTTCCCAAACCCGCGGTAGGCCTTCAGCATGGCCTCCTGCACGAGGTCCTCGGCATCAGCGCGGTTGTGGGTCATGCGGAACGCGCCGGAATACAGCGACGGGAGGTGCTCCATCGCAAGGCGCTCGAAGTCCGCCTGATCAGCCACAAACGCCACCCTACGCCCATCCTCGAATTACGGCAGCGCGATTCTCAGCCAACTCATGGTGACCGACCGATGGCCGCACACGCCTATGCGCTCCCTGGTTCGTTCCGGTCCGGCGAGATCACTGCGCCGGGCACACGTCCCATGGATTGGGCAACTCGTCGGCCGTGATGCACGAGAACCCGATGCCTCGGCGGGCGATCTCGGCCGCCACCGCCGCTGCGGTGGGCGCCGAGACCGAATGCACGAGGTGGATCTGACGATGCGGGGGTCCGACGAAGGACGACTCGGCCAGCTGTGCCGGTCCACCCTCGAACGTTCCCCACAGCACGCCCGGAAACAGCCGGTACCAACGCTTCGGGATCGGCTGGCCGCAGTTGAAGACCGTCCGCTGCGGGCGCATCAGCTCATCGAGTCTGGTCAGTAGCCCGAGCTCTCCGCGAGCTGAGCGGTTCGGGATCTCGTCGAAGAACGTTCCCGAGGTCCCGTACCACCGGCCGTACCTGTGCGCATCATCGGCGATGTCGTCGACGCGTCGACGCAGCCATCCCGTTGCGACGTAGCCCAGCACCTCCGCGCCGATCTCCTCGCAGCGCCCGACGATCTCGCGGTAGCCGGCATGGGGTGCCTCACCCGGGCCGTTCGCCGGATTGATCACCACCAGGGCGGGCCGCAGCTCGAACAGTGCCTCCCACTCGCGCGTTGCCCACGGCCCGAAGTACGCCGGGATCACCCGGCTCGAACCGGTGGGGTGCGTCGGCGTCGGCGTCGAAGTCGGGGTCGGCGACCGGCGACTCGGCACGACGCGGGCGGAGGTCGGCTCGTTCATGCGGCGCAAAGCACATCACGTCGGCGGGAACCACGCCACGACGAGAACCGGCTGGGTCCTCGGACGAAAGACATGTGGAGCCCGAGGCCGGATTTGAACCGGCGACCTGCTCATTACGAGTGAGCTGCTCTACCCCTGAGCTACCCGGGCGGGCGGAACGGACATCGTAGCCGGGCATCCCCCCGACCCCAACGCGGTTCGCATCGGGATCATCGAGCGGTGGCGGAACGGCCCGGCGACGCGCATCACCCCGGCGACGCGCCCTCATGGAGCCGGGGAAGGCGGAGATACAGCGACTGCAGGAGCAAGAGCAGGTTGGGGTTGCGCTCGAGGTGATCGTTCGCGGCGGAGATCTGTGTGAGCGCGGCCAGTGCCGCTCGCGCATCCCCGCCGCCGGCGACCGCCAGCGCGGCATAGCTGCGGCTGATCACGGCGAGGCCGTAGCGCAGTTCGTCGTCGCGGACGCGCTTCTGCTCACGCTTGTGGCGATCGACGAGGTCCTTGCGCGCTCCTGCCCCGCCGCGAACTCCCGACGCCTCGAGGCGCGCTTCGAGGGCGTCGGCTTCGGCCTGCTGGCGCTCGGCCAGCGGGCCGACGGCGATCTGATCGAGAAGGGCGACCGTCTCCGCTGCGACGACGGAGACAGCGGCACCGGTACCATCCAGGCGGCGGGGCACCTGCTCCCAGAAGGCCAGCCGTTCCTCCAACGACCGGTCGCTGACCAGCAGGCGGGCCCGATCGAGCCGTCCGCCCGACATCTCGGCCGCACGGCGTGCCTGATCAGCCGTGGCTCCCTCGGCCATGAGTTGGCTCTCGATCACCCGACTCCCCAGAGCGCCGAAGGGGACGACGACGCAACGCGAAGCAATCGTGACGAGCTCAGTGGTCACCTGTTCCGCCAGCACCACGAACACCGTGCTCGGCGGCGGTTCCTCGATGATCTTGAGCAGGGTCGGCGCAGCGATGGTGACGAGATGGAAGTCGACCAGCAACAGCACCTTGCGATCGCTCTCGAGCGGCGATCGCATCGCCAACCGGAGGATCTCCCGAGCCTGGTCCACCGAAATGGAGGCGCCTTCGCGTTCGACCACCACGAGATCGGGATGGGCCTGGGCCATCGCTCGGACGCACACCGAACAGTGGCCACAACCGCCCCGGGGACACAGCAGCGCCGCCGCGAACGCGCGCGCAGCGCCGAGCTTGCCGACGCCGGGCGGTCCCGCGAACAGGTACGCGTGGACCGGAGCGAGCGTGGACGACCGGAGCTGGGCGACCGCCGCGTCCTGCCCGATGATCTCGGCCCACAAGACATCGGCGGAGGGTTCACGCAGCAGCGCTTCGTCGATCTCCAGGTCATCGGCGGCTGCGCCGAGCGAGTCGTGGGTGCCGAGCAGCCCGGCGAACGCGGCCGACGCGATGTCGGGGACCTCAGGCTCGGCTGACGCGCCCGCATCGACGGCGTCTTCGGGGTCGAGCGGCACGATGTCGGCGTTGTCCGCGCTCGGTGCCGGGGCGGGGTGCCCGGGATCGGCGTCGTCGGGCTCGATCACGACGTCTACCGACCGGGCCACGGATCCATCGGCCAGCGCCTCGTCGACCAGGGCCGGCTCGGCGTCGACCTGCGGCGACGGTGGGGTCTCGTACGCGCTGACGTCAAAGAGGGTGACGTCAAAGAGGGACGCGTCGAAGAGGCTGTCGCTCACGGCAGCACACCGGCATCGATCAGGGCCGACCAGACCCGTTCGGCCACTTCGTCGGGGCTACCGATTCCGGACAGCCCAACCGTGGCGGGGCGGGTCAGGAGCTGCTCGTAACCCGAGTTGACCCGGCGGACGAATGCCGCTCCGAGCGACTCCAGACGATCGGGTGAACCGTGCGCGGCGAGCCGTTCCAGCGACACCTCGACCGGGACACGAATCACGATCGTGAGCGTCGGCACCAGATCCTCGGTGGCCCACAGTGACAAACGCTCGATCGGCTCCACCCCGAGATTGCGTCCGACACCCTGGTACGCGATCGACGAGCCGAGGTAGCGATCACAGAGCACGGTACGTCCGGCCTCGAGGGCGGGTCGGATCACCTCGGCGACGTGCTGCGCGCGATCGGCGGCCATGAGGAGCGCCTCGGCCCGAGGAGACAGGACCGCGCCCTCGTCGGAGTGATCGAGCACCAGCGAGCGGATGCGGGCACCGACCGCAGTTCCGCCGGGCTCACGGCTCACGAGGACGTCGACACCGTCGCTTCGGAGCCGGGCGGCAAGGAGGGCGATTTGCGTGCTCTTGCCCGATGCGTCGGGGCCTTCGAACGCGACAAACCGGCCGGGTCCGGCGTAGGGGATCAGCGCGGGAGACATCGCATCACAACCCTACGGTCCCACTCGTGCACGCAAGCGGAAGTTCGGCGGGCACGGGCGGGCGGAGTGTTCTCCCGGATCAACGACCTTTTCGAACACTCGTCCACGTGGAAGGAACTTCTGCGGCGATGCACGAGTGCGTGACCTTGCGCTCGGTTCAGGCCGAGGGCGCGGACGCGCGCACGGCAGCCACACCCTTGGCGACCTTCTTCGCGGCCGGCTTCTTCACCGCCGGCCTCTTGGCGGCCGACTTCTTGGGCGCCGCCGCCTTCTTCGCGCCCGTCGCCTGGCGGACGCCACCACGGCCGACGGTTCGGGCCGGCTTCGAGAGATCGGCGACACGGCGCTCGGCCAGTAGTTCCTGCGCACGCGCCGCGCTGATTGTTTCTGGATCGTCGCCACGACGGAGGGACGCGTTGGTGACGCCGTCGGTCACGTAGAGGCCGAACCGACCTTCCTTCATGATGATCGGCTTCTCGGAGACTGGATCCTCGCCGAAGGTCGCCAGGGGCGGCTTCGGCGCCCCTGCTCCACGGCGGGCGAACGTCTTCGGTTGCGCGTAGATCGCCAGCGCCTGCTCCAGCGTGATCGTGAGCAACTCCTCTTCGCTGCCGATGGAGCGCGAGTCCACACCCTTCCTCAGGTACGGGCCGTAGCGACCGTTCTGGGCGACGACTTCCTCACCCGTGGTTTCGTCGACGCCGAGCGAACGCGGCAGGGTGAGCAGCGACAGCGCTTCGTCGAGCGTGACCGTGTCGACGGTCATCGACGCGAACAGCGACGCGGTGCGCGGCTTGGGGGCCTCGGCCTTCTTCTTGCGTCCCTTCGTCGGAGTCTCGCCGGCAGCTTCGAGTGACGCCACCTCGGCCGCCCGGGCGGTCAAGGTCTCGACATCGCCGAGCTGCACGTAGGGCCCGAACCGGCCGGCCTTCGCGAAGACCGTGAGCTCGGTCACGGGATCGACGCCGACGACGCGATCACCCTTCGGCGCGGCCAGGAGCTCGAGTGCCTTCTCGACCGTGAGCTCATCGGGAGCAAGGTCATCCGGGACGGGCGCGGTGTCATCACCGCGCTTCACGTAGGGCCCGTAGCGACCGGGTCGAACGACGACCGGGATGTTGTCGGGGTCGAGCCCGATGGCGATCGAGTTGATCGTGGCCGCGTCGATGTCGTCGAGACGGGTCGAGACCATCGTCTTCAAGCCCGGCGTGGACGACCCGGGAAGGATCGGCGCACCGTTGCGATCGGTCGCGCCTTCTTCACCGTCACCGAAGTAGAAACGCTTCAGCCACGGTACGGACTGCGCCTGGCCACCGGCGATGGCATCGAGATCGTCTTCCATCCGCGCCGTGAACGCATAGTCGACGAGATCACCGAAGTGCTGTTCGAGCAGTCCGATCACGGCGAAGGCGACGAACGACGGAATGAGGGCCGTGCCCTTTTTCCAGACGTAGCCACGGTTCTGAATGGTGCCCATGATCGAGGCGTAGGTGGACGGCCGTCCGACGCCGAGCTCTTCCAGCGCCTTCACCAGCGAGGCTTCGGTGTAGCGGGCCGGAGGCTGCGTGGCATGACCATCAGCGCGCAGATCTTCAGCGCGCAGATCTTCTCCGACCGCCACCGTGGGAAGGATCACCTCACGGTCCTCGAGCTCGGCTTCCGGGTCGTCGGCGCCTTCGACGTAGGCCCGCAGGAAGCCGGGAAAGGTGATGGTCTTGCCCGACGCAACGAACTCACAGTCGCGTCCGTCGGACGACGATGCTCCGAGGCGGACCTGGACCGACATGCCGCGTGCATCGTTCATCTGCGACGCGACCGTGCGCATCCAGATCAGCTCGTAGAGCCGCAGTTCGTCGGCGTTGAGCTCGCGGGCGAGCGATGCCGGCGTGCGGAACGACTCGCCCGCCGGACGGATCGCCTCATGGGCCTCCTGCGCGTTCTTGACCTTCTTCGCGTAGGTGCGCGGCGTATCCGGGAGGTAGTCCTTCCCGTAGAGCTCGAGCACCTGCGCGCGGGCGGCGGTGAGCGCGGTCTCCGACAGCGTCGTGGAGTCGGTACGCATATAGGTGATGTAGCCGTTCTCGTAGAGCCGCTGGGCGATGCCCATCGTGCGCTGGGACGAGAAACGCAGTTTGCGGCCGGCTTCCTGCTGCAGGGTCGACGTCATGAACGGTGCATAGGGAGAACGGCGGTAGGGCTTCTCCTCGACGTTGCGAACGACGAACCCCGCCCCATCGAGTCGCTCGACGAGGGCCCGGGCCTGGGCTTCGTCGAGAACAGTCACGGCCGAGCTCTTCACCAGCCCGTCTTCGCCGAAGTCCTTCCCGGTGGCCAGACGGCGTCCGTCGAGGGCGACCATCGTGGCGGTGAACGACTCCCCGGCTCTCGTCGAGGGGGTGAAGCGCCCTTCGAGGTCCCAGTACCCGGCGGAGCGGAACCGCATCCGGGCGCGCTCACGCTCGACGACGAGACGGGTGGCGACACTCTGCACCCGGCCGGCCGAGAGCCCCGCCGTGATCTTCTTCCAGAGGACCGGGGAGACCTCGTAGCCGTAGAGACGGTCGAGGATCCGCCGGGCCTCCTGGGCGGCGACGAGATCGAGGTCGAGGTCGCGTGATTCGTCGACCGCTCGGCGGATCGCCTCCGGGGTGATCTCGTGGAAGACCATCCGCTTGACCGGCACCTTCGGCTTGAGCACCTCGAGCAGATGCCAAGCAATGGACTCGCCTTCGCGATCCTCGTCGGTTGCGAGATAGAGCTCCGACGCGTCCTTCACCAACGCTCGAAGCTTCGCCACCTGGGCTTTCTTGTCGGCCGCGACGATGTAGAGCGGCGTGAAATCGTTGTCGACGTCGACCCCGAGCTTGGCCCACGCCACACCACGGTGGCTCTCGGGCACCTCGGCGGCGCTTCCCGGCAGGTCGCGGATGTGGCCGATGGACGACTCCACGATGTAGCCGTTGCCGAGGAACTCGGCGATCTTCTTGGCCTTGGCCGGTGACTCGACGATCACGAGCGACGCGCCTCGGCGCGCCGAAGTCGGTCGGCTCCCGGTGGTCGATGCTGTCGCCATGACCCGCCACGTTGGCACGTTTCGCGCCCACCACCGAACCGCCACGCCATCTGAAGGGGTCTCAGCGCAGGTTCGCGAGCGACGTCACCGAGCGTGGGAATCGGCCCCACGGCGGCGCCATCCACCACTTCCGGGCCCAGGAGCGATAGATAACACGGTGTCTTTCCGGTGTCTTTCCGGTGTCTTCCGGTCCGGTCGCCATTGGCCGGAGCGGTCGTCACCAGCACCAACTCGCGCGGGTCGTCGCGGCTCCGGTAATCTCAGGCGACACGACGACCAACAACCACTGCAGTCGTCTCCGTTTTCTCGAAAGGACCCCCGTGCGCCACGCTCGGATTCTCCGACCGGCACTCGCCGGTGCTGCCGTACTCCTCGCCTCCCTGGGCCTCATCGCCGTACGACCCGATGTTGCGCTGGCGCAGGGAAGCGACGCTCGGGTCCGCGTTGCGCACTTCTCCGCAGACGCACCGCCCGTCGATGTCTACGTCGACGGCAAACCCAAGCTGCGCAACGTGCCGTTCCAGGCGATGTCGGACTACTTGAACCTCGCCGCCGGCGCCCATACCTTCGATGTCCGTGCAGCCGGTTCGGCGGCCACCGCAGCGCCGGCCGTCACCGTGAGCCAGGACTTCGTCGCCGGGAAGTCGTACACGGTTGCGGCGATCGGCCCGCTCGCCTCGATCGCCGGAAAGGTGTTCGAGGACAACGTCACGGTTCCCGCTGCCGGCAAGGCCCGCATCCGGGTCATTCACGCCACGCCGTCTGCCCCGTCGGTCGATGTGGCGGTGAAGGGCGGTGCTGTGCTGTTCCCCAAGCTGGAGTTCGGTACGTCGAGCGCCTCCACCGAAGTGGCCGCCGGCTCGTATGAGATCGAAGTGCGCGAAGCCGGCAAGACCGAGGCCCTGCTGACCAAGCCCGTGACCCTCCAGGCCGGCGGCGTCTACACGATCGCCGCAGTCCCGGCCGCCAACGGGGGCCCGAACCTCCGTGGATTCATCGACGTCGCACCGTCCGCAGCCGCTGCCGCGACAACGGCCGCGCCGGTCACAACGGCCGCACCGGTGACAACGGTCGCCGCCGCTGCGCCGACCACCAAAGCTGCCGCCGAAACCACCGCCGCGCCCACCACCAAAGCCGCGGCGGCAGAAACCACCGCCGCGCCAACCACCAAAGCGGCCGCCGCCGACACCGGGGCCGCTGCCGACACGCAAGCAGCCTCCGACACGCAAGCAGCTGCCGACACCGAGGCGGCGACGACCGTTGCGGCTCCGGCTGG
>JANLRD010000077.1:0-5538 GCA_031368215.1 Acidimicrobiia bacterium | reverse complement strand
ACCCAACGAAAGCGCGGCGAACCATGCAGCACCTCGGACGTTCACGTCGACGCTGTCGTCGATGCGCCGGATCGTCCGACCGATGACGTCGGCGTAGATCTGGGCCCAAAGGTCTGACGTGGCGCCGCCCCCGAAGAGCCGAAGACCGTCGAGTGGTTGCCCGGCGAAGGACTCGGTCGCTTCGAGCAGCCACCGTGCGTTGTACGCCACCCCTTCGAGCACGGCCCGGATGAGATCGCTTCGCGTCGTCGTGATCGACACGTTGAGGAACGACGCGCGCAGGTTTGCATCGTCGACCGGTGAGCGTTCGCCCTTCAGCCACGGCGTGAAGATCACTCCTCCGGCGCCCGCGGGAGCCAACGCGGCCGCCGCCGTCACCGCGTTGTAGTCCTCCGGTGCCCGACCGAGACCGTCATCGGCTCGAAGGATGCTGTCGCGGAGCCAGCGCAGCGATGCGCCACCGGTCTCCTGGTTGTTGGCGATGACGTAGGAGTTCGGAGCGAACCCCGGGATGGATGCCATCGAATGCATCACGTCGGTCTTCTTGAAGCTGACCGGCGCCGAGACCCATGCACTCGTCGAGATCGCCAGATGACCTTCGAAGGAAGCGAGGCCGCCCGTGCCGATCGGCGCGGTATGCAGATCGGGTGCGCCGCACACCACGGGCACGTCGGTCACTGCGCCGGCGGAGGCGAGCCCTAATGCCGCCGCCCGCTCCGGGAGAAGAACGCCGAGACGTGACCCGGTCGGGCGGAGCGGCGGAAGCTGGGCGGCTCGTCGGTCCGCGAGCCGCACGAGCACCGGATGATATGCGCACGGAGCATCTGGCCGATTGTCGGTGAGCCACGAAAGCACCATCGACGCCGGCGTCGCCGCGACCACGCCGGTGAGCCATGCCCCGATGAGGTCGACCGGTTCGAGATGAACAGCCGTACGCGCATCGATCTCGGGCCGACGATGGCGGAGGAACTGCGTGTGCCCGGTCGGATCGGAGCCCTCCTTCGACGGTGCACCGCCGGCGAACCGCAGCCAGCTGACGATCTTCTTCGCGCCGAAGCCGGCTACGCCGATCGTTCCGCCGGTCAGCTTGGCTGACCACGGCGCTCCTCGCCGGTCCGACCACAGAAGGCACGGTCCGACCGGCCTCCCCGTCGCATCGACCGGGATGGTGGAACCCCACTGCCCGGTGATCCCGATGCCGCCGCAGGTTCGTGTTCCGTCCCCGCCCGACCGCAATGCGTCGGTGACCGCCCGACCGGCCGACGCCAGAGCGTCGAACCAGACAAAGGGGTCCTGCTCGTTCCCGCCGTCCTCGGTGATCACCGTTTCGATCGAGCGGAAGGCACTTGCGATCACCGTGCCGTCGAGTGCCACCGCGCCGACTTTCAACCCACCCGTTCCGAGGTCGACGCCGAGATACCAGGTGCCGGGGTCCGTTTCGCGCACCGCTGCATTCTGCTGCGTGCCCGACCAGCAGTGCACACGCCCCGAGATCCACATGGCCGGCGAGGGACATGCCTGAAACCGACGTGAGAAGTCGAACCTCATCGACCATTTTCGCCCGCCCGACTACGGTCTTGCAGCGTGATTGCGCATACCTCTCCGAACGAGGGGACGGAAAGGGTGGGAGTCGTCGGGCTCGGCTATGTGGGTCTCCCGCTCGCCGTCGCTCTTGCCGACCACTTCCCCGTGCTTGGCTTCGACATCGATGACCGCAGAGTCGCTGAGCTTGCGGCAGGGCATGATCGAACCGGCGAGGTCGAGTCCGCTCTCCTGCGTTCTTCGTCGCTCAACGTCTCGATGGAACCTAGCGATCTCCGGCGCTGCACGTTCATCATCGTGACGGTTCCAACGCCCGTGGACCGGCATCGGGCGCCGGACTTCGGACCTCTCCGAGCGGCGTCGAACCTGATCGGTGGTGCATTGACGGAGGGCGCGGTCGTTGTGTACGAATCCACGGTGTACCCGGGGGCCACCGAAGAGATCTGCGTCCCGATCTTGGAGAAGGTTTCCGGACTCCGAGCGGGAAGCGAATTCTTTGTCGGCTACTCCCCCGAACGCATCAATCCGGGTGACAAGGTGCACACGATTGACACGGTCGTCAAGGTCATTTCGGCACAGGATCCGACAACGCTTGCGCGGCTTCGCAAGGTCTACGGATCGATTTGTGCCGGCGGCCTCCACGTAGCGCCCACAATCCAAGTCGCTGAAGCCGCAAAGGTGATTGAGAATACCCAGCGAGATCTCAACATCGCCCTGATGAACGAACTCGCGCTGATCTTCGACCGCCTCGGGATCTCAACTCGAGACGTTCTTGACGCGGCACGGACGAAATGGAACTTCCTCCCTTTTGTGCCGGGTCTGGTCGGTGGACACTGCATCGGCGTCGATCCGTATTACCTGACGCACAAAGCAGAGTCCGTTGGCTACCACCCGGACGTCATTCTCGCTGGACGACGCGTCAATGACGGTATGGGTGCGTTCATCGCCGCGAAGGCCACCAAAATGCTTGCGGCGAAGGGCGTTGCGATCTCGAATGCGCGAGTCCTGGTGCTGGGACTGACCTTTAAAGAAGACGTGCCTGACCTGCGAAACAGCCGTGTTCCGGACATCGTGGACGAACTCCGGCAATTCGGCGCGTCCCCGGAGGTGGTCGATCCATTGGGAAGCCCAGTGGACGCCGCTCATGAATACGGCATCGTCCTCGGTTCCGAGCCGCAAGGCGACGGGTACGACGCTGTGATCCTGGCAGTCGCCCATCGCGAGTTGGTCGGAGATCTCGCCAAGCTGGGGAGACTCGTCCGGCCTGGTGGTGTGCTCATCGATGTGAAGTCGGCGCTCAACGCCGCTGATTTCGCACATGCCACGGTGTGGACGCTGTGATCGGGACAGGACGAGTCGAATCGTGAGAGTAGTCGTCACCGGCGGCGCCGGATTCATCGGTTCGAGGGTCTGCGCTCGACTGGCCGCGGAAGACGGAGTCGAGCGGATCGTCGCCATCGACGATCTTTCGACGGGGTATGCATCCAACCTCGACGGGATCGACGCCGAGCTGATCGAGAGCTCGATTCTTGACGCCGGCTCGATGGTCTCGATCATCGACGGCGCCGATGCAGTGATCCATTTGGCCGCCCGCCCGAGTGTGCCTCGATCCATCGCCGACCCCATCGCAACACATCGCGTCAACCTGGACGGCACGGTCAACGTTCTCGAAGCCTGCCGAGCTAGCGGCACTCGGCCCTTCATCATCTTCGCGGGGTCCAGTTCCGTCTACGGGGCGAATCCGATTCTGCCGAAAGTGGAGACGCTCGCGCCGCTTCCCCGCAGCCCCTATGCCGCATCGAAGCTCGCCGGCGAGGCGTACGTTCGAGCGTGGAGCGAGAGTTTCGGCTTTCCCTCCTTGGTGTTTCGTTTCTTCAACGTGTTCGGCCCGAATCAGCGCCCGGGATCCGCCTATGCCGCCGTGATACCCGCCTTTCTCGCGGCAGCCCTGCAGGGCGAAGCGCTGCCCGTTCATGGCGACGGGTCCCAGACGCGCGACTTCACCTATGTGGCCACGGTTGCTGAAGTGATCGCCAGCGCAGTCCTGAACACCACCAGCGCACCGACACCGGTCAACCTGGCATTCGGCACCCGGGTTGCGCTTCGTTCAGTCGTCGCCGAGATCGAGAGCCTCCTCGGCAAGAAGGTCGCGTGCGAAGAACTCCCACTGCGAGGCGGTGACGTCCCACACTCACAGGCTGACAACACACTCCTCCGCAAGCTCTTCCCCGGTGTGGTCCCCGTGGATTTCGTGACGGGTTTGCGGGATACCCGCGACTGGATGGAGACGTTTCTCTTCCCCAGCCACTGAGCAGTCGTCGCACAAGACCTCGCTTCGCCACCGAAGCCTGCAAAGCTCGTCCACAGTATGCGACTGAAGACGTCGGGCTGCCTGCTGGGCCTCGGTCTCTGCCTGGTGTCGGTCTTTCCTGCGCCGGCCTCGGCGGAAACCACTGCCGGCCCCCGTCAACCCGGTGCCGGGCCTGCAACGACGTCGGTATCGCCGCCGGCTGCTCCCGTGACCCCGGCGACTCCCGGTGTCCTTCCTCCCTGGCCGGTCCCGGCGAACGGTCAGCTGCATCGCAAGCTCGCTGAGACGCGCACGGGACCGAGCCCCAAGCAGGTGGCGTTCACCCCTGACGGCACGGAAGTCTGGGTGCCACTTCTGGGTGCCGTCGGGATCGACGTGTATCGCGTGCCGACGCTGGAGCGAATCGCTCGCATTCCACTCGGGACCAAGGGTGGGGTCGAAGTGATCTTCAATCGCAGTGGTACGCGCGCGTATGTTTCGCAGATGCACACCGCCACGGTGTACGAGATCGACCGCGTGGCGAAGCGGGTGCTGCGGGTCCTCCCCACGAAGGGCACTTGGACGAAAGTCCTCGCGCTCTCCCCCGACGAGCTGACGCTCTATGCCGCAAACTGGGTGAGCAACGACATCAGCGTGATCGACCTCGCGACAGCGACGGTGAAGACCAAGATCCCGACGGTGCGAACACCTCGTGGCCTCGTCGTCATGCCGTCTGGCACGGAGCTCTATGTCGCCGGATTCGAGGACGGCAATGTCGTGCGTATCGACCTTGCCACGGGCGCCCAGACGGAGTTGATCAAGACCGGCGGGGCGATGCGCCATCTCACGCTCGACGAGACGGCGAACGTGCTCTACGCCGACGACATGGGTCGCGACAACGTGGTGGCGTTCGACCTTACGAAGGGCACCCATCGGGTGCTGTCGCTCACCGACTCACATCCGAACACGATTGCGCTGAGTTCATCGAAGCGGTTCCTGTATGTGTCCAACCGAGGGCAGAACGGTGGCGATGGCTACTACCTCCCCGGCCCCGACTGGGGCTCGGTCCTCGTCATCGACACCACCACCGGAGCTGTTGTCGATGCGCTGATCGGCGGGAACCAGACGACAGGGCTCGATGTGTCGCCGGACGGACGGTACCTGGCCTTCACCGACTTTCTCGACGGTCGCCTCCAGCTCTACGATATCCCGCCGGAACCGGTGCTCGCCGGTTCCACCGGACTACGGGCCACGACCTACAAGGCCGAGCTGCTCAAGGCGAAGAAGAAGTAGGCGCTCGCGATCAGGGTCGAGCACCCGGCCGACGAGCGACAACGAGGTCCTGGTGGTCGTTCACGCCCTTCCGCACGATGGCAATGATCTCGAGTGCGGTTCCCCACCGCTTCCGAACGGCGTCCTCGGAGTGGAAGCTCGTCCGGTAGAAGTCGGGAAGCCCGACGGCCCCGCCGGCGCGGGAATACACGAAGCCCGACTCCGACGCCTCCCCCTCCGATCCGTCCCACAGCTCGACGCCGTGCGTCGTGAGCAGAAGGACTCCGCCGGGTTTGGTGATCCGGGCAAGCTCGGTGATCCACCGGAGCTCCATCTCCTCGGGCAGATGAGTGAACACCGAGATGGCGTAGACGAGTCCGAAGACCCCGTCTGGAATCGAGGTGGGTGGATCGTGCGGATTGGTGACGAACACC
>JANLRD010000226.1:0-9454 GCA_031368215.1 Acidimicrobiia bacterium | reverse complement strand
GTTCACGCTGTGCTCGTTGGTGCTTCCCCTCGCTCGGCAACCACCCCATGACCACCGTTCACCTATCTGTGAACGCTCCCGCCGCAACCGGTAGCATCGCCGTGCTCGAAGATCCCTCGGGCCTCGTGACGCGTCCTTCCTGTTCGCTTTCGAAGCCCGTCTCCCCGGAGAACCCATGTCGATAACCGTCTCTCCAGCCACCACCGCTGCGGTCGAACAGACCGCGTTTGGTGACGACGCCATCGACGTCGTCGAGTCCTGGGTGGCCACCACCGACCATCGCCGCCTCGGTCGCCTCCACCTCGGGGCGACGCTGCTGCTCGGCACCGTCGGTGCCGTCCTGTTCGCGTTCGTCGCCCAGCGCGTCGACGCTGCGGTGCGCGGCGATCTCGGCACCGGGAGGTGGCTGGGCGAGAGCACCGACGCCGGGTTCTCCTTCGGTCGGGTCCTCTCGTTCGCTCAGCACGGCCTGATCGTCGTGGTCGTGGCGCCGATGTTCCTCGCGTTGGCGTCGATCGTCGTGCCCGGCCAGATCGGCTCCTCCAGGCTGGCGTTCCCCCGGCTTCACGCCTTCGTGGTGTGGTCCTACATCGTGGGTGCCGCACTCTTCGTCGCGTCGTACCTCGTGGTCGACGGCCCGCCGTCCGTCGACCTTCTCGGTTCGGTCTCGGGCCTGACGAGCGGCAAGCCGGTGAACAAGGCGACCGACCTTCTCCTGGCATCGCTCGCTGTCGTGGCGTTCTCGACGCTGCTCGGCGCCATCAACATCTTCACGACCGTGCTGACGCATCGCCGGGCCGGGCTCAGCCTCGAGCAGGTGCGGCCCTTCACGTGGGCGGCCTTCGTCACTGCTGCCGTTTCGATCCTGACGATCCCCGTCCATCTCTCGGGCCTGCTCCTGCTCTACATCGACCAGCACTTCGGCGGCACCTTTGCGCTGACCGATGGTGCGGAAGTGCTCTGGAGCCACATGCTCCGCTTCACCACCCGCCCCGAGATGTACCTGGTCCTGATCCCGGCACTCGGGCTCGTCGGTGAGATCGTCGTGACCCGCACCGGACGGTCCCTGCTCGGCGGCCATGTCGCGTCGTATCTGGTGGCAACGGCGGCCGCACTTTCGCTGTTCGCCTGGCTCGGCGGTGCCGCCTCCGGTGATTCCTTCATCCAGCCGACGAACCGCTGGTTCACCTCACTCATCGTCATCCCGGTCGGCATGCTCGTCCTCGTCTGGCTGGGCTCGCTGGCGGGTGGCCTCCGGCCCGACGCGTCGCTGCTCGGGGCGGTCGGGGTTCCCCTCCTCCTCGTGCTCGCCGCTGTCAACGTGCTCATCGCCGCCGCCCGAAGCCTCGACGCCGCGACCCAGGGGGCGGTCTGGACCATCGGGCAGGTCGTGCTCCTCGCCGTGGCGATCCCCGTGCTCGCCGGTGTCGCCGGCATCAGCGAACTCTCGCCCCTGGCGCTCGGTCGCTCGCTTGCCCGACCGATCGCCGGCCTGGCCACGCTTGCCGCGTTGGGCGGCGGTGTGCTGACCGTCGTCGGCTTCGCCGCACTGGCGAACCGCAACAACCAGTCGTCATCGGCGCCGGCGCTGAGCGCGCTCATGATGCTGGGCGGCCTGCTGCTCGCCGCTGCGCTCGGCATCACGCTCCTCGGCCTGCTGAGCGCATCACGAACAACGGGATCTACCAACGCAGCGCATCTGCTGCCCTTCTCCGAGGGAACGAACTGATGGCGACGACCCCTGCGCCGGCGACCGTCACCGGTCGGTCGACCACCCCGACCCTTGTTGCCTGCCTTGCCGGGTCGGCGGCAATCGTCATGGCCGGTGCCGGCTTGGGAGGTGCGTACGCCTACACGCGCTACGCACTCCGTCGCTCGAACCCGGGCGAGCCGTTCTTCCCTTTGACGATGCCGTTCAACAACTACGCCGCGTTCATCGTGTTCGCGACCTTCGGGCTCGCATCACTCGCCGTCGGATGGGCGATCACCTCACTGCGTGTCGGCAATCGCCGCTGGGCCGGTGGCGGGTTCGGTTTCGCCATCCTCGCCAACCTCGCTGCCGGCAACATCATCTGGTTCATCGGCAACCAGTGGCAGGGCGCAGCGAACGCCCTGCCGTGGTGGCTGCACTGCTACGCCCTGCTCTACGTCGCCGGCGTCGCCTGCGCGATAGCACTCGGGGCATCCGTACTCGGGCTCGCCCGCGTCGTCACCGCCCAGTCCACGCCGGAGGAGCCCCATGCCGCCATCGGCGCAACGTGGTTCCAGCACAGCGCGCTCGTGGTGTGGACCATCGTCTATTCGCTGATCTTCCTCTACAAGTAGGTCGGAAAGCCGCTCATGTTCAACCTCGGATCACGTGCCCTCTTCGTCACCAGCGCCCTCGCGCTTGTCGCCTCGCTCTTCTACGCCGGTCTCTCCACCGATCGCCTGGGTCTCGCTCTGCTCTTCGGCGCCGCGGTCCTCGCCGCGTTGCTCGGCGGTGCGGGTGTTGTCGCCACGGGAGCGGCGGACCGGTTCGTCTTCACCGGTGACATCGATCCCGGCCGCCAGGTCCCGGTGCCGTCATCGGCGGCGCCGATCTGCGCTGCGCTCGGCGCGGGCTGTCTCATCGCCGGCGCCGCCCTCGGTGCCGCATTCGTCGCCGCCGGCATCGCCATTGGCGTTGCGTCCGGCATTGCGTGGTTCGTGAGCTCTGGTCGGCAGGGTCCGGCCTACGTCCCTGCGGTGGCCCGGCGTGTGTCCGACTCGATCACCGTGCCGTTCGGCCTCCCCGTGGCTGCCACGGGCCTGATCCTGATCCTCGCGGTGTCGATCTCACGGACGCTGCTCTCCGTGAGCAAGACGGCCTCGTGGATCATCGTCCTCATCTTCGCGGCCGCCGTGTTCTTCGGCGGCATCCTCATTTCCCTGCGTCCGAAGATCACCCGTCGGACCATGGTGGCGGCGATCACCCTTACGGTGCTCGCCGTCGGGGCGATGGCCGCAGTCGGTCTCGCCAACGGCGAGCGGAAGTTCGAGCACCACGAGAAGCACGGCGGGAAGTCCGCCAAGACCGAGAAGGCGACGGCAGTCGAGACCGCCGCGGCCCAATGACGATGAACGACGCCACCAACGCACATCAGGAAATGAACTCCGATCTCTCGATGATTTCCATGTCTTTTGAACGTTCTGCGGATTTGGCCGCCCTCGGGGAGGTGGACCAAGCTCGTCGTGTGCGGACATCTTCCCGACGCCTCTTCGTCCCGGCCCTGGTCGGTCTCGGTCTCGTGCTGAGCGCGTGCCAGAAGCATCCTCAGAGCACCATCGACGTCGAAGGTCCGCAGGCCCGGTCGATCAACTCTCTTGCCATCCCCGTGATGCTGATCGCCGTCGGGATCGGCGTGTTCGTCTACGGGCTCATCTTCTTCTGCATCGTCCGCTATCGACGCAAGGGCGAAGACCACATCCCCAAGCAGATTCACGGCAACACCAAGGGTGAGATCGCCTGGACCGCCGCACCAGCGGTGCTGCTCGCCGTTGTCGGCGTGCTGTCCGTCGGCAAGATCTTCCAGATCGCCGAAACCCCGAAAAACGCGCTCGACATCACCGTCGTCGGACACCGGTGGTGGTGGGAGTACCAGTACCCGCAGCCCGGCCAGACCAAGATGAACCCGCAGTTGACCACAGGCGACGATCCGCTCGACGTGGATGCGGCGAAGGCAGAAGGGCGTGAGCCCCGCCAGGTTGGCAATCTCATCAAGCAGGACGGACCGGTCGTCTCCACCGCCGGCGTGCTGCACATTCCGGCCGGCAAGAAGGTCGTGCTGCACATCACGTCGCAAGATGTGATGCACAACTACTGGGTGCCCAAGCTCGCCGGCAAGATCTATTCGATCCCCGGGCGGATCAACAAGCTCACCCTTGATTCCGATGCCAACGATGCCGGCAAGACGATCTACGGACAGTGTGCGGAGTTCTGCGGAACGTCGCACGCCAACATGCGCTTCAAGGTGAAGATCGACTCGCCCGAGGACTTCGCGAAATGGCATGCCTCGATCGCCGCCCCGGCGATGAAACCGACGAGTGCGCTGGCCATCGAAGGGGAGAAACTCTTCAACGGCGGCGCCGGCTGCAACGCGTGCCACTACGTCGAGCCGAACAAGGTCAACGAGGGCGCAAAGATCGGGCCGAACCTCACCCACTTCGCCATACGCGAAGTGTTCGCCGGGGCCATCGCCAAGAACGACAGCCGCAACCTCACGGCGTGGCTGCGCAACCCGCAAGCGTTCAAGCCGGGTGCGCGCATGGTCATCCGCAAGCTCACCGACGTCGAGATCGAAAAGCTCGTCGCGTACCTCCAATCGCTGAAGGCGTAGCCGCAAGGCATCGCACCTCACACGAAAGCAACTCATCATGGCGATCGTCCTCGAACCATCCCCGAATTCTCCTGCCCTCCCGGGTGGCGCAATCGCCGTCCGTCCGAATCCCGCAAGCGATCCCGGCGTGCTGCGCCGCCCGGTCGAGTCGACCAGGGGCATCGTCTCCTGGCTGACCACGGTCGACCACAAGCGCATCGGCGTCATGTACGGCGCGCTGTCGCTGGTGTGGTTCATGATCGGCGGCATCGAGGCGTTGCTCATCCGTCTGCAGTTGGCGCAGCCGAACGGCGACGTCATCGGGGCCGACACCTACAACCAGATGTTCACCATGCACGGCACCACCATGGTGTTCCTCGTCGTCATGCCGCTGTCGAGCGCGTTCTTCAACTACTTCCTGCCGCTGCAGATCGGCGCCCGCGACGTGGCGTTCCCCCGCCTGAACGCTCTGTCGTGGTGGCTGTTCGTGTTCGGCGGTCTGTTCCTCTACTCCTCGTTCTTCCTCGGCGGCGCGCCGAACGGCGGCTGGTTCGGCTACGCCCCGAACACGTCGATCACCTTCTCCCCGGGCCACAACATCGACTTCTGGATCTTCGGCCTCCAGATCCTCGGCATCGCCTCCACTGTCTCGGCGGTGAATTTCATCGTCACGATCATCAACATGCGGGCGCCCGGCATGACGCTGTTCCGGATGCCGGTGTTCACATGGATGACCTTCGTGGCATCGTTCCTCCTCCTCTTCGCCATGCCGATCATCACCGTGGCGCTCTTCTTGTTGATGTTCGACCGCAACTTCGGTGCGAACTTCTTCAACCCCGCCCAGGGTGGTGACCCGGTGCTCTGGCAGCACCTCTTCTGGCTCTTCGGCCATCCGGAGGTGTACATCCTGATTCTGCCGGCGATGGGCATCGTCTCCGAGGTGCTGCCGACCTTTGCCCGCAAGCCGCTGTTCGGCTATCCGGTGGTCGTGTTCTCCGGCATTGCCATCGGGTTCATGGGCTGGGGTGTGTGGGCCCACCACATGTTCGCCGTCGGACTCGGTCCGGTTGCGACAGCGGCGTTCAGTGTGTCGACGATGTTCATCGCCGTGCCCACAGGCGTGAAGATCTTCAACTGGACGGCCACGCTGTGGGGTGGTGCGATCCGCTTCACCACGGCGATGTACTTCTCGGTCGGCTTCATCACCACGTTCGTGATCGGCGGTCTGTCCGGCGTCACCCACTCGGTCGTGTCGGCCGACACGCAGCAGACCGACACGTACTACATCGTCGCCCACTTCCACTACGTGCTCTTCGGTGGCGCGTTGATGGGTCTGTTCTCCGGCTTCTACTACTGGTGGCCGAAGATCTTCGGGAAGATGCTCAACGAGAGGATCGGCAAACTCCACTTCTGGCTGATGCTCCTCGGCATGCACCTGACCTTCGGGCCGATGCACATCGTCGGCCTGCAGGGTCAGCCGCGCCGTATGTACCGATACGACAAGGGCATGGGCCTCGACTTCTGGAACATGGTCGAGACAGTCGGCGCCTTCATCATCGCCACGTCCCTGCTGGTGTTCTTCACCAACATCGTGATCACCTCGAGGTCCAAGGCCGTTGCCCCCGCCGACCCGTGGGACGCTCGCACGATCGAGTGGATGACCGACAGCCCGCCTAAGCCGTGGAACTTCGACGTGGTCCCGACCGTCCACACCGTCGACGAGTTCTGGCATCGCAAGTACGCCGAAGACGAAGACGGATCCATGCGTCGGGTGGCGACCGCCGAGCAGGTACTCGCCCACGACCCCGTCGATCCGGCATCGATCCACATGCCGTCGCCGTCGTGGTGGCCGCTGATCACCGCCGTCTGCTTCCCCGTCACGGCCTACGGCGCGCTCTACCACGCATGGCCGCTCTCCGTCATCGGAGGCATCGGCATCATCGCCGGTTTCTTCGGCTGGTCGCTCGAACCGTCCGCAGCACCCCACGACGATCACCACGACGACCATGGTCACGGCGACGCCCCCAACTCCTCCTTCGGCGAACTCGTCGCCGGAACCGCGCACTGAGAGCCGGCGCCACATGACCGCTGCCACCGTCGACCTCGATCCCGTACACGTTCCCGCTTCCGCAGGACACGCCGACGATCACGCTCACCACGCCACCGCCACCGGCATCTCCAACGAGAAGGTCGCCATGTGGGCCTTCCTCGGGTCGGAGTGCCTGTTGTTCGGCGCGCTGATCGCCACCTACCTCGTCTACAAGGGACGAAGCATCAATGGTCCCTTCCCGAAGGACATCTACGACATCCCGTTCACCTCGGCCTCGTCGTTCATCCTGCTGATGAGCTCACTCACCATGGTGCTCGCGGTCTCGTCGATCGAACGCAACGACCACAAGCGCCTCCGCCTCTGGCTGACGATCACGGCCCTGCTCGGGTCCTCGTTCATCGCCGGCCAGATCTACGAGTTCACCGCCTTCATCCGCGAGGGCCTCACGCTGAAGACGAACCTGTTCGGCTCCAGCTTCTTCGTGCTGACCGGCTTCCACGGCGTCCACGTGACCCTCGGTATCTTGATGCTGCTGTCGCTCGTGAACCTGTCCCGTCGCGGCAAGATCACCCAGGCGAAGGCCGAGACGGTGGAGATCGTCGGCCTCTACTGGCACTTCGTCGACGTTGTCTGGATCGTCATCTTCACCGTGGTCTACCTGATCCCGTGAGTCTCTTGTTGAGGAATCGTCATGAGCGCTGAACAGCTTCCCGCCCACTACTTCGACGAGAAGGGTGAGTACATCGGCCCGGCCTTCACCGCACGGGACAAGCAGTATCTCAAGATCTTCGTGCTGCTCCTCGTGCTCACCGGCGTCGAAGTGGGTCTCTCGTACACGCCGCTCGAAACCAAGAAGGCGGCGTTCGCTCTTCCGATGCTGACGCTCGCCTTCATCAAGTTCGTCATCGTGGCCGGCTACTTCATGCACCTCAAGTTCGACTCGCCGCTCATGCGGCGGCTGTTCATCATGGGGGCGATCCTCGCCGGGTTCTGCTACTCCGCCGTACTCTCGGCCGTCGGCCAGTTCCGTGGCCCGGGCCATTGGCTCGTGTACGTCGGGGTCGTGCTGGTGCTGCTGTTCGTCTGGGTGTTCCGTGGCGATGACGGCGTTGTCATAGGCGTCGAACATGGCGACGCCGGGCCCAGCGCACACTGAGCTGGTTCCTGCTGCGACCACCGTCACTCGTGGAGCCCTTCTCCGATAGACGGTTCCGGCGCTGCCGGTGCAAAGCTGACACGTGATGTTCGCCGTCCTCGCTACCGCTCGCCCGACCGTCGGGTTTCACTTCCACCCCGACGTGATCGTGGTGACGCTGGCCATCGCCACGTTCTTCTGGTGGGCCTTCACGCAGCTCGGCCCCCGCGTTGTCGAGCCGGGCGAAACCGTCGTGACGTACCGAAACGTCCGCTGGGCGGTGATCGGCGTCGGGCTCGTGTTCGTGTTCTCGTACTGGCCGATCCACGACATCGCCGAGGACTACCTGTTCCTCGTCCACATGATCCAGCACACCGTGTTCACGATGCTGGCGCCGGCTTGTCTCCTGATGGCCGCGCCACCGTGGATGTGGCGCTGGGCGCTCGCCGATCGGCCGTGGACGCCAGTGCTTCGCCGGCTTTCTCGCCCGTTGTTCGCCCTCCTGATCTTCAACACCGTGGTTGCGGTCACGCACTTCCCCCAGATCGTCAACCTCTCGCTGCGCAACGAACTGTTCCACTTCTCCATCCACACACTGCTCTTCACCACGGCGACGCTCATGTGGATCCCGGTGATCAACACCTCGCCGTATCTGCCGACCTTCCGCATGCCCACGCGCATGGTCTACCTGTTCGCCCAGTCGATCGTCCCGACGGTGCCGGCCTCGTTCCTCACCTTCTCGCAGACGCCCCTCTACGACAAGTATCAGACCGCCAGACGACTCATCCCGGGACTCAATGCCGTCGAGGATCAGCAGATCGCTGCAGCCATCATGAAGCTCGGCGCCGGGTCCTACCTGTGGATCATCATCGGAATCTTGTTCATCCTGTGGTGGCGTGACTCCCAGGCCGGCCGCGCCGATGACAATGTCCGAGTGGTCGGCGGTTCCCCCCGGGTGAGCATCGCCGGAATGTCGATCGACGGACGCGCTGTCGGTCTCGCCGCCACGTGGAATGCGCCACCGCACGATGCATTGGCAGCTTCAGACGTCCTGACCTGGCAGCAGGTGGAAGAGGAGTTCGCCCGGCTCGACCGGGACGCGGGCTCGGTCAGCACCGACTGAGCGACGAGCCCGGCGCCGTGGAGCACACCTGGCGGAGGTGGCAACGCCCCGTGCGTGCGCCGTCGGCTCACCCGGCTCTTGGGCAGCGCACCTGCTCCCACATCACGACAGCGAGGCGATGGCGCTGCGGAGGTTCGCTTCTGCGACCAGGTTGTCCCAGCGCTGGATGATCCGGCCGTCCCGGTCGACCAGGAAGATCCAGGGTTCGCGTCCTTCTGCGCCGTTGGGCTGGATCCACTCCGCCGCCGAGCGGTTGACCTCGTTCTTCTCGAACGACCGCCAGACCTCGAGGTGCACGAACCCGACATCGCTCTTCGCCGCTTGGGCTTCGACGGCAAGGTCGTTGACGATGTCGGTGAGCGGACCGCAGAACTTCGACACGCAGAAGGCCGGAGTCGAGACGATCACAACGCACGGCCGATGGGCGGCGAGAACCGTGGCGACCGACTCGCGGTGCAACAGCGGGTCGGCGAGATCGGCGAGTCCGGCCGGTCCGGAGCGGCTGTCGATCGATTCCAGCGTGACGTCGCCGCCGGGCGCGGTCGGGTTGTTCGTCCTCGGTGCCGGGTCACCGGGGGCCGGCACCCGCGGCTTGGCAAGGACCTCGATGGCGGTTTCGATGCTCTGCTTCTTCGACAGCGCAACCTCGACCGTGACGGTCCAGAACCCGGGACGGGGGAATCGGACGTCGATCGCCTCGTAGACCCCGATCCCGTCGCTCGGATTGCCGAGGGTCGCCACGCTCGGCGGGGCGGCGGACCGGGGAACGGGAAGGAAGACTGCGTCCGTGGCGAAGGACTCCGACGCGG
>JANLRD010000136.1:0-4380 GCA_031368215.1 Acidimicrobiia bacterium | reverse complement strand
GATGGCATGACGGTGTCGGAATTTGACACGTTCGGCCCGACCGTGCGGACCCTCCGGTCGTGTATCGGCGCCTGGTACGAATTCGTCGGCGACGTCCGAAATGTGATGCTGCCCGACCCCGACCCACGTCGTCCGTGATCTGCATCGAAAACGACCACGGCATCATCGCCTCGCGATTGTCAGACGCTCCGTTGTTAGGCGCCCTGTTCGAGGGGCGTTCGGTCCGGCGATGTTCGGAACGTCCGGCTTGGAAAACGCATCGTCATCCCGACCATCGTCCTCGAGGCTGTACTCCGAGGCGAGACGACTGAACCAGTCTGACGCGCGGTCCTCGAAGATCCGAGGACCACTGCCGATCACCACACCGATTCCAATCAATCTCGTCGCCACGGGGGCGGAGCTGGGTTACGTGCGTGAGCCACGCTGACCCCCTCCTCACAGGATTCAGGCGTCCAACACGTCCGGCAATTCTGTGCACCTGGTGTGCGCTTGGCACCCGATCCGCTTCTTCTCTTGCTTGGAGAACACGGTCTGAACGGCGGAAATAGGTGTGGGCGATGCAGGACTCGAACCTGCGACCCCCGCCGTGTGAAGGCGGTGCTCTACCAACTGAGCCAATCGCCCGGGTCACCCATCACGATAGCCGCACAAGCGTCACGACCGGTCGAAAACCGATGCCAGACTGAGGCCGTCCGGTGCCTCTCCGCGGGGCACCTTCACCAGAGGGAGCAACACATGGGAATGATGGACGAGATGAAGGACAAGGCGGACGGCCTGGTCGACAAGGCGAAGGAAGCAGCCGTGGGACTCAAGGACAAGATCCCCGGTGGCGACAAGGCCGACGGTCTCATCGAGAAGGCCAAGGGCATGCTCGACAAAGATGGCGACGGAGACATCGACGTGCTCGAGAGGGCCAAGGGGGCCGCGACCGGTCTCGTGGACAAGGCCAAGGGATTGCTCCACAAGGACGGACCGCTCCCCAAGGAGTGAAGGTCCACCAGCTGTGATGTTCGTCGTCCGCGAGCGGAGGCGGGCCATTGAGGAATGGACGGTGGGGTGGCTTCGGCCGCCCCATCGTCGCGTCAGGGCCAAGCCGCCCGGGGGTGGCTAGCGCCTGATTCGGCGTGCCGCGATCCGCGCCGCGGCCTTGCGGCCCGGGGTCCGGTTCGCCAACTCATTCGGCGCGGACGCACTGGGCACGTCTCGAAGATCCATGAACTGCTCGGTCACGTACATCACGTCGCCGTCGTAGGCAACGCCGATCCCCACCGAGTCGAAAGTCGGGTCAACGATGTTGCGATAGTGGGCCGGACTGGCAACGAAGAGTTCGTGAAGCGTCGCAACACTGACCTTGCCGCACCCCACGTTCTCTCCGAGACGCTGCCAGTCCGCCGTCACCTTGGAGACGAAGTCCGGATTATGGACGACACCGCATCGGTCAGACCCACCCGCCTTGGCAATCATCTCGGTTGACCACTCCCGCCCGACACCAACGAGTTCGGGAACAACCCGCAACGCCGCCAGCCCGACTCTGGCGCGCTCGGCGTTGATGAGATCGACGAATCTCGCTTCGTCAGAAACCTGATCACTTCCCGGAGCCTCGGCCGATGCCGGTGGCGACCCGACAGTCAGGGAAACGGCAACGGCGAGAACGCCCAGGGGAAGACCGCGCATGCTGGTTCCTATCGGCCGTTCGCCACCGACCACCCCTCATGAAAAATGATGAACCAACCATCACTCCTGAAGAAAGATGAACCGCGGGATTCGCTGCTGCCTAGTCGTCGGGAAGGAGTCGGTCGAGGAGTTCCTCAACCGCGCCGACGACCGCAGGTTCGAGATCGGCATAGGTCGAAATGGACGACAGAAGCCTACGCCAGATCACTCCGGGCGGGTCGCTCCACCCCAGACGACGACAGACACCGGACTTCCAGTCCTCGTCGCGGGGAACGTCCGGCCACGCGGCGATACCGACGCAGCGTGGACGGATCGCCTGCCACACATCGACGTAAGGAGTGCCGGTGACCAGTACGTACTCACCGCGCACCTGGGCGGCCAGACGGGATTCCTTCGAGCCCGGCACGAGGTGATCGACGAGAATTCCGAGTGGCCGACCGGGGCCTGGTCCGAAGTCCCGAACCGCCCTGACCAGGTCGTCGATCCCATCGAGGCGCTCGACGACCACGCCGGCTTCACGAAGATCGTCGCCCCAGACCTTCTCGACGAGTTCGGCGTCGTGGATGCCCTCGACCCAGAGCCGGCCGGCACGGGCGACCCTGGCTCGAGCCGGGGCAGCCCCGGCCACCGAGCCCGATGCCGTGCGCCGATCGGGTGCCGGAGCGGGCCCCCGACGGGGTTCGACCAGCGTGACGATGGCGCCGTCGACCACGAACCCCTCCGGGAGCATGCGGAAGTGGCGTTCTCCGCCGGTCGGGGTGGAGACGGTGACCATGTCGGCCTTAGCGGACACGACCACCCCGATCGTCCGGGTTCCCCGATGCATCACCCGGCGGCCGGGAACCGCCTCGACAGTGGGGCGCGCGGCCGGGCGTCGGGGCTGGTCAGGGGTACCTCCGAGAATCCCCGGCATCACACGGCGCGGTGGAGGGCCGACCCGGACGGCTCACCCAGGATCGCCCGCAACTCGTCGCTCAGCGCCCGGCGGCGGCGCACCAGGATGCGGATGCTCGGGGTGACACCGAGCTGACGAAGCGTCTCGACCTCGGTCGCCGCGGCAACCACCGAGGAGTAAGCGGAGAGCAGGACGAGCCGGGGGTCGTGCGGGCGAAAGACGCCGCGGGTGACTCCCACCCGCAGAAAGGTGGTCGCCCGCTCGGAAAGCACTTCCAGTGACCCGGAGAGGCGATCGACGAACGGGGCGCCCAGACGACCGACCTCGCGGACCAGGCTCAGCAGCTCCGGCCGGCGGGCGGCGAGGCGGAACACCGCCCGGACCACGGCGTCGAGTCGTTCCCACTCCCCTTCCGGGCGCGACAACCCGGCGTCGACAGCTTCGGCGAGTTCACCGGCGACCGCCAGCAGAACGGCGTCGAGAAGCCCATCTTTGGATCCGTAGTGGTGGAGGAGGGTCTGCTTGGTGCAACCGGCGGCGGCGGCGACAGCGTCGAGGGACGTGGCGCCGACGCCCCGCGAGGCGAACGTTGTTAGCGCCGCCTCGAGGATTCGCACGGCCGTCGCATTGCGTGGGAGGGCCCGGTTCCGAGGGAAGTGAGCGGGAGACACTGACCAAATGGTAGAACGAATGCCCGTGATTCCGGAATCACTCGACGGAGCCCGCATCGCCATCACCGGCGCGACTGGGTTTTTGGGAACCGCTCTGGTGGAGCGGTTCCTCCGCTGCGTCCCCGGATGCGAGCTCGTGCTCGTCGTCCGCGCCGGGAAGCGCACATCCGCGCAGGACCGCGTGAAGCGCGAAATCCTCCGCAACGACTGCTTCGACCGGCTCCGCGTCGAGCTCGGCGATCGCTTCGACGCCGACATGGAGCGACGCATCCTCGTCATCGACGGCGACGTGTCACGCGACGGGATGGGCCTCACCGACGAGGGCCGGGCGATCCTCCAGTCGTGCCACACCGTGGTGCACTCGGCGGCGGCAGTGGCGTTCGACTCGCCGATCGACTCCGCCGTCGAAACGAACCTCCTCGGACCCATGCGGGTCGCCCAGGCCATGCGGGAGTCGGGCTGCGCCGGCCACCTGGTGGCGGTGTCCACGTGTTATGTGGCCGGTGCACGCCGCGGTGATGCGCCGGAAAAGCCACTGCCGGACACCCCGTTCTCCACCGAGGCCGACTGGCGCGCCGAGGTCACCGCGGCCCGACGGCTGCGAGGCGACTTCGACGCCGAATCGCGCTCAGAGGACAACCTGAAGCGGTTCCGCCGTCAGGCCCGCTCCGAGCTCGGTGCCGCCGGCACTCCCCTGCTTGCCGCAAAGACGGAGAAGCTCCGCGAGGAATGGGTCCGGACCAAGCTCGTCGACGCCGGCATCGCCCGGGCCGCGTCGCTCGGCTGGCCCGACGCCTACGCCTACACGAAAGCGCTCGGCGAACGGGCTCTGCTCGAGACCCGCGACGGCGTGCCCGTCACCACGGTCCGACCATCAATCATCGAATCGGCGCTCGCCGAACCTAAGCCCGGCTGGATCCGCGGGTTCCGGATGGCCGAGCCCGTCATTATCTCCTATGCGCGCGGACTACTGAAGGAGTTTCCCGGCATACCCGAGGGCGTCGTCGACGTGATCCCCGTCGACCAGGTGGTGGCGGCGATCATCGCTGTCTGTGCCGTCGGCCCGCATCCCCGCGGGCCGACCGTCTATCAAGTGGCATCGGGGTCACGCCAGCCACTGCGCTACCGCGAGATGGTCGA
>JANLRD010000013.1:0-5486 GCA_031368215.1 Acidimicrobiia bacterium | reverse complement strand
TCCGCGTCTTTTCGTCGAAGACATCTACCTGAGGCCACTGCTTTTGGTAGGGACGCTCGGGTGGGGTTTCGCTGCCGTTGCGCGTTACGTCCGCCTCCCCTTCTTCGTCGCACCCTTGGCCAGCGGCGCCGTCGCCGGTGTCTACGCAGCACGTTTCTGTTTCCCTGACCTCGTACCGTCAACGTCACCCGCCGCGTTGCCGGTGCGGGCCCTCGTCACGGCGATCAGACTCGATTGGGGCCAGCTCTCCTCGACGAAAGCTCCAGTCATCGGACGCCCGGGCTTCGCTCTCTCGGCGATACTCGGGGTGTGGCTCATAAGTGTACTTACCGATGTGTTGGCGTTCACGCTCCGTTCGCCCATCGAGGCGATCGTGCCGTCGTCGGTGCTGGTGCTCGTCGGTTCGGTCGTCGCGCCGTCCGATGGGCGAACGGCGGCGGCCACGGTGTACTGCGCTGCGGCAATCCTGCATGTGGGGGCCGTCACGGTCACCTCGACCCGCCGCGCTCGCTGGACCGATGATCGCGTTCCGTCACTCGTCCCCCAACTCCTTCGTATCGGCGCGATGACTGCGCTCGCCGCGGTCGTGACCGCGGTGGTGATTCCTCGCACGGGACTGACCGACCGGGACGGGATGGTCGACTGGCGCACGGGCACCCAGCGTCAGCTGCCGTCGACGGTGACCAGTCCGATGGTGTCGCTGAAGCGACAACTCCTCAACCTCCCGAACACGGTCATGTTCACCGCCACCTCCGTGAGTACCGCAACGGGGACACCGGTCCGAACGTATTGGCGGCTCAGCACGCTCACGAAGTTCAACGGCACCACGTGGTCGTCGACCGGGTCCTACCGGACGATCGACCGGCAGACAGCGCTTCCTCCCGGCGGCTCCCCCGGCGAACCCGAGGTCGTCTCACGAGTGGTGGTCGACAAGCTCCGGTCGTCCTGGCTGCCGACGAGCTATCAAGCGCAGACGCTCGATGCCACGACCCTCGATCAATCCGTCGCACTCGGCTACGACGCCCGCGGCGACGCCATCCTCGCATCCAAGCTGACGAGCCCCGGTGACAGCTACGGACTCGAATCCGTGGCCGCCACTTTCGACGCAGCGGGCAGCACCCCCCTTCGCGACAGCGGCACCTCCAACGGCGACCTCGCCCTGCCACCGGACTTCCCGATCGAAGTCGCCGCCCTCGCCGGTCGGATCGCCGGTGGGCGCGGCGCGGCCGACGCTTCGACGAGACTCGCCCAACTCCGAGCGTTGCAGGACTTCTTCCGAACCGAATTCGTGTACTCGACCGCCGTTCCACCACCGTCGCGCAACCGCGACCTTGAAGACTTCGTGCTGCGGGACCGGGCAGGGTACTGCGAGCAGTTCTCGGGGGCATTCGCGGCGATGGCCAGAAGCCTCGGTATCCCGGCGCGCGTCGTCGTCGGGTTCAGCCCGGGGCGCCTCAACGCAAACGGACAGTTCGTGATCACCGGCAAGAACAGCCACGCCTGGCCGGAGGCCTATGTGGACGGCATCGGCTGGCTCCCGTTCGAGCCGACCCCGGGCCGTGGGATTCCCGGCGCCGAGAACTACAGCGGCGTTCCCGAGCAGGACGCGTCCGAGGGGCGCGCTCCTGCTGCTCCGGTCACCATCCCGGCAGCGACGATTGCCCCGATCCCCGTGCCGCCACCGCCAACGACTCCCCCGACTCCGACAGTTGTCGGGACCGGCACGTCATCGTCACCGTGGCTGATCCCGATCCTCGCCGCCGTTCTCGTGCTCGGAGCCATGACACTGGTCGGCCGGCAGCGTCGAACTCGACGGGATCCCGTCGAGCGCGCGTGGTCGGCAGTCGTTCGAGACGTCGCCCGCATCGGCATCGTTCGGGAGCACCACGAATCTGACCGTGCGTTCGCCGAGCGAGCTTCCGAGACGATCACCAGCGACGCTTCGACGATCCTGCGGGCGCTCGCCGCTCGGGTGGAGGAGCACCGGTTCGCGCCCGAAGAACACTGGACGGTTGACGACACCACAGCGTTTCTCGCCGAGGTCGCCCGGTTCCGTTCGGTTGGCGGAGCGTCGACGAGCCGGCGCTGAGCGGGTGACCTGGTTCAGCGGGGCGGTACCTGGTAGCGCTGCGCGATCTCCGCAACCTGGGCGGCGATCGCCGCCTTGGAGCTGCGGAGCAGCGCCGCTCCAGCGATGACGACGGCGACAAAGCCGACGAGCGCGATGAAGACACCGAAGAAGCCGCCGACGAGTACTCCAACCACGACAGACACGAATCCGCCGAGGGTGGCGAGGATCAGCAGAGGTGTCGGCGACGGCCGTTGCTCATCGTCGGGGAGGCGCGTTCGGATCCCTTCAGGACGCGGCTGGCCGACCTGAAGCTGCCGCTCGATCTCGTCGAGCACACGCTGTTCGTCCTCAGACAGCGGCACCGCCCCATGTTCGCGCACAAACACAGGGGCCGCGTAACAGACGTCACCACCCCGACAACGGCCGGATCGCAGAAGCACCCGCGCAGTGCAGAAACACCGGGGACGCGCAACAGACGTCACCAAACCCCCGACCCACGCACCGCGCAACAGCACACGCGCAGCGCGCAACCGATGCGTCGCTGCGGGAGCGGACTTCTCAACCGTCCCCCGACGGCCCCCACTGGGTGTCGCCGAGCCGCTTGACCCGCAGGCCCGTTGAGCTGACGAGGGCAGCAGGGCCGACGGCTCCCTCGCCGAACTTCGCCCGGATCGCGTCGACGGTCTGGGCCAGCTCGCGTTCGTCGTCGGTCTCGGTGCCCAGCTCATCGAGCGTGGGCTCCCGGGGGGTGAGCGGCGGTGGATCGGCGAACAGGTCGAGCTGGGCGACCTCGATGACCTCCGCCACGCCGAGCAGCGCGGCATTCGGGGTGCCCGTCGTCGTGGCCGACGCGGCGACGAGGTTGCTCACCGACACTCCGAGGAGCCGAGCCCCGCGCTCGGCGATCACCTCGGCGACGTCGGGGCGCCGCATCAGCGCGTCGGCGACCCGGGCAATCGCCGTGCTCGCCGCAAGGGGCTGCGGAACGGTCTTCGAACGAGTCACCGAGGAGAAGTCGGAGAATTTCACCTTCAGCTGCACCGTGCGACCCACCATCGCGGCCGAGCGAAGACGCGAGCCGACTGCATCGGCCATGCGGACGAGCTCGACATGCAGGACCTCGAGGTCGCGATGATCGACCGAAAACGTCTCCTCGTGGCCGATCGACTTCACGCCCCGCTGCGGCTCCACGGGCCGTTCGTCGACAGCGTTGGCGAGCAGGTGAAGATGATGTCCGTTCGCATCACCAAGCGCGCGTATCAACGTGTCTTCGGGCAGCGAGGCAAGATCGCCGATGGTCTGCACCCCGAAACGGGAGAGGCGTTCGAACGTCTTCGGGCCGACCCCCCACAGCGCGCGCACCGTCTGCGGGTGCATGAACGACCGCTCCCCGCCGGCGAAGACTTCGACGACGCCGGCGCTCGGTCGGTACCCGCCCGGAATCGGCCTCTCGACCGCACCACCGATGGGCGGCTTCGCCGCCTTCGACGCGAGTTTGGCCACCAGCTTGCTGGTGGCGACACCGACCGAACACGGCAGCGACATCGACTCTGCGATCTCGGCCCGCAACTTCGCAGCGATCGTCGCACCGTCACCGTGGAGCCGACGCGCCGCGGTCACGTCGAGGAACGCTTCGTCGAGGGCGATGCCCTCGACCAACGGCGTGAAGTGGTGGAACACCTCGTGCAGCTCGGCGGAGACCCGACCGTAGAGGCCGTGATCACCGTGCAGGAAGATGGCATGCGGACAGCGACGCTTCGCCTGCGTGGACGGCATCGCCGAGTGAATGCCGAAGGCACGAGCTTCATAGGAGCATGAGGCCACCACGCCACGCTCGCCATCTCCGCCGACGATGACCGGCTTTCCGGCGAGCGAAGGATCACGCCGAACTTCGACCGCGACATAGAACGCGTCCATGTCAACGTGGAGGATCGTACGCTTACGTACGATCTCGTTCGGCGCCGCAAAGGTCAAAGACGTTCGACCCGCAACGATGACCGGTCGGCACCGTGCAGCTGGAAGCGGAACTCACGTGTGCCCTCCCACCGTTCGGCGAGCCACTCCAGAACCGGTTCCGATACCCACCGGCCGGCGCCGTCGAGCAACGCCGCGCACTCGTGGGGATGTGCAAAGCGGGCATCGACAACGATGCCGTCGGGATCCTCCCCCGTGCTCACATCACCTGTCCACGAGACGGCCGTGAACACGTCGACGCTGAGGTGCCAATTCATGTCGAGCGCCACGGTCTCGACCGTGTAGGTCGGGCCGGACCACTCGGTGACCGTCAACCCGGTCTCCTCGACCACTTCGCGGGTGAGACCGTCCACCGGATCTTCGTCGAGCTCGACAACGCCACCGGGCGTCGACCAGTCGGTCTTTCCGTTCCGCCTCAGGTTCTCGACCAGCAGCAGCCGACCCTCGTGCTCCATCAGACCGGCCGCGACTCGCCATCGACGCAACCCGGATGCATCGGGCTCAGGAGGGGACGAAGGCGACGCGTTCACCTCCCCATCCTCGCCGAAACGGCCATCCAACGGAACCGCCATGCCATCGCCGACCGTTCCGGCTCGGCCGAAGCCGTCCAGATGAGCCCCACGCCGCCGTACCCTGGTGCGATGCACCGCAATGCCGTCACCGTCACCGAAGCCGGGCGGGCCCTCGGCCTCGACGTCCATGTGGTGGAGTACTCCGCGGAGGGTGCTCGTACCGCCCTCGACGCCGCGACCGCAATCGGCGTCGAGGTTGGCCAGATCGTGAAGTCGCTGGTGTTCGCCGTCGGCGATCCCCACGACCGTGCCAACGGCGAGCCCGTGGTGGCACTCGTGTGCGGGGACGATCAGCTCGACGAGGCACGCCTGGCCGACGCTGCCGGCACGGAAGGCGCGTGGCGCATCGACGCCAAAGCGGTCCGCGACGCCACAGGTTTCGCGGTCGGCGGGATCCCCCCTTTCGGCCACGCCACCGCGATGCGGGTCTTCGCCGACCGACGCCTGGGCCGATTCGACGAGGTCTGGGCCGCCGCCGGCACGCCGTCGCACGTCTTCGCCGTCGGTGTCACGGCGCTCGTCGAACGGACCGGTGCCATCTGGGCGGAGGTCGCCCGAGTGACCCCCGAAGTCGACTCGGTCACGGCCGATGCACCGACCGAAGCGCACGAGTCGGATCCCGGCGCACGTGAGGCAACCCTCGACGTCACCCACCCTCGGCCAACAGGACGAGACATCCTGGGCACCGTTCCGATGACGGCCCGGCCACCCCAGCTCAGTGCGCTCCCTTCGGTGACGGCGCGGGCCCTGGCCTTCGCGGCGATCCTCCTCGGAGGTCTCATGGGCGGCCTTCTCACCTACGGCGTCCGCAAGGTGATGACGGGGAAGACCACCGGCACCTCCCTCGGCCTCTGGACCGTCGCCGGCGC
>JANLRD010000292.1:0-37777 GCA_031368215.1 Acidimicrobiia bacterium | reverse complement strand
GGCCAGCCCGAGCGCGGGATCCCGATGCTCGAAGCCTCCGAAAGGGATTTCCCCGACGACTACAACCCGCCCGCGCGCCTCGCGCTCGCCTACCGCGGCATGAAGAAGTACGACGAAGCGCTCGCGGCGTCCGACCGGGCGCTTGCGCGCTCCTACGGCCCGCGGAAGCTCGTCATTCTGAACGCGCGCGCCGACATCTTCGACAGGAAGGGTGACGCCGTGGCTGCGAGAAAGGTTCGCGAGGAGGCGCTCGCCTGGGCCGAGTCGCTTCCGAAAGAGCAGGTTTCAGAGCGCCAGATCGCGGCGCTGAAGAAGCAGGTCGAGACGCCCAAGTAGAATCGTCCCGCCTTTCGGGAGGACTCTCATGCGGCGCATCTTCATCGCGATGACCCTTTGCGCGGCGGCTGCGGCATCCATGGCCCCTGCCGCTTCCGCGCAGGATTCCCTCCTCGGCGCGGACGCCCTCGCCACCGACTCGGGCCGCTTCCGGCTGAAGGTCGAGATGAAGGTGAACGCGCGCACCTCGAGCGCGCTCGAATTCCCCGTCGGGAACACGGGCGCGCCCTTTCCGGTCCTCCTCGCGACCGTTTCACCGCACACCTCGGCCGAGCTCTCGAACATCGCCCTCACTCCCGCGGGCGCTGTTGGACGCCCTCACCTCAGTGCACTAGTTGACGCGGTGTTCCTTGATGAGCGTACGGCGAACCAGCTCGCCACCTTCGAACCAGTGCCACGTGCGGGCGCGGTGCTGCTTGGTGGCGTCGATCTGGATCATCTCGTAGAGGTAGTTGCCCGGCTCGTTCTTGTAGACCCAGGTGAGGATCACGGTCTTGTCGTCGACCTCCCAGGCCCTTCCGTCGATCCGATCCGTGTCGAACCAGATCGCCTTGTCATGGAAGGAAGCAGGGACCTTGATGATCTCCTGGCGGCCGTCCTCCCACGTGTAGGTGTTTGTCTGGAAGTAGGGCCAATCGCCTTCGTTCGGAAACGTGCAGCTGAGGTCGGCGCGATGACGATCGACGACGTTTCCCGCCGGATCGACGTGTACGTACTCGCCTGTCCAGTTCCCCTCGTGGCTGGCAAGCACCGGCATGTCTTCGCGGATTCCCATGACGTCATTGTGCTCTGCCCGCGGCGGTCACGTCGAGGTCAGGGGATCTCGAGCCCCTCGAACAACTCGGCCGGATACCACCATGGGTCGCGCACTGCGGTATTCGTCTTGACGAGGATCGCCTGACTGCGCAGGAAGCGGAACAGTGAGGCCGGGCCCATGCGGGAGCCGCCGAGCCCGCTCGACTTGAACGAATGCTTTTCCCCCTCCCAAACCAGCGCGGTGAGGGTCGAGTCGTTGACGCTCACGGCCCCGGCGTCGAGCCGTCGGGCGATCGCCTCGGCCTCGCCGGTCGTCGCTGCGAAGACGGCCGCCGAGAGACCGAACGGCGAGTCGTTGGCGAGCCGCACGGCTTCGTCGGCGTCGGCCACGGCCATCACCGGGAGGAACGGTCCGAAGGTCTCCTCACGCATGATGGCCATGGTGTGGTCGACGTTGCTGAGCACGGTGACCCGAACCCATGACCCGCCGCCGTGGTCCTCCACTGTCGATGATCCGGCGCGGACGACTGCGCCTTTCGCGAGCGCGTCGACAAGATGCGCCTCGATGATCGGCACCTGTCGTTGGGCGATGATCGGGCCGAGTCCGGGCGTGTCATAGGTGGGGAAGCAGAGACCGATACGTTCGGCCTTCCTGGCCAGCAGGTCGACGAACTCATCGTGGATCGACGCTTCCACGTAGATCCGCTCGATCGACTGGCAGGCCTGGCCGGCGTTCGATGTCGCCCCCCACAGCAGGGCAGTGCTCGCATGGTCCAGGTCGGCGCCTGCCAGCACGATCGCCGGGTCCTTGCCACCCAATTCGAGAAACGCCGGGATGAAGTGTGCTGCTGCCATCGCTCCGACCCGGCGTCCCGTTGGGACACTCCCGGTGAAGCACACGAGGTCGACGAGCTCGATCATCTGCGAGCCGACAGCTCCGTCGCCGATGGCGATGGAGAACACCGCCTCGAGCTCCGGAACTCCTTCGAGCGACTCGCGTAGCGCCACTGCAAATCGCGGAGTTACCTCGCTCGGCTTCAGCAGCACCGCGGTGCCGGCCATGACCGCCGGCAGCATGTCGATGGTGGAGAGCACGAGCGGGAAGTTCCAGGGGCTGATGATTCCGGCGAGCTGGTACGGGCGGAGGTTCTTGTCGATGTCGATGAATCCAAGGGTGCTGGTGAAGCGCCGGGGTTCGTTGAGCAGTTTGGGTGCCAACGCCGCCCAACGCTCGATCGTGCCGAGGAAGGCATCGAACTCTTGGACGCTCTCGCGCCAACGTCCGGTATCGGCGGCGAGCGCAGCGGTGATCTCGTTGCGCTGCGCCACGCATGCGTCCTTCCAGCGACGCAGCACAGCGGCACGGCCGTCGACCCCGAGGGCATCCCATGCCGGCTGGGCCGCGCGCAGACGCGTCGCCATCGCTCGGAGTTCTTCATGGGGCGTGATGGCCACGGTGCCGTCGCACTGCCCCGTACGGGGATTGCGGAGGACGATTTCTGCACTCACGCAATGACTCCGGCCTGGGTCAGTTGCTCGATGACGGCCAGGTGCGTTCGCATGAAGTGCGCTCGCTCCGGAATCGCCGACGGATCGATGTTGGATGCCGGGTGGCCGAGATGTCGCGTGACGGCCCGTTCGTATTCACCGGCCCAGAGCTCGAAGCGATTGCGGGCGAGGAGGTTGGGCATGCCGGGACGCCTCCGCGCCCGGCGCAACGCCTCGACGTCGATCTCGGCGTTGGCCACCATCGACTCACCGGGTCCCGCCTCGACCAGGACTCGGCCGTTGAAGTCGACGATCTGGCTCTTGCCGTCCGTCGATGCTGCGGGGATGTCTGTCCCGGTGATCGAAGCGGAGTTGGCGGACACCACGAACGCCAGGTTCTCAATGGCGCGCGCGAGCTTGGCGATGTCCTTGGGCGTCTGCCGCGGTGAACCGACCTCCGATGTGGAGTGCAGAAGAACCTCGGCGCCGCGCATCGTAAGTGCACGTGCGAGTTCAGGGAAGAGGATCTCCTCACTGGCCACGCAGGCCAGCCGACCGAGAGGCGTTTCAGCCACTGGGAAGAGAGCGTCGATGCCGTACGTCTCGACGTAGGCGTCCCAGAGATCGTGAGGGGTCGGTGCGAAGAGTGAGTGCAGCCGCCGGTAGCGGAGCACCACGTTTCCGTTCGGCCCCCAGATCAACGAGGCCTGAAGGTACAGTCCGGGGAACGCAGCATCGCTCTCGTACAGGTTCCCGGACAGGTACACGCCATGGCGCTGCGCGATGGCGCCAAGTCGCTCCTCCTCGGCTCCGTCAGGCGCGCACGCTGCCCGCTCGGCCCACACGCCGAGCGGTTCTCCCATCGGGAATCCCGTCAGGAAGTATTCGGGCAGCACGACCAGCTTGACGTCGGAGCCGGCGAATCCTTTCGACGCGCCGATCTGGCGATCGAGCCGATCGATCGTCGACCCCATGATGGCCCGCGCCTCTTCGTCCGACGCCGTCCCGTTCACCGCCGGGCAGGCCACTTGCATGCACAGGGCTCGATACGCGTCGACGGTCACGACGACCACGCTATGCGCCAACCGTGCCCATGCGAGGTTTGACTCAGCGCAGGTTTCGGTCCTCGCAGGGTCCGCCCGGTAGATTCCTTCGCGATGAGCGACACTCCTGAGCCACACGTCAAGCCCGGTTGGACCGGCCGGTGTTTCGAAGACTTCGAACTCGGTGACGTGTATCGCCACGCGCTCGGCCGAACGATCTGTGAGGCCGACAACATCTGGTTCACGAACCTGACCCTCAACACCAATCAGTTGCACTTCAACAACCACTACTCGGAGGGCGGCATCTTCGGTAGGCCCCTCGTGAACTCCACCTTCACCGTTGCCCTGGTCACCGGCATGAGCGTGAGCGATCTCACCCAGAACGCACAGGCGAATCTGGCGTGGAACGACATTCGTCTGCCCAACCCCGTGTTCGTCGGTGACACGCTCTACGCCGAATCGCTCGTCACCGACAAACGGGAGTCGTCGTCGCGGCCGAACGCCGGCATCGTGAGTGTGAAGACGCGCGGGCTCAACCAGAACGGCATCGTCGTGTGTTCGTTCGATCGCACCTTTCTCGTGGCCAAGCGAGGCCACACACCTGACCGGTTCCCGGTCACGGACCAGCCGTGGTGACACCACCCGCGAGCCGTCCCGTCATGCGCTCGACGCTCTACGCGCCGGGGGACCAGCCCGAGAAGCTGGCGAAGGCTGTCCTGCGCTCGGCTGACGGGGTCATCTGCGACCTCGAGGACGCCGTTGCACCGGCGAACAAGGACACGGCCCGGGCGGTGGTCATGGAGTTCATCCGAGCCCAGCCGACGACCGGGCCGGCGCTTCTCGTCCGGATCAACTGGGGTGATCTCGGTATCGAAGACCTTCGCACGCTCATTCCCGGCTGCGGATCGAACATCGCTGCGCTCTGTGTGCCGAAGGTGTCGACGGTCGACGAACTCGCACGCGTCGACGCGGAACTCAACGTGTTGGAACGGCAATCGGGTCTGCAAAGTGGCGCGATCACCGTGGTTGCGCTGCTCGAGACGGCACGGGGCATCCTCGACGCCCGTTCCATCGCCGAGGCGCCGCGGGTTTGTCGGTTGGCGATCGGCGAGGCCGACCTATCCGCCGAACTCGGGATCGAACTCACTCCGGGGGACGAGCGCGAGATGCTGACGGCGCGAGCCACCTTGGTCCTCGCCTCGGCCGCGGCGGGGATCGAGCCTCCGGTGGGTCCGGTGTCGACCGACTTCCGTGACCTCGATGCGCTCCGCTCTTCGACGGAACACCTCCGGCGTATGGGCTTCCGTGGGCGTTCGTGCATCCACCCGGCTCAGGTCGACATCGTCAACGAGGTGTTCACCCCGACCGGCGCTGAGGTCGAGAGAGCGCAACGGCTGGTGCGGCTGTGCGACGAAGCCCTGGCCGCCGGCCGGGGAGTGATCGCCGATGACGGAGGCAAGATGATCGACGAGGCCGTCGTCCGCACGGCACGGCGAATCGTCGCTCAGCACGCCCATCTCCACCGAAGGGAACTGGCATGAGCATCGTCGAGCTTCGCCGCGAGCACGATTGGCTCACGATCCCTATCCCGCTCGCCGAGCCTGCCGTCGAGATGATGCGGCTCCACGTCGATCCGGCGGTGAGCTCGTCGACTGCACTCGTCCGCTTCCCGCCCGGATGGAATCGGGCGACACCATGCCGGTACTCGGTCGACGAGGAGGTGGTGATGCTCGAGGGCGAGCTGCAGATCAGCGGATGCGTGATCTCACGTGGCTCCTATGCGTTCATCCCGACCGGCGTCCTGCGGTTCGCGACGCTGACCCCGGTCAGGTCTCTTGCGCTCGCCTGGTTCAGCGGACCGACCGGCGCAACCGACGAGGCCGTGGAGCTCCCCGTCGTCGTCGTCGACCTCGCCTCAGCTGAGCTCGACGCCCCGTCTCCAGTGGGGGGTCGGGGAAGGTTGCTGCGGACGTCTGCGAACGGCACGTGCTGGCTGGTCGAATCGATCGGCGAAGACGTCGTCGCCCCTGCGGATGCCGCGGTTGAAGTCTGCGAGCTGTCCTCCGGGGCCTGGTCGCGCTCGGAGCCCTCAAGACCGGTGAACGCTGTAGCGGGCCGCGGCATCGTGCGCGTGTTCCCAACCGCCCATTGATCCCGTGGGCCCGGTAGGGTCGGCCCATGACAGGCACCGAGATGGTCAGTACGCATACGGACCCGTTGGATCTGACTCCGGCGCTCATGTCGCCGCTGCAGCCTCATGTGATCGTCCTCTTCGGCGGCGCCGGCGATCTCGCCCGCCGCAAGCTGCTTCCCGGCCTCATGCACCTCTGGCAGGCGGGATTGCTGCCGGAATGCCGCATCGTCGGTACCTCCCTCGAAGCGTTCGACGATGACGGATTCCGCACCTTCGCCCGTGCCGCGTGCGACGAGTTCAGCGCCCACGGCTTCACCGACACCGAGTGGTCGGCGTTCGGACGGCGGATCTCCTACGTGACCCAGGAAGCCGGTCCCGACGGGCTCGCCGCAGCCGTTCGCGCCGCAGAAGCCGAACTCGGAGGAGAGCCCCGACGGCTTCACTACCTGAGCGTTCCCCCGAATGCCGCCCGGGCCGTGATCGCGACGCTCGACCAGGCTGGTCTCGTCGCCCGGTCCCGCATCATCATGGAGAAGCCGTTCGGCATGAACCTGGCCACGTCGAAGACGCTCAACGCGCTGCTCCATGCGACGTTCGACGAGGAGCAGATCTTCCGTATCGATCACTTCCTCGGCAAGGAAGCGGCCCAGAACATTCTCGCGTTCCGTTTCGCCAACGGTCTGTTCGAGCCGATCTGGAACCGCAATCACATCGATCACGTGCAGATCGACGTGCCCGAGACCCTTGCGCTCGAGAAGCGGGTCGGCTTCTACGAGTCGACCGGCGCCTACCGCGACATGGTGGTGACCCACCTGTTCCAGGTCCTTGCGTTCATGGCTATGGAGCCGCCGACCGCGCTCGACCCCCGTGCCATCACCGAAGAGAAGAACAAGGTGTTCCGATCGATGAAGCCGATCGAGCCTGCCCACGTCGTGCGCGGTCAGTACCTCGGGTACCGCGACGAGCCCGGAGTCGCTCCCGACTCGGAAACCGAGACATTCATTGCGTTGCGCTGCGAGATCGACACGTGGCGATGGGCGGGTGTGCCGTTCTTCCTGCGAACCGGAAAGAAGATGGCCGAGGGCGCACGCATCATCTCCATCGCCTTCCGGGAGCCCCCCAAGAGCATGTTCCCGCCGGGCTCGGGGGTGGGAGCGCAGGGGCCTGACCACCTGACCTTCGACCTGGCCGACGCATCCAAGCTCTCCCTCTCGTTCTACGGCAAGCGTCCCGGGGCGGGCATGAAGCTCGACAAGCTCAGCCTGCAGTTCGCACTTCACGAAACCGGACGCCAAGGTGACGTGCTCGAGGCGTACGAACGCCTGATCCATGACGCGATGAGTGGTGACCACACCCTGTTCACCACCGCCGAAGGCATCGAACGTCTGTGGGAGCTCTCCTCGGGACTTCTCGAGTCCCCTCCTCCGGTACGCCCGTACGCCGCCGGGTCCTGGGGTCCGAACGCGATCCACCAGCTCATCGCTCCCTACGCCTGGCGGCTGCCGTTCGAACGGGCCTGGCGAAGCACCTGAGCGGTGCCGACGAGCGCGTTGGATCGACAGGATCGGCCACTGTCCGGTCAGTGGAGCACGATGGCCGACCGATGAGGTTTCCGGCAGAAGAACGATTCGTCACGGTATAGATGTCGTCAATATCGACTTGCTAGGGTTAGCTGATTCGACGAGGGAGCTGACATGAAGATCGGTGCATTTTTCTTCGGGGGCGTAGAGATGAACGACGCCGGCGCCGGCGCGCCGGCGCCCATGGATCGTCGCTACGACAACGCCGCGTGCTGGAAAGCCACGCTGGAGTACATCGACACTGCAGTCGCTGCTGACCGGCTCGGCTTCGACAGCTTCTGGACGACCGAACATCACTTCCAGTACGAGGGCTACGAGGTCATCCCCAATGGGATCCTCGTCTCGGCGTGGATCGCCGCACGAACGGAGAAGATCCGCCTCGGCGCGATGTTCAACGTGGTTCCACAGTGGAACCCGTTGCGCTTGGCCGAGGACTTCTCGACCATGCACAACCTCTCGGGCGGACGCGGGATTCTCGGAGTCGGTCGCGGCACCGTTCCCCGGGAGCTCCTCCACCTGAACCCCGATCACGTGTCGGTCGGTTCCCAGGACAACCCCGACCAGGCGGCTGATGACATCCGCAACCGCGAGTGGTTCGAAGAGGCGATGGAGATCGTCCGCCGGTCGCTCAGCATGGAGAAGTTCTCGTATTCCGGGAAGTACTTCCAGATCCCCCAACCCGGCATTCCCGACCGTGGCACCACGGTGTCCGAGCTCACGCTCATTCCGCGGCCGGTCTATCCGTACGAGATCTGGCAGGCCGTCACGAGCCCTCCAACCGTGGAGTACGTTCCCGTCGTGGACCACGGAGCGGTGTTCTGGAACCAGCACCCGAAGTTCATCAAGCGGATGTGGGATCGCTATGGCGAGCTCCATGAACAGCATCACGGGGTCCGCCTCGCCGAGGGTGACAAGCGCATGCTGGTGGTCAGTGTGCGCATCGAAGACACCCATGAGAAGGCGATGGCGTCGGCGCGAAACGGCCACGACGAGTTCTGGAAGTTTCTCGGCCCCTATGGCTGGAGCCGCGGATACATGGGGGCCGATGGTCGACCCGTTGCCCCCGGTCTCATCCCGACCCTCGAGCAATCGATCGAGCAGAGCACGATGCTCGTCGGCACGCCCGAAGGCGTGGCCTCGCAGGTGCAGGACTTCCGCGACCTGCTCGGCGTGGAACGCCTCACGATCTTCCCCCACCTTCTCGGCGACCCGTACTCCAAGGCCGAGGAGCAGATGGAACGGTTCATGAAGGAAGTCCTTCCGCTCGTGAACTGAGGTTCCGATCGGTCGGCGGCTCGGGTCGGATAACGATTCTGCCCGAATTCGGGCAGAATCGTAGACGTGCCCGTGGGAGATCGTCAGACTCATCCCGCGGTGCCAGCCGATCGCCCGAGGGACACCCCGTTCGACGATCTCCTCGACCATCTCGTTCGCACCACCACGCTCAACCGGGGTGATGCGGTTCGGGTGGTGGGCGAGATCGTTTCGTTCTTCGACGAACCCCTCGACGTGTTCGTGAAACGCCGGCACCGCGACCTGCAGTCCGCCGGTCTGGCCAACACCGCGATCTATGAGCAGATCCGAGACGAGCTCCGCTTCGTCCGTCTCGCTGCTCCTCGGCTCACGGTCCGCCAGATCCGACGCCTGATCTACGGCTGAACATCCGGTGCGGCCATCAAACCCGTCTCCGCCCTCGTCCCATCGGGCAGAGACAGAAAGTATGTGTACGAAACATGTGTGGAGTCGTCGCCTACATCGGCAACCAACAGTGCCTTCCGATTCTCATGGAGGGACTCTCGAGGGTCGAGTACCGGGGGTATGACTCCGCTGGGGTAGTCGTCCACGGACCGAAGGGCCTCAAGGTCGTCAAGAAGAAGGGCAAGCTCCGCGAACTCGAAAAGGCATTGCCCAAGACGATGACCGGAACGCTCGGCATCGGCCATACGCGTTGGGCAACCCACGGCGAACCGAATGACGTGAACGCGCATCCCCATCTCGACGCAACAGGCAACGTTGCGATCGTCCACAACGGGATCATTGAGAACGCATCCGAGCTCCGAGCCAAGCTCGAAGCCGACGGTGTCGTCTTCGCCAGCGAGACCGATACGGAATGCCTCGCCCATCTGATCGGCCGCCGGCGGGCTTCGGGTGTCACGATCGAGGAGGCGGTGCGGGCAACGCTCGCCGAGGTCGAGGGGACGTACGGACTCGTCGTGATCGACGCCACCCAGCCCGACTGCATCGTGGTTGCCCGGAACGGCTCGCCGGTCATCATCGGCATCGGTGAAGGTGAGATGCTCGTGGGCTCTGACGTGAGCGCCATCGTTCGTCACACGTCGCGTGTCGTCCCGCTCGATGACGGCGAGATGGCCGTGCTCACCACCGACGGCTACCGGACGTTCTCCCTCGATGCCACGCCGACGCAGAAGCGGCCCTTCGACGTGAACTGGTCGATCGAAGCGATCGATCGGGGCGGTCACGAACACTTCATGCGCAAGGAGATCCTCGAGCAGCCGGCGGCGATCGAACGAGCGCTGCGCGGTCGCATCGACGATCGCTTCGCGACCGTGAAGTTCGGTGGGATCAACCTCACGGCAAGAGAGGTGCTTGACATTCGGCGGGTCAAAGTCCTTGGGTGCGGTTCGGCGTTCTACGCCGGGATGGCCGGCGCGCAACTCATCGAGAGCCTGGCGCGCATTCCCGCGGATGCTGAGCCGGCGAGCGAGTTTCGGTACCGCAACCCGGTCATCGAGTCCGACGTGCTGTACATCGTCATCAGCCAGTCCGGCGAGACTGCCGACACGCTCGCCGCGGTGACGGAGATCAAGCGCAAGGGTGGGCGGATCATCGCAGTGGTCAACGTCGTCGGCTCGACAATTGCCCGCGAGTGTGACGGGATCTACATGCACGCCGGACCTGAGGTGAGTGTGGCGTCGACCAAAGTCGTCACGTCGATGATCACCAGCATCGGTCTGCTCGCGGTGCATCTCGGTCGCATCCGCGACCTCGGGCCGTCGGATGGCACGCGGCTCCTCACCGGTCTCAAGGCTCTGCCACGTCTCATCCAGCAGGTCCTCGATCAGGAGCCCCACATCAAGCAGATCGCGGAGAAGTACGCGCACGTACCTTCGATGTTCTTCATCGGGCGCAATACCGGGTACCCGATCGCGTTGGAGGGCTCACAGAAGCTGAAGGAGATCAGCTACGTCCACGCCGAGGCATACCCGGCGAGCGAACTCAAGCACGGGCCCCTTGCGCTCGTCGGGCCGGAGTTCCCCGTGGTTTCGATCGCGCTGGACGATCCGCTGCTCGAGAAGAACCTCTCGTCGGTGCAGCAGGTCCGTGCCCGCAAGGGCCCGACCATCGGCGTCGTGCAACAACGCGGCCACGAACTCCACCGCGCCCACGAAGGCGGTCTGTTCGACGACGTCATCGTCGTTCCCGCCAGCGAGCCGGAATGGGCGCCTCTGCTCGCCAACGTCGCGCTGCAGCTCTTCTCGTATCACGCTGCGGTGGCGCTGGGTCGTGACGTGGATCAGCCCCGCAACCTCGCGAAGTCGGTCACGGTGGAGTGAGTGCACGAACGCGATGGTGACGGGGCTGCTGGGGGGTGTTGTACGGGGCGAAGTCGGTCACGGTGGAGTGAGTGCACGAACGCGTTGGTGACGGGGCTGCTGGGGGGTGTTGCGACCTGACAATCGCGTTGGCTGGCCTCGGCCAAACATGGCCGCGCTCGGCCGAAGCCAGCCAACGCGATTGTCGTTGATCGTCGGGAGATCTACCGGTGTACGCCGGCGAGAACCGGCCCGCGTTTTCGGTGTTCCCCCGTGCGCTCGGCCGTGGGTCCAGTGAGTGCGAGATGTTCGAGCCGTGACGGCTTCTGCATCGGCGGGTTGGGAGTGAGGAGGAGTTCCGCCCGTCGCGCAGACGCCCACGCTTGAGCATCGTCGGAGAGGTGCGCGTCCCGGTGGTCCGGATTGCCATCCGGGCTCACCAGGAGCTCGCGTTCCCAAAGGAGATCGATTGCTTCGTCGCCCCAGAGCCTCGTCGCAGCGTCAAGGTCGCTCATGGCGATGCTCTGAACAACTCCTTCCATGACCCAAGAAAGTGACCCGACACGGTCGGTGAGTTCTCGGTGTAACTGGTCGGCGGAGATGTCCTCGCTGACGACCAGGGGACGGAAGGCCTCGAGGGTCCGGCTCAACCCGAGGTCTGCCAGGCCGGAGCCGGCGTCAGCGCCGCCGACGGGATGGCGACGCGAACAGCGGGGGTGACGACAGCGGCCTTGCGCACGAGGGCCGGACGAGCCTTCGGCTTCGCCTTGTGGGTGGCAGCGCCGGCCGATGAGGCCGTGGCAACGGCGAAGCCCGTCACCATGGTGAGCGAGACGGCTGCAGCGGCGAGGCGCCGACGGCGTGAGGATGTGGTGGAGGCGGTTGATGTCATGCATCGACCGTAAGGACCCGATCTCTCGGCGCGCATCGGCTGTTCGGACGACCGGAACCCCCTGCAGATGCTCTCTTGTGTCCCAAAGGGACACCGTGACCGACTAGCGAAGGCCGCGCTCGGACGCCACCGCGACCGCTGCGGCTCGCGACGTGACTCCGAGCTTGGCGAAGACGGTACGGACGTGCGACGCCACCGTCGACGGGCGAATGCCCAGTTCACGGGCGATGTCCTTGTTCGTTGCCCCGTCGCCGAGGAGTCGAAGGACTCGGAGCTCGCGCGCGCTCAGCTGCTGTCGGTCGAGCGCGTTCGCCCCGCGGGAGACCCGTCCGCGGTGAAGGAAGCGGTCCGCCGTTTCACGACGCACGTCGGGCGAGAGCGCCGCCCCCTCGGCGAGATGGAACTCCCACATCCTCGGACCGAGTGAACCGGCGATGTGTTCGACCGCGGGACTTCCGGGCAGCGGTGCCCGCAGTCCCGCTTGGCGGCGCGCCAGTTGGGCGGCTCCGATGAGCCGAGCCCCCAGTCGGCACCGCTCAGTGCGGAGATGGTCCGTCGCCGTGATCTCGACCATGGTCAGGACGACCGACGACAAGATGCGGGCTGCCTGCAGGCGTTCGGCGATCTCGAGCGCTTCGAGAAGTCGACCACCCGCCCGGTCGAAGAGATCATCGGCCGCTTCGATCCGGGCGAGATCCTGAAGGGCTTCGACGAGCAGGTAGCCATCGTCGATCTGACGGTGCACCTCGATGGACTCGCCGAGAAAGCGACGGCCGGCCGCTCGATCTCCGCGAAGGCTGGCGAACTGGCCGAGGTTGCCCAGCGAGATCCCGACGCCGCGCAAGTCACCGGTCCGGCGACGAAGCTCGAGCGATCGTTCCGTGTGCTCGACGCCTGGGACGAGATCGCCCAGTTGGCCGAAGCACACACCGAGATTGGCCAGGGCATCCGCCTCGCCCCGTTCGTCACCGACCTCTGCGAAGAGGATCTGGCTCGACTCCAGCGGCCCGAGCGCGGCTTGTGCTTCGCCCTGCAGGAACGCGAGTGTCCCGGTGGTGTTGAGCAGGCGCGCACGGGTATGTGCCGTCAGGTCACACAGAAGGATTCGGGCGATCCAGGCTCTGGCCTCGGCGAAGAGGCCGGCCCGCGTCCAGAAGCGCTGCAGGGCGCTCACGGCCTTGGCGCAATGTTCCGGGTCACCGGCGTCGATCGACCAGGAGATCGCCTGGCGGAGGTCCGGATACGCCTGGCGGAGGCGATCGAAGGCATGCTGCTGGCCGGGACCGTAGAGCTCCGGCGCCATTCGTTCGATGGCGTCGAAGGTCCAGGCCGCATGGTCAGCTCGAGCCTGGCGATCTCCGGCGGGATCCAGATGCGTTCTCAGAACCTCGCGGAGCGTGCTGAAGACGCGCCAACTCGGTGCCTCTTCGGGCCCGGGCGAAGCGCTGCCATCGACGGGCATCGGCTCGCGTCGGTCGTTCGTTCGGAAGACGAGATGGTTCGCGACGAGTTCCTCGACGATCGCATCAGGGCTCATCCGGGACTCCGGCCAACGAAGACCGATTCGGGTGATCGCGTCGAAGTCGAAGGCACCTTCGACGACGGCGAGCCTTCGCAGCGCCACGAGCGTCACCGGATCGAGAAGCGACAAGGACCACTCGAGCGTTGCCCGCAGGGTCCGGTGGCGGGGTGCCAAGCCGGGCGAGGTGTCGGAGAGGTCGGCAACTCGGATCGCGATGTGTTGCGACATGGTCGAAACCGGAAGCTGATGAGTCCGAGCGGCGGCCAGTTCGATGGCGAGCGGAAGTCCATCGAGTCGAGCACAGAGTTCCTCGACCGCCCGGTCGGCTCCGCTGTCGTTTGGCATCGCCGCGGCCGCATGATGTCGGAAGAGTTCAGCAGCATCGCTTCGTCCTCCGACAGGGGATGCGGTGGCCAGTGGGCCTACCCCGATCTCGGTCTCCGTTTCAGTATCCAGCCGTGTCCGCGACGTCACGATCACCGACGCATGCGTGGTGGCGATGAGTTCCTCGAGAAGGGCCGAGACGCCCCGGACGTGTTCGGCGTTGTCGACGAACAGCATGCCCGTCCACTGCCGGAGCCGGTCCTGCCACGTCGGTCCGTCGGTCTGCGCGTCGACGTCGGCGAGAGCGCTCGAGACGATGTCGTTCGCCTGGTCGAGGTCGCCGGCGACGCTGAGGTCGACGCTGACGAGCGTCATCGGGTGGGCCTTTGCCGCGACTTCCAACGCAGCCAGCGCGAGCGAGCTCTTCCCGACGCCGCCCGGCCCCGTGAGCGTGACGAAACGATCCGATCGGCTCACCAACTTCGAAGACAGACGGTCGACGAGCTCGTCGCGTCCGATGAGCAGGCGGGGGCGCCGCGGAACCACGCCGGTATTGACGAATCGCACTTCCGCGGGGCTGATCGTCGTCGGCCGCGTCAACAGCTCAGCTCCGAGCAGCGCGGTCACCGTTGGCGTCTCGAATCGACCGTTCTCGACGGATTCGGCGAAGCTCAGTGCCTCGGCGACCGCTCGGTCGCAACCGCCGATGCTGCAGTGCACGACGACTCGGCGCACGCCGCGTTGCGTGAGCAGTCGCGAGAACGTGCGAGCCAGCTGAGGTCCGCGAACCATCACGACGACGGCTCCGTCCACGGAGTGCAATCGCTGGACGTCGAATGCGTCCTCGTGCGAAGCGGCGGCCAACAGCCGGTCGTGAATGCACGCGTCCACGACCGCTCCAGACGCTGCGTCCACGAGGACGATGGTGTGCAGTTCGCTGGGGAGGCCCTTTGTGGCGGTGTCTTCGGTCGGAGGACCGAGGAGCAGTTCGAAACGGGCCTGCAACGGTAGTGAAGGAGTCCGGGTCCCGGCCTCGATCTTCTTGAGCATCGACTCGGTGCAGCCCACCTCAGTGGCAAAAGCGGTTTGGGTGAGATCGAGGCGACGCCGCCCCTGTCGCACCCAGCTGCCTATGTTCGAGTTCACTTCCGCCGACTGTACGAGAACACCGGGTTTCGTGCACCCTTGCTGGGTCGTTTGGTGCGGCGGCGGTGTAGCCGAGTTCTTGCCGACTGTACGAGAACACCGGGTTTCGTGCACCCTTGCTGGGGTTGGAGTTTCGCGGCTACGGCCCCTGTTGTCCGTTCCAGAGATCGCCCGGTTCGATGGTGGGAGAGCACCCGCCCGACGCACCGGCGTTCACGGCGAAGAGCCCCCGCCGGTCCCCTTCGGTGAAAACGGTGGTCACCCATGGCCACGGTTCCCTCGACTCTGCTGGTGAGAACATCAGCGAGGTCGGATCGTGGCTGTGCTGCAGCCCGAGGATGTGGCCGAGCTCGTGGAGCACAACCGTCTCCCACCGTCCGCGTGCGACTCCTCTCGATGCGGCGAGAGAGATCGAGAGCGTCGTCCTCCAGACGACGCCGCGGGCGTCCGTCTGATTCGCCTGCCGCGCCACCCCCAGCCACTCGGTCTGGCCCGGCACCCAGTCGATGACCAGGACGCGAGGTGTCGATGGCCGGACACGACCCGCCCCGACGAGTTGCATCGGAACTCCGGAGGCGGCGGATGCCTGCGCTATTGCCGAGCGGATCGTGTCCGTGAGGTCGAGTTGCTGGTTCGTCGTGTCGTAGAAGACGTCAATCGGAGCGCAGGGGTTTCGCCGCGTCGGGGTGAAGTCCGCGGTGAACAGCACGCTCCAACCCGGCCCGGCGACCGGCACCGGTCCCCGGTAGCGGGGCTGCGGAAAGTACGGTGCCACGACCTTGCTGTCCTCCGCCCCTGTCGTCCCGTCGACGGCGGCCCACTTCACCCCGAAGGTGTACTTCGTGTCTGGGTTGAAGCTGACACCCACGGACAGGTCAGAGACTCCCGCGGGGAACGACACGGTCCGGGCTCCTTCATCGAACCCGATGGCGTCGACCGTGACGGAAGCCGCCAGATCGGTCCGCCCGGTCGGCCCCAGCACGATCCGTACCGAGGTGCTCGTCGACGCGAACGTCGTGATCTGTGCCGACGGCACGCCCGGCGTCGATGTCGTCGTCGGCGCGATGGTCGTGGCCGTCGTCGTGGTCGAGGCGGTCACGGTGGCGCGTGCGGCGCGGACTTTCACTGATCGGCGCGCCGAATCAGCAGGGGCCGAGACGCACACCACGGCTGCGGCAAGCCCGAGGGCACAACCGGCGATGCGGCGGTGTCGCCGGCGGCTGTCGTTCATGTCGTCGGGTTCGCTCGGGTCCGTTGGGGATGCGCCCGAGGGCGTCGTCAAACAGCTCGCCACTGGTGGCGGCCCTTGATGCCGTACATCTCGAGCAGCGTTGCCCGTGATGGAGCGAGTCGGAGGAACACGTGCGAATCGGCGGACGGACCACCCGGTTCGAACGGTGAGAGGTCGTAGCCCATGCGATCCCACAGGGCCGTGCGACCGGGTATGTCGTCGACGACCGTCGCCGTTCCCTCGATCATGAGGCTGTCCCACCCAGTGGCCTCCGAGACGTTCCAGTGGGCCATCGCACGCGGGTTCTGTCGGAGGTTCGCGACCTTGACCGAACTCGTCAGGACGAACGTGGTCAGCAAACCGTCGATCCAGCCGGCTGCGACCGGGACCACGTGCGGCCGACCGTCCGGACGGGTCGTGGCCCAGAACACGGTCGAGCCGAATCGCTTCGACCGGTCCTGTACAGCCTTCAGGTCGGGAAGGAGCAACGGCAAAGGGTGGGTGGAAGCCATCGCTCCATCGTGCCCGCGTTCGGGGCGCGACTTGGACCGGCCTGGGTGAGGCAAAACGCCTCCCAGCGCCCTTCGGAGGTGTTCTGCCCCCATATACGGGGGCAACCTCTCTCCCAACGGGACTCACAGTGAGTTGCTGGGCGACTCGTTCTGAGTCATGATGGCGGGCGTGCTGGACGCCGCCTTGCGCACCGACCGCTACGAGGTCACCATGATCGACGCTGCGCTCGAGTCGGGTATTGCCGACCGTCGAGCGGTGTTCGAGGTGTTCACCCGTCGTCTGCCGGCCGGCCGTCGCTACGGCGTTATTGCCGGGACGGCCCGGGTCGTCGAGGCGATCGAGGGCTTCCGATTCACGGCGGACCATATCGACTTCCTGGCCCGGCTCGGTCTCTCGCCGCGCGCGCTCGAGTGGCTCGCCGGGTATCGGTTCCGTGGCGACGTGTGGGGTTACCCCGAGGGCGAGGTGTACTTCCCCACCAGTCCGGTTCTCACCGTCGAGTCGACCTTCGCCGAGGCTGTCGTGCTCGAAACGGTCATCCTGTCCATCCTCAACCACGACTGTGCCGTCGCCGCGGCCGCGAGCCGGATGGTCACGGCTGCCCACGGACGACGCACGATCGAGATGGGGAGCCGTCGTACGGATCCGGATGCCGCAGTGGCCGCCGCCCGCGCCGCGGCGATCGCCGGCCTCGACGCCACGTCGAACCTCGCCGCTGGAGCATGGTTCGGTCTGGCCACCGCAGGAACGGCCGCGCACGCCTTCACGCTCGCCCACCTAGCCGAACCGGCGGCCTTTCGAGCACAGATCGCCGCGCAGGGCATCGGCACAACACTCCTGGTCGACACGTGGCACATTCCGGAGGGTCTGCGCAACGCCGTTGCCGCCGCGCGCGAGTTCGGTGCCGCCGGGCCCGGGGGCGTGCGCATCGATTCCGGTGATCTTGTCGCTGAGACCCTGTCGGCGCGACTCCTGCTCGACGAACTCGGCGCGCACGCGACGCGCATCGTGGTCAGTGGAGATCTCGACGAGTACCGCATGCAGGAGCTCATCGAAGCGGGGGCTCCGATCGATGTCTTCGGCGTCGGAACCAGTCTGGTCACCGGATCCGGCGCGCCGACCGCAGGCCTTACGTACAAGCTCGTCGCCATCGACGACAGCGACGGCGTGCTCCAACCCGTTGCGAAGCGTTCTGCGGGAAAGGCGGGAATCGGCGGTCGCAAACGGGCCCGACGTCACCGTGAATCCGACGGTTCGCTCGTCGAAACGCTGGAGCTCGGCTTGCCTCTCGATGCCGATGTGCCGGGTGCCGTGCAGCGGTGCTTCGTCCGTCAAGGCGTCGCAACGGACTTCGATTGCCGCGCCATGGGCGATGGCGAGCCCGGTCCGACCCTGCCCGCCGCGAACGCACTCGGCTCAGGCCGACGCGCCGCCCAGGTTGCGGCGGCCCGTGATCGTCACCGGTCCGTCCGCGTGCTGCTCGACGAGTTGGGCGCACTCGATCTCACTCCGGGCGAAACGGTTGTCAGCCCTGTCGTCGATGACCGACCCCTCACCGAGACCCGGTCGCTGACCGGTGTGCCGAACACGACCGAAACTGCTGTCGCCGAGGTAGCGATAGCGAAAGGAGCAGAGATGTCGAAGCCGACTGGAACCAGACGCGCCCTCATCGTGGTCGACTGTCAGAACGACTTCTGTGAGGGTGGCTCGCTTGCGGTTGCCGGTGGTGGCGCCACGGTCGCTCGGATCGCCGAGCATCTTCTCCTGAACGTCGACGACGACGTTGTCGTTGTCGGAACGGCTGACGCACACGTTGATCCGGGACCGCATTTCTCGGCCACTCCCGACTACGTCGACAGTTGGCCTCGTCACTGCGTCGTCGGGACGCATGGCGCCTCGACCCACGCCCACCTCGATCCTGCGCTCACTCGGATCGAGGCATGGTTTGCCAAAGGGTCCCACGAAGCTGCGTATTCGGGTTTCGAGGGCCGTTCGACCGCGACCGATGAGACCCTTGACGACTACCTGCGCCGTCGACGCGTGGGATCGATCGACGTCGTTGGCATCGCCACGGACTACTGCGTCGCGGCGACCGTTCGAAGCGCGCTGTCTCTGGGCTATGAAGTACGCGTACTTACGGATCTCATCGCGGCGGTGAACGCTCCCGGAGGGGAGGAGACCTTGCGCGTGCTCGCTGCCGAAGGGGCGCAAATCGCGGTCTCCACACTCGTGCGATGACGCACCCGGAGAAGGCGAACGAATCGTTCGCTGTCTCGGTCGATGTGGCGATCCTCACCGTTCGCCAGGGGCGGCTCGGGGTCCTCGTCGAGCGCGTCAGCAGCGGTGTGGCCGCAGGTGCGTGGCGTCTGCCGCGCGCCCATCTCGGTGTCGGCGAGCTCGACGATGTCGCAGCAGGGCTTCTTCAATCCTCGGCCGGTGTCGCGAAGGCTCGTGATGCGGTATTCGTCGAACAGCTGCGCACCTACGCAATGGTGTCGCCGACCGGTGAGGGTGCGATCACCGTCGCCTATGTCGCGCTCGTGGCCGAGTCATCGCTGGCCCCATCGAGCGGCCGGGTCTTCGCGTTGGACGATCTGCACGAGACGGGTGTGCTCGCTCACGGGCAGAGCAGACTTCTGGACGACGCCGTCGAGCGGGTGCGGGCGAAGTTCGAATACACGACGGTGGCCACCACGCTCGTCACTGAACCGTTCACCATCCCTGAGCTCCGACGCGTCTACGAATCGGTCTGGTCCGTTGCCCTGCATTCGGCGAACTTCCGCCGGAAGGTGCTGGCCACGCCGGGGTTCGTGGTGCCCGACGACGCCGACGCAGGCAATCGTCGCGGCCCTGATCTCTTCCGTCGCGGAACGGCGGCACTGCTCCATCCGGCGATGCTGCGGCCGAGCGGCCCCGAAGCCTGATACCGGAACGCCGGTCCTCGCCCGACCACGCACTGCGTGACTCTTTCGGCCCGTTGCCACGAATCGTGGTCGCTGCAGCGCTCGCTGACGAAGGGCTGCTAGGTTCATTGGACAACCGAACGTCATCTGCGGCTGATCGCCCGGGCTTGTCCCGACGGACACGGCGACACCGCATCGAAACCTGGACCGATCGGTCCCACGAACCAAACGCACCCGTTGTTCTCGACGTCTGCGCGCGGAGGCTTCATGACCACATGGTCCATTCGAATTGGTGTCCTCCTTCTCCCCGGCGTCTGTGCTGCGGGTTTGGTCGGCGTTCCCGCTATGGGGCAGGTGAGCGCAGCGAACACGATCCCTCCGGAGAACACTGTCGTCGGTGCTCCCCTACCGGCCGCGGTGCCGACTCCGGTCGCCACCCCGATACCGACGGCGGCACCGAGGAAGAAGGCCCGGTCGACCACGACCACGGTGATGCCGGTCGTGGCCGGTCTGATCGACGGTACGCAGCAGTCCGCGGTCTCGGCCCCGACCCCTGTCTCCTCGCCCGTGGAGGCGCAGAGCTTCTCCGATCCGCTGGCCGACCTTGCCTCCGCTGCGCTCAGTGCCCTACCCGGGGAGCCCGTCGCCGGTCAGCCCGTGTCTGCCGGCACCGGTCTGGTCGACGGGCAGATCCCGACGGTCGTCGGTCCGGCGCCGGCGGTGCAGTTCGCGTTCACGCCGACCACCGTCGCGCCCGACCCCAACGTCCCGCGCCCACCGTCGAGCGAAGGCGTGTCATCGGCGATCATCAATACCAGTGACCTGGCCGACTACGTCCTCGGCACGGCCATCGTCGCTCCCATCAGCCAAGAATCACAGAAGATCCTCGCCGCGCTGCCGACGGCCACGGCCGAGCGCTACATCGCCCTTCTCCGGGCGATGTCCAAGGTCGTCGGACCCCGCACGAAGACGGATCCGGCGGCGCTGGAAGCGGTCTGGGTCCGTACCGACGGACGACGCATGAAGGCGGTCCTCACCGCCATGGCCCAGGTCGGCACCCGCTACCGCTTCACCGGGAACAAGCCCGGCGGGTTCGACTGCTCGGGCCTCACGAGTTACGCCTGGTCCCAGGCGGGGGTGAAGATCCCTCGGACGAGCACGCTGCAGTATCAGGGACTGACGAAGAAGTCGGCCTCCGAACTTCTTCCCGGTGACATCATCTGGCATCCGGGGCACGTGTCGATGTACCTGGGCGTCGGTACGGCGGTCGTCGATGCTCCCCAGACCGGCAAAACCGTCCTCGTGAAGAGCGCCCCGGCCAGTTCCTGGGTCAGCTTTCACAGCCCGCTGTAGGCGGGCAGCGGCGCCGGGTTTCCTGCCCGGGAGAAGCTCAGAACTGCTGTCGGAACGATTCGAACCGCTCCGACAGCGCGGCCAACTCGACCTCGAGGCGGGCGACAGCTGATTCGAGTACGACCAGGCGATCCGACGTTGCCGAGCGCGCCGACTCGTTCCCTGCGCTGACGCGGACATTCCCGACCCCGAGCGCGTCGACGTCGATCGGCCCACCGAGGAGGTGCATCACCCGGGGCTCTTTCTGGCCGGGCAGTCGGGGCAGACGGACGACGAGCGGACCTTCCCACGGCCGTGCGAATCCGTCAGGGATCTCCGCGGCAAGCGTGTTCGAAGGTCGCATCATTCCGTCCCCTGATCGCGCGCGCATCTCGTCGGGATCGGCTTGGCGCGCCGGGTCGGCAAGGCGGTCGACCACTCGCTCGACATGGTCGAGATCCATGTCGACCATCCGCTCGGTCCGCGCTTTGACTTCGGCGACGGTTTGCGGTCCCCGGAGAGCGAGCATCGCCAGCACCGCCTGCTCGGGGGAGGTCAGCGTGAGCCGTTCGTCGAGTGCGTGGCGGTACTTGTCCACGCGGCTCCCTGCGCCGGCGTGAATCATGCGGACCAGCCGATGCTCCGTACGCAGTTCATCGAGCGCTCGGTGAACCTCGCTCTCCGAGAGATGCAGCACCGGGTCGCGGTTGGTCGACTGGTTGGCTGCCGTCACGATGCCGTTGAGCGAAATCGGGTAGACGTCAGGGGTCGTCATCTGCTTCTCGACCAGACAACCGAGTACCCGCACGGCACCTGTGGAGAGTTCCATGGTGACGACCGTAGCGGGCTTGTCGGCGACCGTGGTTGGCGTGCGCACGTCCGAAAACGGAAGACTGCGAGCCATGGCTCGAATCAACGAAGGACGTGTGGCAATCGTGACCGGCGCAGGCCGGGGCATCGGAAGGTGTCACGCGCTTGCTCTCGCCCATCAGGGCACGAAGGTCGTGGTGAACGATCTCGGCGGCACCGTCGATGGAAGAGGCGCGGGTTCGCTGACCCCGGCGCAGGAGGTCGTCGAAGAGATACGGGCACTCGGCGGTGAGGCCATCGCCAACGGCGAGAGCGTGAGCTCGTTCGAGGGCGCGAAGCGGATGATCGATGCGGCCGTTGACGCCTTCGGTCGTCTCGACATCCTGGTCAACAATGCAGGCATCCTTCGCGACCGACTGCTCGTCAACATGACTGAAGCGGAATGGGACGCGGTGATCGACGTGCATCTCAAGGGCACGTTCGCGCCCGCTCGCCATGCCGGCGCGTATTGGCGCGAGCAGTCGAAGGCCGGCAACGAGGTGGACGGCCGAATCATCAACACGTCGTCGGTTTCGGGCATCTACGGCAACGTCGGACAGACCAACTACGGAGCGGCGAAGGCCGGTATCGCCGCGTTCACCATCATTGCGTCGCGTGAACTTGCCCGCTTCGGAGTGACGGTGAATGCCGTTGCACCAATCGCGATCACCCGGATGACCGAGGGACTCGGCGGGAACGTAGAACTGACCGACGAGCAGCGCGACGCTCGAGGGCCGCACTGGGTATCGCCCATCGTGACGTGGCTCGCGTCGCCTCAGGCCAAGCATGTGACCGGTCGCGTCTTCGAGGCGTCATCGGGAATCCTCGGGATCGCCGAAGGCTGGAATCGAGGTCCGTTCGTGAAGCCGACGGACGACTTCCTGGATCCGAGCACACTCGGACCGATCGTCGACGAACTGTTGGCCAAGGCGGTCCCGCCGACGCCCATGCTCGGCAATCCATCCTGAATTCACGGGGTAGCACGGTGGCCTGTTGGCGTGATGCATTCGTCCCGCCTGTCCTTGCTCAGCACGATTTCCTGTGCCGGCACTCGGGTGACGGGTCGACCACCGTTGTCGTCGGCCGCCGTCGACGCGCTGATCCTCCCCTCTCGGTCGAAGTTCGAGCGCGTTGGCTTCGATCGATCCATCCGACGTTCGCGGTCGTTTCGGCCACGGGGATCGACGATCGAGGGTGTCGGTCGCTGCCGGGTGGAGAGCAGGCGGAGGCGGCACGCCGCGATCCGGTTTCCGCGTGGTCCGTGCTCCACCCCATCGTGCAGGGCGCACTCACGACGCGGGTGTGCGTGGTCGGCGCGGAGTCGACCGGAAAGACCACGCTGGTCCGAGCGATGAGTGAACGCCACGGGACCAAGGGGGTCGGCGAATACGGCCGTGACTACACGATGGCCAAGAAGGACGCCGGGACCAATGACCATTGGACGACCGAGGACTTCGTGCTGATCGCCCAGGAGCAGCAGCGGCTCGAAGATGAAGCGGCGATCGGCGCGGGGCCCCTGTTCTTCTGCGACACCGACGCCATGACCACCGGCTTGTGGCACGAGCGCTACCAGGGTTCGTCGTCCAAGGCGGTGGACCGGCTCGGTCGTATGCGGACCTATGACCTGTTCGTCCTGTGCGACACCGATATCCCGTGGGAGCGTGACGAGATCCGTCTCGGTGCCGACACGCGTTCGGCCATGCACCGACGCTTCCTCGACGTGCTGTCGACCCAGCGCCGTGAGCCGTGGATCGTGGTATCCGGATCGGTTGAACAACGCATGGCGGCCGTCGACGGCGAAATCCAGCGCATGCGTCTGCTCACCCCCCACGCCATCTACGCGCCGACCCGACACCACCTTCGCTGAGACTGCGGCTCAGTTCACGGCAGGAGCGAGGCGACGGCGCACACCAGGGCGTCGTCACCCGGGAGACCGACGAGTTGGAGCGAGGCCGGCAGGTGGGCAGTGGCCGAGTGGCGCGCGTGCGCAGGAACCGGCGCCGGCATGGCGATTGCCGGCGCACCGGCGATGTTGGCGAGGCGGGTGAGCGCGGTCAGCGATGAGTTCGCTACCTCGCCGAGCAGTGGGGCAAGCGTCGGCATGGTCGCCAGCGCGAGCACGTCGAGGCGATGCGTTCTCAGAAGCGCGCCGAGTTCCTCCACGATGTTTACCCGCTGCGCCCTTGCCAGCACGAGAGCCTCGATGCCCACGTTCTCCCCGAGCCGCAGACGTGCCGCAACGTCGTCGCCGACGCCGGACCCTCGAAGCAGGTCGCGGTTGGACCGCCAGGCCTCACCCAGGAGCACGGTAAGGCCGGCTGCATGAGCGGCCTCCCAGCCCGGAATCAACACGTCGACGATCTCGACGTCGCACTCCGACCGGAACCGATCGAGCATGGCATCGACGGCCGCCTGGACCACGGGGTCCACTTCGGCGAGTCGGCCGACGACCCTTCCGATCCGGCGGTTCATCTGCGTTCCGAGGGCGGACACCTCCTCGACGAAGCCGGCTTCGATCATGTCCATCCCGACGATCACTTCGGCAACGGTCCGGGCAAGCGGTCCGATCGTGTCGAGGAAGGGTGCGAGCGGCCAGCAGCCGCGGACCGGGATGCGGTCCCACGTTGTCTTGAGCCCGACGATTCCGCAACACGCGGCGGGAATGCGGATCGATCCGCCGGTGTCACTCCCGATGCCGAGGTCGGCTTCGTGGTTGGCCACGGCAACGGCACTGCCGCTCGAGGATCCGCCGGGAATCCGCTGCGAGTCGATCGGGTTCACCGGCGTGCCGAACGCCGGGTTGATGCCATCGGCGCCGAACGCCAACTCGTGCAGATTGGTCTTTCCGACGATTGAAGCCCGACCGTCGGCTTCAGCCTCGCGGACGCCACGAAGGGACGCGGCGTCCGTGGTGGCCGGCACGGCTTGGCGCTCTACCGCCACGCAACCTGCCGTGGTGATCGTCCCTTCGATGTCGAGCAGGTCTTTCACTGCCACGCGATATCCCTTGTGGGGACCCTCGAAACGGTTGATCCAGGTTGCGTCACGCACGGGTGTCACCGGTGGGGGAACGAAGGGCATCGTGGCCGAGCCGGTCGAGATGAGCCATGCATCCGAACGTAGTGGAGCCGCGCCGGTGACTTTGCCGGGCTGTACCGCTTCGTTGCTGACCTCTGCGAAGATCGAAGTCCTCATGGATTCCGATACCTTCTCGTCGACGCGGATGTCGATGGACATCGACGAGTCGGGATCGGCCGAACGACGACCGGTCATCATCGTGGGAGCAGGCCTCGCCGGTCTTGTCGCCGCGAACGCCCTCGCCGGGGCTGGGCGTCGCTCCGTCGTGCTCGACAAAGGACGTTCTCCCGGTGGGCGGTTGGCGACTCGCCGCATGACCGGCCTCGATGGTCGTGCCGCCCGGCTCGACCACGGCGCCCAGTTCTTCACGGTTCGCTCGCCCGACTTCGCCGAAGTTGTGCATGACTGGAGGCGTTCCGGCGTCGTCCGCGAATGGTGTCGGGGCTTCTCGGGCAGCGGCGACGGATACCCCCGCTACTGCGCTGAGGCGGGTATGAGCACGATTGCGAAGTTGCTCGCGGCTACGGCTGAGGTGATCTGTGACATCGAGATCCGGGCTCTCGCCGGCTTCGACGGACTGCTCTCGTTGTCGACGGAAGACGGGCAGCGATGGGAGAGCGACACGGTGATCATGACGCCACCGATCCCCCAGGCGTTGGCAGTGTGCGAGAACGGGTGGCTTCCACTCCCCGAAGAGGCCGAGTCGTCGCTTCGAGCGGTCACGTACTCGCCGTGCTTTGCTCTCCTCGTCACCCTCGATGCTCCCGGTTCGGTCCCGTATCCCGGAGGTGTGCAGTTCGACCCGACGAGCGACGACGACTCGGTGTTCTCGTTCGTCGGTGACAACCTGGCGAAGGGTATCTCAGAGGTGCCGGCGCTCACCTTCCACGCCAACGATGAATTCTCACGCTCGCGCTTCGATGACGACCCGAAGCGGGTCCACGCGGAGCTGCTCGCCGCGGCACACCGCTACCTCGGTGGGGGACGCGTGATCGAATCGGAGCTCAAGCGCTGGAAGTACGCGCGTCCTCTCGCCGGACACCACGGCAACTGTCTCCCGACGGAGCCCCTTCCTGGAACAACGCTGGTGTTCGCCGGTGACGCATTCGGTGGAGCGAAAATCGAAGGTGCTGCTCTCTCCGGTTTGGCGGCGGCCGAAGCTGTGCTGCTCGCCTCCTAAGAAGAAGAGGTCCGCCGCGGCCGGGGCGGCCGATGGTGTGATCTCGCTCGACTCGCTACTCGCGAAAGGCCGTCATCTTCCTGCGACGGCCGAGAGCTGCACCCGGTTCTTCACGCCGAGCTTCAGGTAGACCTTCGTCAGGTGAGACTCTACTGTACGTGCGCTTATGAATAGTTTCTCGCCGATTTCCCGGTTGGTGAGTCCGTCGACGGCCAGCTTGACCACGAGGCTCTCGACCTCGGAGAGCTCGGTGGTCGCGCGGCTCCGCGTTGGACGAAGGTGCAAACCGATCGTGCGGCCCAGGGCGCGCAAATCAGCGCTCGACGATGGGGCGTTCATCTCATCGAACATCCGGATGGACCGGCGGATCAGTTTCTCGGCGGAAGGGTGGGCGCAGGCGACGGCAGCGTGCGCCGCGTCGCGCAGGACCCATGCAACGGTCAGGGTGCTCTTGAGTTCAGCGAAACCTTCGGCCACGCTCTCGAGCGTCACATGGTCGTTCTCGAGGATCGCCCGAGCGCGGCGGGCCACGAGCGTGTTGCGGGCGATCGGGGCGATCGTCGCTCGGCGCTCGAGTTCGTCGAGGACCTCATGGGCGAATGCCGGATCCCTCGGCGCGGCCAGCCGAACGAGGTCGGCCGCCATCACCACTGCGCCGGTCGCGGCGCCGATGATGCTCCAGACCAATCGCATGAACTCGAACGCCTCGTCCCGCTTGCCGCACGCCTCGAGCACGGATGCGATCAGCCAGGCGACCAGGTCGGCAATAGCCACCTGGGCACCGGAGCCCCACATCTCCTGGCTGGCCCGGTTCACCGCCGACTCAGCTTCGGCGAGTTCGCCGCGCAGGGATGCGACGTAACCGACGATCGCGTGTGTCACGGCCGAGGCGAGTTCCGGGCACCAGTCGGCAACGAGCTCGTTGGTCTCGCGCGAGAGGGCTTCCGCAGCGTCGAGGTCGGCGCCGATCAACCGGAACACGGCGAGGCAGGGAAGAAGGTAGAGCTGGGGGAGGAGGTGGCCCGACGCCGCACAGATGCGACGCCCGTTCTCGGCGATCGTCACGGCTTCGTCGAGTCGTCCCGACGACACGGCGATGAGCGACGCCGTGAGATGGGGCGTGATGACCATGGCCCACCGCCCGTCGGTGGGTGAGAACCACGCCAAGGCCTCGGTGGCGTGGTGCCGTGCTCCGACGGGATCGATGTTCGCCATGGCCGCAAGCGCCAGCGCTTCATGAGCACGGCTTCGGGCCGTGCGGCTACCCGATGCTGCCGCGTCGACGAGCGCTTCCTCGGCAAGGCGAATGGATTCGTCGATCATGCCGGCGTAGATCACCACGGTTGCCTTCGCGGCCTTTGCGTCGGCGAGGGACATGCGCTCGCTGCTGGTTGCATCGGGTCGCGATCCCAGGTTCATCACCGCATCGAATTCCGCAGAGGCACTCTGGGCGTGAAGCGGTCCCAGGATCGCCAGCACCCCCCCGAGTGTCTCGCGTGCCGTCAGCTCTTGGGACGGATTCAGCGGGATGTCGTTGGCCGAAAGCATCAGCCGGCACGACGCTTCAGCTTCTCGAAGACGGCCGGAGAGAAGGTAGAGGCCGGCGAGCCGCAGACGTCGCGTAGTCATCGTCTGTTCGTCGGGGGTGAGCGCGACGGATCGTTCGAGAAGCCGTACAGACGTCGGCAGTGAGGTCGACTCGAGTTGCGTGGCGGCATGGTCGAGCCAGTTCGCTGCGTCGGCGTCGCCGCGCGATCCCGTCCGCAGGCCGGGGTCCCCCAGATCAGCGGCGAGGACGTAGTGCTCGGCGATGCGAATTGCCGGGGCAGAGTGCGCGGCGAGTACCTCGGCGATGTGGCGATGCAGGGCCGCGCGCACTGCGGCAGGCTGGTCTTCGCGGATGCAGTCGGCCACGAGCGCATGGCTGAAGCGGAGCTCATGCAGATCGGCTTCGACAACTCCAGCGCGCAGCGCCACGTCGAGGTCGGCGATGACGTCGGGCACCGCTCGGTTGGCGACCCAGGCGAGGTCGGTCACCGTGAAGGTGGAGCCGAGCATCGATGCGAGAACGAGGAGGTGACGCTCCTTCGCCCCGAGGCCGGTGAGGCGCGAGAGCACAGCCGCGCGCAGCCCGCTCGGCGTCGACTCGCCAGGCTTGCCTGCTTCGCTGCGAACCGAGGTTGCCGGCCTGCCCGGCTGCTCTGTCGTGGTCGGCAAGCTGCGGATCGAACGGAGGATCTCGGTTGCGAACAGGGCGTTTCCACCCGCCCGGGCGAGCAGGGTCATCGTCTCGTGCCCTGGATTCGCCCCGAGGTGGGACGCGACAAGCTCCTGGAGCTCGTCGTCGGACAGGTCACCCAGGGTGATCAACTCCGATCCGTAGGTGGACATACGATCGAGAACCGAGCGGGCTTCTCCCTCGAACGGGGTGCGAAGCGTGATGACGAGGGCGATCCGGAGCTCCCGGGCCCGTCGGGCGATCGTTCGCAACGTCCGCCAACTCGCCGGGTCGGCCCACTGGACGTCCTCGGCAACGAGAAGGAGGGGCGTCTCCGCGGCCAGGCGCTCGACGCCGGCTTCGATCGCCTCGATCAGCATTGGACCTGACGCCTCGATCGGCCCGGGTTCGCCCGGCCGACGGATTGCGAGGATGAGATCATCCACCGTTCCGAAGGGCAACTCCCGATCGAGCTGCTCGGCCCGCAGCCAGATCACCCGGCCGGTGAAGGTCCGGGCCGCTTCTTCCGCCAAGCGGGTCTTGCCGACCCCGGCCGGTCCTTCGATGACGGCGATGCGCGCGCCATTCATGTTCGGATCGACGGCGCGCCGGAGCCGGGCGAGCTCGGCTGTCCGGCCGACGAATTGTTGACCCGGGTTCACCCCCTCGATGTTGCTCCGGCCGACAGGGGTTCGCCAAGTGCCGCGCTTCGTTCCGTCGTAGTTCGAAGCGCGGCCAGGACGTCCTCGAATGCAGCGATCAGCTCCATCCACCCGACGAACGGATGGTCGAAGCCGCGACCGTGCAGCCTTCCCACCGGGACATCTCCTGGTGCGAGCTCCACCTCGAGCCCCACCCTGCCGGTCGACGCCGCCCAGTCCGAACGAGAGAGCGGTTTCGAGATGTCCATGAGGCCATGGTGGCGGAGGCGCGTGGCAGCCGACATCAGGGGACCCCCCATTGTTTCGCCCGGTCGCCTCGGGCGGAGATGGCTAAGGTGACGGGGAATGCCGGATGTCGGAGGTCCCAGTGCCCGTCAGCATTGCTCCATGAACGCACTCCACAGGCGGACAACGACGTTCGCCGTCGTGTTTTTCGCTGCAGCGCTGCTCGGGTCGCCATCCGCGATGGCCGCGAAGAAGGTCGTCAAACCGAGACTTCCGGCAGCGGGCGGGGTCTGCTCACCGGTGGGAGCCCGCGCTTCCGGGACCGCTCTGACGTGTGTGCGCGTCGGCGCGAAGCTCCAATGGCAACCGAAGGGGTCGAAGCTCAACCCCTATCAGCTCGGCGAGAACTTCGAGTGGACGCAGTCGACCAACGGAACGAACCCCGGCGCCCTCATCAGTGTGCGGCGGCTGGCCGTCATCGAATACCTTCCCGATGCGTCAGGTTGGGTGTCCGCCCACACCTCGAACCAGGAGGAGGACATCTTTGCGAAGGCCAATGGGCGCACCGTGCGCGGGGTGAAGGTCATCTACACGCTCGTCTCGGCAACCGATGCCAGCTCCCGGGCCTTGGGTTCGCTGAGCACCTTCTGGCTGGGTGACGATCGCGATGCCGGGTGCTGCACGGACGGCGTGATCAATTGGACGGGAACGCCGGACGACGCCGTGGACGCGTACCTCTCGCTCGACGACGGAGCGACGAGGACCGGCATCATGGTGTTTGCCCGCGCCGACGAGCAGTTGGGAGCGAAGCCGCTGTTGCGGCTCGCGTGGGACGACGTGCGCACGACCCGGCAGTCGTACGTGTACTTCGCCCTTACCGCCTGACCGTCGGAAGGCGGATCGGCCAGAAACCTCCGCGCGCACGATGGCGTCGGCTGCCCCGCAGGCGTACCCTCGTAGATTTGCTGCGACGTTGCGCCGCTCGGTGCAGCCAGACATGAAGGTGGAGCGAAGATGTCCAAGTCAGTGCTGATCACCGGAGCCGGTTCGGGTTTCGGGAAGGGTGCCAGCCTTGCCCTGGCGAGTCGTGGTCATCACGTCATCGCCACCACCGAAACCGAGGAGCAGGCCGCAGCACTTCGGGCGGAGGCTCCGCAGCTCACCGTCGAGAAGGTCGACATCACCACGGCCGACGTTGATCGTGTCGCCGACTGGGAGATCGATGTCCTCATCAACAACGCCGGTGCCGGCCAGACCGGCCCGCTCGCCGATGTGGCAATCGACCGCGTGCGTCGACTCTTCGAGGTCAACGTCTTCGGGACGCTGGCGATCACCCAGAAGGTCGTGCCGCAGATGGTGGCCCGCAAATCGGGTCGGATCATTATCGTCTCGTCGATCGCCGGAGTGATGGCCGGCCCGGCCTTCGGCCCGTACTCGATGACCAAGCACGCCCTCGAGGCGCTCGGGAAGACCCTCCGTGCTGAGCTGGCTGCCGATGGTGTGGACGTGACCCTGCTGAACCCGGGTCCGTACAACACCGGGTTCAACGACCGCATGGCCGATTCGATGTGGGAATGGTTCGGGGCGGACTCCGTGAGCGCCGGGTCGACCGAACTCTTCGAGTTCATGCGCACGATGGTGACGACGAACCAGATGGATCCGGCCGAGGTCGTCCAACGGATGGTCGAGCTTGTCGAGGCCGAGACGACCACGGAGAACAACTTCGTCCCGCCGGAGATCCGCGCCCAACTCGAGGCCAGTCTCGCCACCTGATCAACTCGGCGCTCTCGTAGTTCGCGCCAGCAGGCGCCGTGACGATGTCGGAACGACCCAACGCCGCAGCAAACCGGCGCGCTCCGACGATCGGCTACGACTGGGCTACTCGAGGCGCGGTCGTCGGGATGGTTCCGTGGATGGTGAGGCGGCCCGTCTGCTCGTTGCGGTCGTGCGTCGCGTAGCCGTCCACGGTGGCGAGACGGTCGTCGATGGCGGTGACCACTGCGGCCAGGCCGACGATGTCGGCAGGTCGGGGAACCTCGACCGTTGCCGAGAATCGCAGCGACGTCGGGCCGCCTTCGACGACCAGCTCGGGCGGCGAACCGGTCGCCACGCGCTGGAAGGCGTCGATCGCTTCGAGGCAACCGAACCACGCGGCTCCCTCGACCTGGTCGTCGTAGCGGGCGAGGTTGCGGGTGACCAGCGTGATCGGCGCCCCGAAGATTTGTTGTTCGAGCGCTGAACGCAGCGAGATATCGAGGCCGTGCTCGGCGAGCGCCGCGGGCCGAAGCCGGGTGACGATCTGTCGGAGATCGGCGATCGCCGCCTGGAGGTCGGCGGTCGCACGTGAGAGGTGCGTGTCAGCGACCTCGGAAGCAGACCCGCGTTCTCGTCCGGCCTCGTCAGGATCGCCGCCTTCGTCGGAGGCGGCCAACGCGAACTCGAGTTGGACGAGGGCGCTCTCGATCCGCCGCTGTGCCGTCTGCCGGAGGTCGTTGTCGACCCGACGCCTCTCCTCTCCAGCGGCAGCGAGAAGGCGCGATCGCGAGTGGTCGAGTTCGGTTGCTCGTTCATCGAGCACACGGTGGCTCCGCCAACCGATGGCACTGATCAGGACAACGAGTCCGGGAAGGAGCGAGAGAAGAACCGCGTCGATGACGTAGTGGTTCACGCGGTCCGCAACGTGGATCACACTCACGAACCGGCAGATGGCCGTGATCACAACGGTCGCGATCGCAGTGATCACGAGGAGCCGACGCCCCGCTCTCGGGGGCAGATAGGCGACCGCAATCAGGGCCGCTGGAATGCCGGACATGGCTTGTACCGGAAACGAAATGGGAGCGACGAGCGCACCGAGAAGCGTGAGCGGCCAGACGGTGAGATTGACGAGGACAACGGCCCGCCCGACATTTCCGGCCGCCGCCCATCGACGAGCGACAGTCAAGACGGCGGCGTAGGTGAACGCAGTCGCCGCCATGAGCAGGATCCACGGTGAGGGTTCGGCGAGCGAGATCGCCACGACGACGACACCCATGACCAGGCCCAGAGCGCGGTAGGAGGCAAGGAAGGATCGAAGCAGCGCCAGGTCCCGTTGCCCGTCGCGCGAACTCCGCGATTCGAATGGGGTCTCAGCGACGGTCATCATCCACCAACGGGACGGTCCCGACGATGCGACTTCCCTTGGGCGAACTCGTGACGACGAGCGTTCCTCCGACGGCCTCGACGCGATCGTGCATGTTCCGGAGGCCGCCGGTCTTCGAGCTCACCGGGGTTACGGTGAAACCGTTTCCGTCGTCCGTCACGGAGAAGCGGAGGAACTTGCCCGCATCGTTCACGTGCAGTTCGATGCGCGCTGAAGGGCCGGCGTGCTTGTCGGTGTTGACCACTGCCTCGAGGCAGCAGAACCAGAGGGCTGCTTCGATGTCAGGTCGGTATCGGCCGACATCGCGAAATGTTGTGGACACCGGAGGGGTGCGCCGGGCGACCACATTCTGGAGAGCAGCGGCGAGTCCGAACTCGTCGAGAACCGCCGGTCGAACGCCGTTGACGAGATCGTGCAGATCGGTGATTGCTTGGTGCAGTTCGCTTCGAGCGTCATGGAGGAGCGACGCCGCTCGTGCGGGGTCAGTCGGCGTGAGTCGTCGGGCCGCGGAGATCTGCACCAGCGCGCCGTGCAGCCGCTGTTGCGCTCCGTCGTGAAGGTCGCGTTCAATGCGTCGACGCTCGCGATCGGTCGCCTCGGCGATGCGCTGGCGCGAGGAGCGGAGCACCTCGTTGCGGTCGGTGAGCAGCTGATGGTTTTGGCCCCCGATGACCAGAATGAGTCCGACGAGTGCCGGGACCGAGAGGAGCACAGCGATGTCGAGCGTGAGTTCGGGTACCCGGTCCCCGAGGTGCGTGATATCGGTCGTGGAGATCGCCGTGATCGCGAGGGTCATCACGACCGAGAGGGTGAGCAATCGCGCAACTGCGCGTCGTGGCAACGCGGGTACGGCAAGAAGGACGGGTCCGAGCCCCGACAGGCTGGTTATCGGAAGCGCGTCGGGGACGAGGATGGTCCCCACGACGGCAAGTGGCCACACGGCGATGTTCATGACCAACACCGCCCGGGCGAGACGTCCGAGGCGGTTCTGGATACGGGCCCAGAACAACGTGGCTCCATACGCTGCCGTGAACGCGCAGAGAACCAGGATCCAGCCCGACTGGACAACGAAAACCTGCACGGTGGTGACGCCGAGGAGAACGAGGCCGACGATCACCAGGTTTGCGGAGAGTAGACCTTCAACGCGTCGCCGCGCCGCCTCAGTTGTCTCGTCCCAGCCATTGATGTCCGCGGTCAAGCGCTCGGCCTCAGGGTTGTTTCGGTAGTGACCCGGCGCGGGCGAGCGCAACGACGCGTTCGGCACTGAGATCGGCCTTACGGAGATAGGCGACGTCGAGGGAGCGAGCCGACGCCGGGAGTTCGTCCGGTTCGTAGGTGGACATCAGCACCGAGACGATGTCGGGGTAGGAACGGTGGATCCACGCAATCGCCTCGACCCCGCCCATCTCCGGCATGGACAGATCGATCAGCGCGATGTCGACCTCGAGGCCTTCGTTGAGTGCGATGAACGCAGCGGACGCCGACCCGACGGCGCGCACCACATCGAGTGCCGGATCGGCGGCGAGTGAATCAGCCGCAGCGCGCAGGAACGACGGCTGGTCATCGACCACCATGACGCGCACCGGTCCGGTCATCGCACCAGCTTGCGCCGAACCGAAGGCCCGCGAACATCGTGCTACCACTGAACTGCCGATCACGCAGTCTCGTGTCCCGGTACCGGCACCGGCGATCATCGACCAACGGACAGGTAGAGCAACACCGCTTTCACCCGTCGATTCAGCGAGCTGTCGTCGGCCAGTCCGAGCTTGGCGAACAGCGTGTTGATGTACTTCTCGACCGAGCGTTCGGAAAGCGAAAGCCGCTCGGCGATCGCCGCGTTCGAACGGCCGGTCGCGAGCTCCGCAAGGATGTCGCGCTCGCGGGGCGTGAGGCCGTCGATCGGGCTGCCGACCTTGGCTGACCTCGCCGAGATGAGAGCATCGACGATCGACGGATCGACCGACGAGCCACCGGCGGCCACCGTCCGCAGCGCGCCGATGAGCTGATCGGCGTCACCGATCCGTTCCTTCAGGAGATAGCTCCTCCGCTCGGACCCCGAAGCGAGGAGCTCAAGCGCGTAGGCGGGGTCGGCGTGCTGGGAGAGCACCACCACCCCGATCTCGGGTGCCCGGACCCGCAGTGTTGCGGCGAGGCGGATTCCTTCATCGGTTCCCGTTGGCGGCATCCGTATGTCGGTCAGCACCACGTCGGGGCGATGTCGCATGGACTCGTTGAGCGCTTCGTCGAAGGTCTCGGCGGTGGCCACCACCTCGATATCAGGCTCGGTGCCGAGCAACGCCACCAGACCTTGACGGACCACGAAGGAGTCCTCGGCGATCACCACGCGCACCTCACCGAAGGTAGTGGCAGGCGCTAGGGAAGTTTTTCCATTGCTGCAACCATCGTGCCAGCACGGTACGCAGCTTTCGTACGGCCACGGTTCCCTTGCGGTAGTCGTCGGGGGGACAATGAACGCCGTGAGCGAAACGACGGAACGGCGGCGGGTGCAACGGATCTCGCGTGTGGCCGCCGCTGTGCTGCTCACGTCGATGTAGGCATTCGGCGGAGGAGCCAGACGGTCCGGCCGCGGCCGTCTGGCTCGAGAGTCTTCCGTGCGCTCGACGGCGCCAGAGTCGCAGTGGCCGTGCATCACCCACTGGTCGCAGCAAACGGACCGGCGTGTTCTCCGCGACGCCGAGCGAGGTCTGGCATGGCGCACCCGGTACGGTCGTGAGGTTCTAGTACGTGCCGGGATGACGCGAGGCCTCCGATGTCCGAGATCAAGAAGTTCGAACCGAAGTTCATGCCGATCGGCGTGCTCACCGCCGCCCTCCAGGAGCTGACCCCTCGGGAGCGACGTGACCCGGACCCCGATCTCGCCATCGAGGAATGGCTCGAGTTCGCGGTCACCCTCGACGCCGACTGCATCGAGCTCTCGGCGGCGTTGCATCCGTCGCTCGCCGACGTCCCGCCCGAAGCAATGCTTGATCCGGTCGCCAACACCTTGGATCTTCGTGAGCCGTTCGACCGCGCTCGAGCCGAGCGGGTGCTGGCGGCGGTCGACGCGACTGGCGTCGCGATTGCCGACATCGGCTACTTCGACGACATGTTGCACGAGAACTCGGCGATTCGGCGCAAGAAGCACGAGTTCATGCTCTCGGCGATGAACGCTGCCGCGCTGCTTGGGGTCCCCGCAGTGACGGGATTTGTGGGCCGGAATCAGGCCATGTCGATGGATCAGAATCTGATCGATTTCGCGCAGAGCTTCGTCCCGCTGCTCAAAGAAGCCAAGGCTCGCCATCTGCAGTATCGAGTGGAGCAGTGTCCGATGCCGGGCTGGACGCCGGGCGACAACTTTCACAACAACATCGCGTATGCGCCCGCCATGTGGATCGCACTCCACCAGATCTGTGAGCGCAATGGCGTCGGTGATCAGTTCCGCATCCACTACGACCCGTCGCACGCAATCCTGATGGGTCAGGACACCCGATCGATCTTCCAGTATCTCAAGGATGCCGGCTACGGCTTCCTGATCGCCGGTATGCACGTGAAGGGCCAGGTGATCCACTCCGAGGGTGTGGCCGGCTGGGGATATGGCGGCCAGACGGTGCAGCGTGGCGATTGGGTCGACGGCCGGGTGTCGGGCAATCCAGCCGATCTGGGCAACTCGTGGAAGAAGCAAACGGTGCTGTGCGAGCACGAACTTCCCGGCACCGCTCGACACGATCCGCTGGCCTATCTGCAGAATCGAACGGTGGATTGGCTCGATCATCAACTCGCGGCACGGGAGCTCCTCGACTTCGACCCGACGACAACGCCGCTGATCGTCGAGCACGAGTACGGCGCCGCCCGGGTTCAGGACAAGTCGCTCCTCCAGCCGATTCTGGCGGGTTCGATGGCGTTCACCCGCCACATCGACCGCGCCGCGGCATCGATGTTTGCGCTCCAGTCCGAGGTGTTGGCGGCGCAGGGAATCCCGGTGCAGGGCGTCGGACGTGAGGCCTACCGCAGCTGATTACGCAGTTCGGTTTCGTTGGTTTGCCCGATTCACTCGTCGGTAGGTATTCGATGAGGTCGGTGACCGAACGCGTTTTGCGGCCGTAGAGATCCAGTCATGCACGGGGCGCGCCGGCGATTGCGTTGATCCGCTCGACGGCAACGTCACGGAGGGCCCGGCGTAGTTCCGCCCCCACCACGCTGATCGCCGTTCTGGTCAGGGTCTCGAGTTGCTCACCGACGGTCTGGAGATCGGCGTGTTCAACGTCGGGCAGGACGTTTTGGTCGAACAGCACTGCGAAGGCGGCGGCGATCTCCCGCACGCGGGCCTGGAGGTCCTCGTACGCATCGAAGATCCGTGCGGTCGGGACCCCCATCGTCGTCAGGGCGGCCCCGGCTTCGAGAAACGCCGGTTGGGTGATCGTGACCGTGGGACCATCGATGATGAGAACACCGAGGCGCTCCGCTCGATGAATCGTTTCCAGTGAGAAATCGGCTGATGGCAGGGATTGCATCAGCTCGAGCAACGACATCGTCGCTGGCGTGGCGGCGAGAGCTGGGACTTCTTGGTCGACGACTTGTCCAACGACGTGCTGGTCGTTCCGGGTGACGTCGCCGATCGCGGCGAGCGAGTAACCACGCTGTTGGAGCTTGCGGATTACGGCCAGACGCTCGAGATGGCTCGGGCCATACACGGCGTTGCGGCCTCGTCGTCGCGGTGGGTCGAGGAGTCCCCGTTGCTGGTATAGACGAAGGGTGGTGACCGGGGTGCCCGATGCTTCGGCCAGTTCTGCGGTCGAGAATTCTCGTTCGGGCAGAGTGACCGTCATGGTGCCATTCTGCATGATCATGAGCATTATTGCAGCATTTACTCTTGACCTTAGTACTACGCGAGTATTTACTATTACAATGCGAACGAACACTCACTCACCTTCGCCGGTCAGGTCGGGCAGCCCGGATGCGGTTCGCGTTGCTGCGTTCCGGTCGAGGCTGTGGGTCGAACGGGGCGTGATGGTGGGTGCATCGCTCGGCGCCGCGGCCGGTTCGATCGTGCCCTTCTTGGGCACGATCATCGGCGGATGTGTCGGGCTGGTCGCAGGGGTCGCCATCGGCGTCGCGGTTGCCGCGTTCGCCGCCGTCTCACGGAAGTGGTTTCCTGCCTCACCCGAGGTGACGAGCTTTCGTGAACGACTGTGCTGTATCGGGGTGATCTGGGTGCTGGCGGTGCTTCTGGAGGTGCGGGCCGGGCTCGGCCTCTGGGGCGTTACGCCTGCTCTGCTCGGGACACTCCACGCATCGTTCGCCGGACCTCCGGAACGCGACGCGGTCTACTGCGGAAGGCCGTCAGCGTTCGCAACGCTATTTTGCCGTGGTCTTCCGGTCGCCATCGTCGTGGTCATCGCGACCGGGTGGATCCTCGTTCTTCTCGTCGCGGGCATTCGATGAGCAAGGTCATGTGATCGAGTGTTAACTCGAAAAACTCTTTCAAGAAATCTTCCGCATGGTCCGATTCCCTGCTGGATTTGTCACACCCCCTTCGTACACTTGTACGCATGGAACTTGTCGATCCTTGCGAGCTGATGAAGGGATTTCGGTGTGTCGACCTTTCGTCGGCGAGCGCCGTCGTCCTTCGCGGCGTTCTCGACGACATCCGCCGTGTTCGTGCCCGCTTCGAT
>JANLRD010000288.1:0-2656 GCA_031368215.1 Acidimicrobiia bacterium | reverse complement strand
CGCCGAGGTATCGCTGGATCGCCTCGTCGCGGGTGGCCAGTCGGTACCCGAGGCGCTCGGTTTGCGCGACGAGCATGCGGTCGAACGGGTCCCGGTGCGTCCAGTCGAGCGCACCGGCGGCGATCGCATCGTCGACGCCGATGCCCAGGAGGCGAACCCCGTTGCGGGTCAGTTGATCCGCCAACCTGGACACGTCGACGGTGAGGTTGCCGGCGCGGACCTTGATCGCCAGCTCCCAAGCGGAGGCCGACGAGAACCACACGGTGTTCGTCTCGTCCTCGATGGCTCCTGTCGCATCGGCGTGCAGAAGCGACGGATCATCCGCCCACCACACGGCAACGTGGGTGTCGAGAAGTATGTCCACGTACGTTGTGCCTAGATGCCGAACTCGTTGGCCAGTTCGTCGTCGGCATGCCACCAGTTCGGGTCGTGGGCGACGACTTCACCGCGTAGGAACCCGCCCACGCGATTGCGGAGAGGGCCGATCTTGGCGACAGCCTCGCCGTTGCGCGTCACGATGATCTCTTCGCCCGCCTCCGCCCGGCGCAGCAGCTCTGACAGCCCACTCTTGGCATCGGCAGCGGTAACAGTCGAAGCCATGGTGACAATCTAACCAGTATGTACACTCTGGTCAACGGGAGAGGCGTCTAGTTCGAGAGTGGCAAACCTCAACCGGCAAGTCCTGCATTGGGCGTAGCGCGAGACCCGCTCGGTAGGGTGATCGGGCCCCAGCACGGGTACGAATCGTGCGCCCCGAGGAGGAGCCGCTGTGAGCACCGGATTGAGCGAGAGTTGGGCCACGCTGTGGGAGGCACTCGCCGACCAGCAGCCTGACCACACTGCGGTTGTCGTCGGGCAGCGGGCAATGACGTGGCGTGAGCTCGATGACTCCGGTGCCCGTGTGGCGGCGTTCTTCGCGGCGAACGGTGTCGGGCACAACACCAAGGTGGCGCAGTTGCTCTACAACTGTCCTGAGTACCTCATCACCGTCTACGCCGCCTTCAAGCAGCGGGCCACCCCGGTGAACGTGAACTACCGATACCTCGCTGACGAGATCGTCTACGTGCTCGACAACGCCGACGCCGAGGTGCTCGTCTTCCACGGCGCCATGGCGGAGCGCGTCGCTGCGGCGGTTGCACGTCTGCCGAAGCTGCGTCTGCTTCTTCAGGTCGACGACGGTGCGCCACTCCTCGAAGGCGCCACCTTCTTCCACGACGTGCTGGCCCGGTTCCAACCGGCGCCACGGATCGAGCGCAGCGGCGAGGACGTCCTGTTCCTCTACACCGGCGGCACCACCGGCATGCCCAAGGGCGTGATGTGGCGCCACGTCGACCTGTGGGGCGCGCTGGCGTCGACGGGCTATCTCGCGGCCGGGCTGGAGCTTCCGACCACGCCGCAAGAGGTCGGTGAAACGGCGGCGATGCTGCAGGCCGCGGGACGCAGCCCGGTGAACCTGTGCGCCCCGCCGCTCATGCACGGCACGGCGCTATTTCTCGCCATCGGCGCATTCGTCATGGGCGGCAGCGTGGTGCTCCTCGGCAACCGCGGCTTCGACGCCGACGAGCTGTTGGGGCTCGTCGAGCAGCACGGAGTCACCCAGCTCTCGATCGTCGGCGACGCGTTCGCCCGGCCGATCGTGGCCGCGCTCGACGCCGGCACGTACGACATCTCGTCGCTCCAGCGGGTCGTGTCGACGGGTGCAACACTGAGCTCGGAACTCAAGGTCGGTATCCAGCGGGCTGCGCCCTCCGCCTTGATCATGGACATGATCGGCGCCAGTGAGGGTGGCCCGTTCGCGCTCTGCATCACGTCGCCGGGATCGAAACCGGCCGACACCGCGGTCTTCATGGCGCCACCCAACGCCGTCACCCTCGACGATGACGGCCACGTGATCGCGCGGGGGAGTGGCAAGCCCGGCAGGCTCGCCGTGAGTGGACCCATGCCCGTCGGCTATTACAAGGATGAAGCCAAATCGGCGGCGACGTTCCCGGTTGTCGACGGCGTTCGCTACACCGTCCCCGGCGACTTCGCCATCATCGACGACGACGGCACCGTGCATCTGCTCGGCCGCGGCTCCGTGTGCATCAACACCGGCGGCGAGAAGGTCTATCCCGAAGAGGTCGAGGTCGCCGCCCGCAGCCATCCCGGCGTGCTCGATGCCAACGCCATCGGTGTCCCCGACGAACGCTTCGGCGAGATCGTCGTGCTCGTCGCGTCACGGGCACCCGGTTCGACGGTGGCCGACGACGAACTCATCGCCCACATCCGCACGCAGATCGCGCCGTACAAGGCACCGAAGCGCATCGTCTGGGTCGACGCCGTCTACCGCAGCCCTAGCGGCAAGGCCGACTACCGCTGGGCGAGGGAAGCCGGCACCGCAGCTGCGCAGTAGCCCGCCTCGCCGTCTGGGGCTGGCGCTGGCGGCGCCGCAGTGAGGACAGATTCGGTGGTTTCCGCCGCACATCCCCCTCCCCATGCCGCACATCGGCCCGAAAACTGACTATTTGCCTCCATTTCTGGCGATGTGCGGCAGGAGGGTGCTGATGTGCGGCAGGAGGGTGGTGATGTGCGGCAGGAGGGTGGTGATGTGCGGCAGGAGGGTGGTGTGGTGATGTGCGGCAGGAGGGTGGTGTGGTGATGTGCGGCAGGAGGGTGG
>JANLRD010000282.1:0-7939 GCA_031368215.1 Acidimicrobiia bacterium | reverse complement strand
GAGGATGGCGTTCACCGTGATGCCAAGCGTGCCCACTTCTTGCGCCGCCGACTTCACCAAACCGTTCACCGCGTGCTTCGTGGCGACGTACCCAGGGATGCCCGGCTTGCCGAGCTTCCCTTCGACCGACGAGGTGACGATGATGCGCCCGCTCTGGCGCGGGATCATGTGCTGCAGCGCTCGACGCATCCCCCAGAACACATGATTGAGATTCCAGTCGACCTCGAGCGTCCACTCCTCGTCGGTCATTTGGGCGACCGGCGCGGTCATGGCCACGCCACCCGAGTTGAGGCAGCAGATGTCGAGATGCCCGTAGTGCGCGATGGTGAAGTCGATCAGGCCTTCAACGGTTGACTGCTTCGACGCGTCACCGGCGAAGAACACGACTCGGTCGCCGGCGTTCATCTCGGCGACGGCCACTGCTCCCTTCCCGGCATCGCGGCCGTTGACGACGACCCGCGCGCCTTCGGCAAGGAATGCCTCGGCCATGGCTCGTCCGATACTGCGGGTGCCACCGGTGATGCAGGCGACCTTGCCGTCAAGTGTTCCCATGTTCGTAGTCCTTTTCGAAGGTTTTGCAGGTGCTGCCGAAGGTTTTGCAGGTGCTGCCGAAGGTTTGCAGGTGCTGCCGGGCTTTTGAAGGCGCCGCTCAGTAGGGCGACGTGCCGCCGTCGATCGAGATCAACGAGCCGGTGATGCCGGCACCCGCGGGCGAGGCGAGCAGCACGGCCACGTTGGCGACGTCTTCGACTTCGTTGAGGCGCTTGATCGCCGACTCGGCGGCGAACAGGTCGAGAAGACCCTGATAGGTCATGCCCATGGCCTCGGCCGCTCCCGGACCGTCGGCCTTCATCACATCGGTCTCGATGGCCCCGGGACACAGTGAGTTCACCGTGATGCCGAGCGTGCCCACCTCTTTCGCCGCCGTCTTCACCAGGCCATTGATGGCGTGCTTCGCCGCGACGTAGTGCGAGATCGCCGGTTTGCCGATCTTGCCCTCCACGGACGAGATCGCCATGATCCGGCCATAGCCCTGCGGGGTCATCACGTTGATCGCGGCCCGCATGGTCCAGAACGTGTGCCAGAAGCACCATGTCATCGCGAAGCTCATGGCCTCGTCGGTCATCGACGCGACCGGCGCCGCGTCAGGAGCCCCACCGGCGTTCGCCACGAGAATGTCAAGGCGCCCGTAGCGCGCCACCGTCTCGGCGATCAGCGCCTCGCAGACCTCACGACTGGTCACGTCTCCAGCCGAGAAGTGCACGGCATCACCGGCGTTCATCTCGGCGAGAGCCTGCGCACCTTTCTCCGCCGAGCGGCCGTTGATGACGACCTTTGCCCCTTCGCGTACGAACGCTTCCGCGATTGCACGACCGATGCCACGAGTGCCACCGGTGACGCACGCAACCTGCCCATCGAGAAGACCCATCGGTAGCACTCCTAGCTCTTGGCCGTCGACGCAGCGGGACCGAAACGGCGATTGAGCGGCATACTAACTCAGCAGTTAGTTTTCAACCATGGACGCACAGATCGCCGGTCTTCTCTCCCTGGACGGCAAGGTCGCCCTGGTCACCGGCGCAGCGACCGGGATCGGCGAAGGAATCGCCCGAACGCTGGCGTTGGCGGGCGCTCACGTCTGGATCGCGGACATCGACGATGTCGGCGCCAAACGGGTGCAGGCGTCCATCGGAGGCACGGCGGTGCATCTCGATGTGACCGAACCCGAACAGTGCAACGCGCTGATGGCCAACTTGAAAGAGCACGGCGGCCTCGACGTGCTCGTCAACAACGCCGGCAGCTACCACGAGGCCGGATCGATCCTCGATCAATCGCACGAGTCGTGGCATCGCAGCATCGACGTCAATCTCGTGAGCCTCTTCAACTGCTCCAAACCCGCCGCCGCTCTGATGGTCGAGCAGGGGCGTGGGGGGTCGATTGTCAACATCGCCTCGGTGGACGGATCGATGCCCTGTCTCGGCACCGGCTACGACACCGCGAAGGCGGGCGCCATCCACTTCTCCAGGTCGCTCGCCGTCGACCTTGCCCCACACGGCATCCGGGTGAACGCGGTGTCGCCGGGTGTGGTGCCGGTGCCGACGCTCACGAAGATCCGTACCGGTGAGCTCCCGCCGCTCTGGCCGATCAACCCCTCCACCAGCGGCCTGATGGGGCCGCTCATGAAACAGCGCTCCGCAAATATCCCGCTCGGCCGACCCGGAACCCCCACCGACATCGGCCGGGCCGTGCTCTTTCTCGCGTCCGAGGCGGCAAGTTACGTCACGGGCCAGAATCTGAACGTCGATGGAGGATGGACACTGATATGAAAACCAACGACAGCAGCGATCAAGCAGAGTCGATGGAGGATGGACGCCGGTATGAGCTCGACACCGCTCAACGATCAAGCAGAGTCGACAGAGGATGGACACTGATATGAGCTTGTATGACCTTGCCGCCGACCGTCAGGCGATCATCGACCTGACGATCGACTACTGCTGGACCATCGACTCGAAGAACTTCGAGAACCTCCGACGCATCTTCCTGCCCGAGGCCACCGCGCTGCTTGGCGACGAGCGCAACGGCATCGAGTCGATCATCGAACGAATCCGAGGGGCGCTCGGGCCCCTCGATGCCAGTCAGCACATCATCTCGAACCACCAGATCACCGTCACCGGTGACGAGGCGACGGGTCGCTGCTACCTTCACGCCCAACACGTGCGGCGTGCTGCCGAAGGCGGACCGAACTACATCGTGGCCGGCCGCTACCTCGACCGCTACGTCCGAACACCCGACGGTTGGAGGATCATCCGTCGCGAGATCGCCGTCGACTGGACAGACGGCAACGTCCGAGTCGCACGCCCGTAACGGTCCTGGTACGCAGACCCGTCAGCCGGCGTGGCGGACGCGGGGTGCAGGAATCGATCGCAGCGCCCCGGCGCCGAACAGCCGCCCGTTGATCGCCGCCCTCACGGCATCAACCGCTTGACGGTGACGCTCGTTGTCGTCCGAGGCCCCATCGGTGAGCCCGACGACGATGATCCGGATGAAGGCCCGGAGGGGATTGCGCTGAGACGGGTCGAGCTCACCGGCGGCGATGCCCTCATCGACGAGCGTGTCGAAGAACGTGTATCCCTGCGCGGTCGGCCGCCCCAGCCCAGTGCGAAGGTCATCGTGACGGGCCATGTCGACGCGTGCCGCGCCAATGAACCGGGCCAGCCACGGCTCATCTCGGTTGAGGGCGTGGGCCGCTTCGAGGACCGCCTCGAGGCGAGGGATGAAACCCTCGACGTCGGCGAGAGCGACGGCGAATCGGTCGTAGATGGCCGACTGCACATGCTCGTAGGCCGCCCGGTACATGAGGATCTTCGAATCGAAGTAGTGATAAAGCGCGCCGGTGGTGATGCCGGCTTTGGCGGCGATGAACTTGTTGGTCGTTGCCTCGTAGCCGAGCTCGGCGTACGCCTGGATCGCGATCTCGACGATTCGCTCACGAGTCTCCACCGAGCTCGATGACGGGGGACGGCCGAGCCGACTTGGCTTTTTGGGCACGGCGCCAAGCGTACGGGGACATCCCGGCCAGGGGAAGTAACCAGCCGATCAATTCGGCGTTTCTCGCTCCTCTGTGGTCGAATCGATGCAGTGCGTCTACGAGCACCAAGGACTGCCGAGCACCAACGAAAGCGATGTCGACCGTGAGTCAACCAAACCTCGAAGAGTTCACCACGCAGGCGAAGGCGTGGCTCGAAACCAACGGAACCCCGAAGAAGGCGACATCGGGTCAAGAAACACCGTGGGGCACCGGCGAGTTCAGCGTGGCCATATTCCACGCGCTGTCCTTCGAGGAGGAAAAGGCACTCCTCGATTCGATGACCGACTGGCAGAAGAAGAAGGCGGAGAAGGGGTACCACGCCATCACGTCGCCGCCCGAGTTCGGTGGTCTCGGGCTTTCCAAGGAATACGCCCGGGCGTTCTCCAAGCTCGAGTCGCAGTATGAGACGCCGACCCGCCACGAGACGTTCGGCGTGACCGTCGGTCTGATCGCTCCGACCATCGCCAAGTTCGGGACACCGGAACAGAAGGAGCGCTGGGTCGGGGAGTTCCTCGCCACCAAGTCGCTGTGCTGCCAACTGTTCTCCGAACCAGGCGCCGGATCGGACCTTGCCTCGCTCGGGTGTCGCGCCGTGCGCGACGGCGACGAGTGGATCGTCAATGGCCAGAAGGTGTGGAGCAGCGGGGCGCAATTTTCCAAGTGGGGCGAGCTGATCGCCAGGTCCGATGTCGACGTCGCCAAGCACAAGGGCATGACAGCGTTCATCATCCCGATGGATCTCCCCGGTATCGAGATCCGGCCGATCAAACAGATGAGCGGCGGTTCATCGTTCAACGAGGTTTTCTTCAACGACGTCCGAGTGCCCGATTCGCTGCGGCTCGGCAATGTCGGTGACGGCTGGAACGTCGCCCTCACCACCCTCGGATTCGAACGCGACCATTCCGGCAGCGACGGCGGCTCGGCCCGACCCGGCGGCACCTGGTCCAAGCTTGTCGGCACCGCCAAGGCGCTCGGGCGCGACAAGGAGCCGGCGGTGCGTGAGGCCCTCGTAAAGGCGTACATGCACATGCGGATCGAGGGGTTCGTGAATCGGCGTGCTGCCGACATGCGAGCGGCTGGCGCACCTCCAGGGCCAGAGGGCTCGCTCGGAAAGCTCGTCTGGACCGAGGGCATGACAGCGATGTCTGTCGCCATCACCACGGTGCTCGGCCCCCAATTGGTCGCCGACACCGGTGAATGGGGCACCTACGCCTGGGGCGAGCACGTGCTCGGCGCGCCGGGATACCGCATTGCCGGCGGGTCCGACGAGGTGCAGCGAAACATCATCGGCGAACGCGTCCTCGGTCTTCCGGCGGAACCGCGGGTCGACAAGAACACGTCCTGGAAGGACACCCCTCGCTGAATACTTGACGGTGCTGCACTGGGTCAGCCCAGCAAGCTGGGTCGGGATTCGTGCGTTGGGTCGGGATTTGTGCGATTTTGCTGTTCCAGCCGACCCAGCGACTCCAGCCGACCCAGTAACTCCGGCTGACCCGGCTCGGGCGGCCGTATTGCGGTCTCGGCGGGTCGGTGCTGAACTGACCGTCCGATTACTTTTGTCGCCCCGCCGGGCGAGCCAACGCAGCATCAATTTGAGGAGAACGACATGGACCTGGAACTCACTGGTAAGCGCGCGCTGGTCACCGGAGCAACCAAGGGGCTCGGGCGTGCCATCGCCGAAACCCTTCTTGGCGAAGGTGCCTCCGTGGCGATCTGCGCTCGCACGGCCGCCGACGTCGAGACCGCCGTCGCCGAAATGTCGGCCAAGGGCAAAGGCAAGGTCGTCGGCGCAGCCGTTGACGCCGCCGATGGCGATGCCCTCAAGGCCTGGATCACGTCATCGGCTGAAGCCCTCGGCGGGATCGACATCTTTGTCCACAACACGTCCGGGAAACCGGCTCGCAAGCTCGAGGGTTGGAAGAACAACTTCGAGATCGATCTCATGGCCCTGCTGCACTCCGTCGAGGCGGCCACGCCGTTCCTCGCCGAACGCGGCGGATCGTTGATCAGCATCGGCACCACGGCGGTTGCCGAACACTTCGCGAGTGGCAGCGGGAGCTACAGCGCCTTCAAGGCGGCCGTCACCAACTGGACGCTCGGCCAGGCCCAGGTCCTCGGCGCCAAGGGCATCCGCTGCAACGTCGTGTCGCCCGGGCCGATCTTCATCGAGGGCGGCGATTGGGACAAGATCAAGCAGGGCATGGCGACGTTCTTCGAGGCGACCGAGAAGGGCCATCCCGGAGGCAAGATGGGCGTGGCCCAAGACGTCGCCGACGCCGTTGCCTTTCTCGTGAGTGACCGCGCCAAGCACATCAACGGCGTGAACCTCACCGTCGACGGTGGCTTCCTCAAGCGCATCAACTACTGAGACGCAGATGGCTGAGCGAATCAACGCCTGCCTTGTGGCTGGAGGCCTCCACCACGACTTCGACTATGCCCGACTGGAGTTGCTCAAACTCCTGGCCGAGCACGAGCACCTCCGGGTGAAGGTGCTCGCCGACTACGAAGACACCACGTCGATCACGGCTGGCACCGTGCTCATCAGCTACACCTGCGACGTCCGTCCAAGCGAAGCAGCGCAGCAGGCGATTCGTTCGTGGGTCGAGGGCGGTGGACGCTGGCTGGCGCTCCACGGCACCAACTCCGCCCTCGATCTCTCCGGGCCCAATGGCGTGGAAGCACCGCGCTGCTTCCCGCTCTGGGCCGACACACTCGGTAGCCAGTTCGTCGCGCACCCGCCGTTTCATCCGCCGATTCATCAGCCCTACCGGGTCGACGTGAGCGCACCCGACAATTGGCTGGTCGCCAGCCTCAGTTCTTTCGAAACGAACGACGAGCTGTATCTCAGTGAGTACGCCGACCGATCCATGCTCACCCCGCTTCTTCACACGAACTGGAGTGGTGAGGCGACGGGGTTCGCGGAGTCGGACTGGAGCGTGGAGACGAGGGGCACCGATGAGCACCTCGTGATGTACCTCCGCGAGCTCGGCACTGGTGCCGTGCTCTACAACACCCTCGGCCATTGCCGCGGTCACTACGACATGGTCCCTCGAATTGCGTACTACCCGCGCATCGAGCGCGGTTCATGGGACGAACCGCAGTACTACGAACTCCTCCGGCGCGGCATTCGCTGGAGCCTTGGCGCTACCGCCTAATCCCACGCTTTCAAAGGACCCAGATGGAACTCTCCAAGGACACCCTGCGCGATCTTCATCGGCGCATGGTCCGCATCCGCCTCTTCGAAGAGGCCGCCGGGCGACTCGCCGAGGCGGGCAAGCTTCCCGGCTTCCTGCACCTCTACGTGGGCGAAGAAGCCGTGGCTGCTGGAGTGTGCGCGAATCTCACCAACGCCGACTCCATCACGTCGACACATCGCGGTCACGGGCACCTCGTGGCGAAGGGTGGGCTCTTCCGTCCGATGATGGCCGAACTCATGGCCAAGGCCACCGGCTACTGCAACGGGAAGGGTGGCTCGATGCACATCAGCTCGCTCGACCTCGGCATGCTCGGCGCCAACGGCATCGTCGGCGCTGGCTCGCCTATTGCTGTCGGCGCGGCGTTCACCCACAAGTACCGCGATGACGGCAATGTCGCCGTGGCGTTCTTCGGCGATGGAGCGACGAACATCGGGGCCTTTCATGAGGCCGCGAACATGGCATGCGCATTGCGACTGCCGATCGTGTTCGCCTGCGAGAACAACGAATACGGCGAGTTCACCCCACGCGACAAGACGATGGCGATCACCGACATCGTCGATCGCGCCCAGGGCTACGGGATGCCCGGCGTCATCGTCGATGGAATGGATTCTGTCGCCGTCTACGAAGCGGCGGCGGAGGCAATCGCCCGCGCTCGTGAGGGCAAGGGGCCCACGCTGCTCGAGGCCAAGACGTATCGCTATTACAACCACCACGGCGTGCAGAACCTGGGCCTCAAGTACCGCCCCGACTCCGAGGTGGAGATCTGGAAGCAGCGCGATCCGATCTTCAGCCTCGAGGCTCGCCTCGCATCGCTCAACATCATGTCGGCCGAAGAAGCTGCCGAAGAATGGGCCACCCAGCGCGCCGATATCGCCGACGCCATCGAGTTCGCCGAGGCCAGCCCGCTGCCGAACAGCGATCAGCTCTTGGAAGACGTCTATACCAAGATGTCGGTGGCGTGATGCGTGAAGTCAGCAACAACGGTCCGGCAATCAGCAAGCAGAGCGGTGGCGTGATGCTCAGTGCACAAACAACGGTCCGGCAGTCAGCAAGCAGAGCGGTGGCGTGATGCTCAGAGCACAAACAACGGTCCGGCAATCAGCAAGCAGAGCGGTGGCGTGATGCTCAGTGCACAAACAACGGTCCGGCAATCAGC
>JANLRD010000216.1:0-2086 GCA_031368215.1 Acidimicrobiia bacterium | reverse complement strand
CGTGGACGACAGCGAGGACCAACGCATAGGCCAACAGCGACAGCGCGAACCAGCGCAACACGCGCGAGTAGCGGTGGTAGGGCACGAGCACCTCTGTGACTGCCATTCCGGCGGCGAACAACACGACGGCCACGCTGATCGGGACGGGCACGAGGAGCCGCAGCGCGGCGGCCATCGATGCGAGGTCGGCGGCGGTGTTGAGCGTGTTGGCGGTCGCAACCAGCATGACAGAGCTGATCAGCATCCAACGTGGGAAGCGTTGGCGGATCAGCGTCCCCAGACCCTTGCCCGTGACCAGCCCCAGACGTGCTGACGACTCTTGGACCCCCACGGCAAGAGGAAGCAGCAGCGGCGCCATCCACAGCAAGGTCATTCCCTGAGCGGCACCGACCTGGGGGTACGTCGCTATCCCCGACGGGTCGTCATCAGCGGCGCCGGTGACGATTCCCGGACCGAGTCGTGTGTAGTATCCGTGGCCCCGTAGCGAAGCCCGCCTCGGGTGATGGTCGGACGATGTCCGGTTTCGGGGCACGTGGGTATCTCGACCCGCGCCGGCAGCACGTTGTTGCATGCGCCGAACCAGACGGAAGTTGGCTACGTCGGGAAGAATTCTCGGACAAGTCAATCATCAAGCCTGCGGTTTGACCTCCGGTGGTGGACAATGAAGGTATGTCCGACGTGGCGCTCGATTCCATCGAATGGGAAACCCTGGGGAAGGCCATTCGCGAACGGCGACTGGCGCGTGACCTCACGTTGGTGGAACTCGCGGCTGAGGTCGATCTGTCACAGCCGTTCCTTTCCCAAGTGGAAAACGGTCGGGCGCGACCCTCGATGATGTCGCTCTACCGGATCGCCCACTCCCTCGGCACCACGCCGCAGGCGTTCTTCGGCGGTCCGATCGGCACGACCACGGAACCGACCCTTATCCGGGCGGGGGAGGAGACCGTGGTCGAAGTCACGGGCACCGCCGCTGAATCGGTGTGCCATCTCATGCTCGCCGGCACAGCACCGTTCCACGTTCTGCAGTTCGAGGGGTTGCCGGCCGAGTTCCTCGACTACTGGGAACATGAGGGTTTCGAAGCCCTGTACGTGATCGAGGGAACGATCGAGGTCGACCTCGATGGCTCGGTCTCGACACTCGGTGCAGGCGATTTCCTCTCCTACCCGTCACGACTCCCGCACCGGCTGCGGAGCGTGTCGAAGCGCAAAGCGCGTGTGCTGCTCGTGGAGACCAAGGTCGAATCGCTTCAGGACCGAGGTCCGGCCAGCCATGCCCCCAAGCCGCTGCTCCGCTCTCGCGCTCGACGCCGTGTCAAGCCGAACCTTCCCGGTAGCGCTGCGCTCGGCCCGGTGGACTGAGCAGAAAGCACGTCAGCTCTGCTGGGTAGGGCGGATTCGCAGTTCGATGCGGCCGTTGTGCTCTCTCGCCTCGTGGACGGCGAGGTCGACCTTCACGGGTCGGCCGACCGCCTTTCCGGTTGCTATGTCGAAGCGTCCGTTGTGCTTCGGACACTCGATCACCCCGTCGGCAACGTGGCCTTCGCAGAGTCGAAACGCTCCGTGCGTGCAGAGCCCATCGGTGGCATGGACGGTTCCGTCGGTGACGCGATAAATCGCGTACGTATGATCGCCGCAGTCGAACCCGAGCACGTCGTCGATCGCCAATGCCGATGCGGGGCCGACCTCGACCCAGCCGTCGTGTACTGCGGGAAGCGGCGCCCCGGCATCGTGCGGCGTTTCGTCGACGGCAGGGTCTGAGGGTGTCGGCGAAGCACTCGGGGCGGGAAGCAGCGGCTTGCGATCGATGAAGAACGAGGGGTCTTTCGCCTGACCGCGAGCAGCGCGGAGGATCTCGCCGTACGTCGCCCGAAAGCCCGGGTACACCGGCGGGAAGTCGGCCTTCACCGCTTCATGGAGGGCCGGCAGAGCGTGGAACGGCACGGTCGGGAACATGTGGTGTTCGATGTGGTAGTTCATGTTCCAGTAGAGATACCGGTGGAGACGGTTCATCTTCACGGTGCGGCTGTTCAGCCGGTGATCGAGCGTGTCCTCGGCAAGGCCGGCGTGCTGCGTGACCCCGTAGGCC
>JANLRD010000211.1:0-30759 GCA_031368215.1 Acidimicrobiia bacterium | reverse complement strand
ACGCCTTCGCCGTTCCTCGAACGACTGGTCGCCGACGGTCGCCGGTTCCAGGACCGCCGCGCCTGAGGTCATTCCGCCCAACCGAACCGGAGTCGGCCTCGCCCGAGCTGATCCCAGCTCGGTGCAGTTCGCATCCCACATCAGGCAAAACCGGGAACCCGCCGACCAGATTTCGCCTATCTGGGATGCCAAGACCGTTGATGTGGGATGCGGACCATCGACGGGAGGTCGGCGACGATCACCGCGCCGAAACCGGCGCGACGCATCTTCGAAACAAGTTGGCTGTCAACTGACAACCTCGTAGGCTGCGGTGCATGGCCCGACTTCCGAGAGCGATCCCCCTCGCCGCGCAGGTCGAGGCGGCGATCGCGGAGCGCATCACCGGCGGCGAGTTCGCCGTCGGTGACCGGCTCCCCACCGAACACGAACTGTCGGCCGAACTCGGCGTCAGCCGGGCAACCATTCGCACCGCCGTAGGCGCCCTCGCCCGACGCGGGATGATCGTCAGCCATCAGGGCCGTGGCAGTTTCGTCACGGCGGCCGCATCGTCGCTGTCGCACACCCTCACCGAGGCGCGTGATCTGGGCGATGTGCTCGCTCGCAACGGCGCCCGGGTCGGCGTTGTCTTCGATGGCGCCGCGGTCGTCGAGCCGAACGACGACGTGGTCCGAGCCCTTGGGCTCGGACCGGACGACCTCGTGCTCCAGACGCTCAAGACGTTCACTGCCGACGCCGCACCGATGATCTTCATCGAGTGTGCTGTGCCTGTCCGTCTCCTCGGCGAGGCACTCGCTGCATCCTGTGCGAAGAAGCCGGCCCAGACCGAGCCCCTCTTCGACTTTCTACGTACGCGTACGAATGCCTCCACCGAGTACCAGCTCAGCGAGGTGCGGGCGGTCGACGGAGAAGCCGTTCGCTATCCCGGCTCGCCCGTGGCGTCAGGGACTCCGGTGCTCCAGATCACCGAGACGGGGTACACCGCCGACAACACCCCGATCTGGTGGAGTCGCAACTGGTACCCGCCCTCCGACATGCGATTCACCCTTGTTCGTCAACGCCCACATCAGACCTGAGAGGCCCGAGTGAGTACCGCAACGCACCTGCATCCTGTCCAACGACACACTGCTCCTCCCGCGGCCTACGTTGCACCCGCTTCGATCGACGACGCGGTGAAGCTGCTCGGCACCTATGGGGCGGCCGCCCGCCCGATTGCGGGCGGCACCGACCTCCTCGTCGAGATCGATCGCAACGCCCGAGCCGACCTTGCTCTCCTCATCGACATCAGTCGAATCCCCGGCGCGGCGTCGATCGGGGTCGATGGGGACGAAGCGGTTCTCGGACCGATGGTCACCCACAACGACGTCGTGCGATCCGCCGTACTGGTCGAACGCGCACTTCCGCTTGCGCAGGCCTGCTGGGAAGTCGGATCGCCCCAACTCCGGAACCGGGCCACGCTCGTGGGCAACATCGTCACTGCCAGCCCGGCCAACGACACCATCAGCGCCCTGCTTGCGCTCGGCGCGACGGTCGTGCTCCGCTCGGTGCGGGGAACGAGAACCATGCCGGTCTCCGAGTTCATCACCGGGTTCCGGTCGACGCAGCGAGCCGACGACGAGCTTGTCGTCGAACTACGCGTTCGGCTGACGAAGCCGAATGAGCGTGGCCTCTATGTGAAGCTCGGCAATCGATCGGCGCAGGCAATCTCGGTGATCCACCTCGCGGCCGTGGTTGGATTCGCCGCCGACGGCGAGACCGTTTCATCTGCACACATAGCAATAGGTAGCGTTGCATCGAAGGTGGTGCTCGTCGAGGCCGCCGAAGCCGCACTGGTCGGCGTGAAGCTCGACAGCGATGCGGTCGCTGCTGCCTCAGCCGCCGTGCTCGCGGCATCGACCCCTCTCGATGACGTGCGGGCAACGGCGCAGTATCGGGTCGACACCATCGGCGTGCTTGTCGAACGTACCCTCGCGACGATCGCCCGGAACCGGCAGGCCGAGCGTTGGCCCGTCGCTGCACCGTGTCTGCGCGGGGCCGACAGTGCCCCGTCGCCAGGGGCTACCGGAGTGATCGACGCGACGACCACCGTCCTCACGACCGTCAACGGCGCAGAGCACCGAGCCGCAAACGCCGTTGGGAAAACCTTGCTCGACTGGCTGCGTGACGACCTCCGCCTGAACGGAACGAAGGAAGGTTGCGCCGAGGGTGAGTGCGGTGCGTGCACCGTCATGCTCGACGGCGCGGCCGTCATGTCGTGCCTCGTCCCGGCCGCCCGAGCAGAAGGCGCAACGATCGTCACCGTCGAGGGTCTTGCCGACGCTGAAGCGCTTCACCCGATACAGCGCGCGTTCGTGGAGAAGGGCGCGGTGCAGTGCGGCTACTGCATCCCGGGGTTCCTCGTCGCCAGTGCCGCGCTGATCGACGAAACGCCCAGACCGAGTCCGGAACAGATCACCCAGGGCTTGGCCGGGAACCTGTGCCGTTGCACCGGCTACTACAAGATCATCGAAGCGGTGGAAGCGGCGGCGGCGATGAAGAGTGCCGGGCTCGGAAAGCCAACCGAGTTCGTTGAAGCTGCGGCGGCAATGAACGCAGAGGTGAAGTGATGGCTGTCGGTCAGTCAATGCTCCGACGGGATGCATTCGCCAAAGTCACCGGGGATGCCACGTATCCGTCCGACCTCATTCCGGTCGATGCGCTGTGGGCGAAGGTCGTCTTCACCAATCAGGCCCATGCCCGGCTGATCCGGTGCGATCTCGATGCAGCCCGAGCCGTCGACGGCGTCGTGTGCATTCTCACGGCGGCCGACGTTCCGGTGAACGAGTATGGGTTGACGCTCTTTGACCAGCCGGTGCTGCTCGGGCTGGAACACACCGGGCGAGCATCGACCCGATGCGACGTCAGCCGCTGGGAAGCCGATGCGTTGTGCGTGATCGTGGCCGAGACAGTCGAACAGGCCGATGCCGCCGCTGCGGCGATCGTCGTCGAATGGGAACCCCTGCCTGTCCTCGCCGATATCGACAGTGCACTTACGACATCCGTCATGCTGCACCCCGAGAACGGGCTCGACACCAACGCCTATACCCACTACGTGATCCGCAAAGGCGATCCCGACGCGGTGTGGGCCGAAGCGGCCGCGATCGTCGAGTCCGACTACGAGTTCCCGTACCAGGAGCATGCCTATCTCCAGCCCGAGGCCGGAGTTGCGTACATCGACGAAGAAGGTCGCGTCACCGTCGAAGTCGCCGGTCAGTGGACCTATGAAGACCTCGAGCAGATCGCCCACGCCCTCGACGTGCCCACCGCGGAGATCCGGGTGATCTACCCGGCCATCGGCGGTGCCTTCGGAGGTCGCGAGGACATGACCCTGCAGATCGTTCTCGCTCTCGCCGCGAAACGTGTGCACAGCCTCGGCATCGATCGAAGGGTCGCGGCGATCTGGTCACGGGAGGAATCGATCGTCGGCCACCACAAGCGGCACCGGGGCAAGGCACATGCAAAGTGGGGCACCACGGCCGACGGGAAGCTGCTCGCCTGCGAAGCCACCGCGTACCTCGACTCGGGCGGCTACAACTACACGACCAACAAGGTCCTCGGGAACCTGCACCTGGCCATTTGCGGGGCGTATGAGGTCCCGAACGCGAGGGTCGACAGCTACGGCGTCTACACGAACGCCGCGATCGGCGGTGCGTTCCGAGGCTTCGGCGGGCCTCAGGGAACGTTCGTCGCCGAGAGCCAGATGAACAAGCTCGCGGAGGCACTCGGCATCGATCCGGTGGAGATCCGCCGCCGCAACGTGCTGCGCGAAGGGAGCATCGGCATCACGCAGACCGTCATGCCCGCCGGGGTGACGCTTCCCGAGGTACTCGAGGCGTGCGCCGAGCGGTCACACTTCGACGAGCCGCTCGCACCTGAGCAGCCGTTCTCACCTGTCGCCTCGCTCCCCGCAGTTGCCGGCGCGATCAAACGGGGCCGTGGCGTTGCCTGCGCGTACAAGAACATCGGGTTCTCCTTCGGGTTCCCCGAGCGGTGCGAGGCGGAGATCCACCTCTTCGGCTCGGAGCACGACGAGTCGCCGTCCGGCGCGACCGTGTTTCATGGCGGAGCCGATGTCGGCCAGGGAGCCCACACCGCGTTCCTCCAGATGGCAGCCGAGGCAGTAGGGCTTCCCGTGGAGAAGGTCAAGGGCGTTTTCTCCGACACATCGTCCTCCGGCGATTCCGGCTCGGCGAGCGCGAGCCGCCTCACGTGGATGTCGGGCAACTCCATTCTGGGAGCGGCCGAGGAGGCCGACAAGGCCTGGCGAGAGGGCGCGCGGCCGGCGATCGGGCGGTTCCGCTACACGCCGCCGCCGACCGAGCCGCTGAGCCCGGTCGACGGTTCGTGCACGCCGAACTTCTCCTACGGCTACGTGGCACAGGTGGTCGAGCTCAGCGTCGACACCGAGACCGGCCACATCGTGGTCGACCACGTCGTAAGCGCGCATGATGTGGGCCGAGCGGTCAACCCGATGGGCGTCGTCGGACAGATCGAAGGATGTGTGGTGCAGGCCCACGGCTATGCGCTCAGCGAAGACCTGCAGGTGAGCGACGGACACATCACGAACCCCCGCTTCTCCGGCTACCTGATTCCGGGCATCGGCGACATCCCACGGCGGGTCGACTCGGTGATTCTCGAGCTTGCCGATCCGCTCGGTCCGTTCGGCGTCCGGGGCATGTCCGAAATGCCCTTCATGACCTACGCCCCGGCGGTCACTGCCGCACTCCACGACGCGACCGGGGTCTGGTTCGACCGCTTCCCACTCACTCCGTCACGGGTGCTCGCCGGCCTCAAGGCTGCTCGCGGCTGACGCCGCTACTGTGCGGGCTGCGCTCCGCTTGCTGTGGCCAGGGGCTCGATCGCGGCGACAGGTTCGTTGCGCAGCTCGCGCGTCAGCGTGAGGAACAACGCACCCCAGCACAACTGCAAGATCGCAAGTGCACGTATGGTCGAGATGGGTCCCCAATGGCTCGACGCCCACCCGGCCACACCGAGGGAGATGCTCATCGACAGGGTCACGAGGGCAAAGTCGGCGGCGCTGATCCGACCGCGAACCTCGTCCGGCGCGGTCATGGCGATCCCGTAGGTGACCGATGACCATTGCGCGCCACCACCCAGGTGCGCGAGAAAGACCGCAACGGCGGCGAAGGCGAGGGCCGTCGCCCAGGAGACGAAGAGGTAGCCGAGGCCGTAGACGATCGCTCCGATACCGCAGCAAGCGATCACGCCGGAGAGTCCTCGCCGAGCAGCGATGCGAACGAACCACGGGCCGCTCAGCACGCCGAGTCCTCGGGCGAACAGGAGGACTCCTGTGCCGCCGTCACCTGCGGCAAAACGGCGCTTCGCCAAGACGGCGAGCAGACCGACCACCCCGGTTCCGAGTCCGAATCCGGCCTTCGAGAAGAAGAACACCTTGATGTACCGATTCGATCGGGCATAGCGGATCGCCTCGACCGAGTCCGCAATCGGCCGCATCGGCTGACGGGGCGCCCCGCTCGCACGCTGCGACGTCTTCCCCCGAATCGTGCTGATCAGCACCGCCGCCACGACGAAGCTCGCCGCATTCATGCCGAAGGCGGCAGAACGGCCGAACTGGCTGGCGACGAGCGCCCCGAGGCCGGACCCGATGGCGAGCATCGCCCCCCAGACCGATGACGAGGCGGCCAGCGCCGTCGGAAGGTCGTCCGGATCGACGAGGTTCACGATCGCCGCCTGCGATGCCGGCCCGAAGAACGCGCCGATGCCGGCAATGCCCCCCTGCGCGATGAAGCCGAATCCGATCCAGCGCGTCTGGGAGGCCAGGAAGCCCAGGGCCACGACGCCCTGCAGCATCGAGCAGACCACCATGATCCGGCGTCGGTCGAATCGGTCGGCCACGGGCCCCGAGAGCGGCGTGACCAAGAACGCGGGCAGCGCCGAGACCACGAACACCAGCGTGGCCAGCAGATCGGAGTCGGTCCGGTCGAGCACCAGGCCGGCGAAGGCCACGGTCGCGAACCAGTCGCCTGCGAACGAGATGATCTGGGCCACCAGCAGGGTCCGGTAGTCGCGGTTTCGACGGAGCAACGACCAGAGCACTGATGCACCGTACCGGCCAGACGGTAGCTTGTGACAACGTTGTGGGGTGTCGAGGCATGCGGCCTGGCGCGGCGATTGGTTGAGCGATGAACAATGCGCAGATCGTGGTCGTCGGTGGCGGCATCGTCGGCCTGGCGACGGCGTGGACCCTTGTTCGGCAGCGCCCGGGGTCGACCATCACCCTCCTCGAGAAGGAGTCCGATCTGGCCCGCCATCAGACCGGACGGAACTCCGGAGTGATCCATTCCGGGATCTATTACACGCCGGGAAGTCTCAAAGCGACGATGTGCCGCGCCGGCGCGGAGTCGATCGTCGACTTCGCCAAGGCGCACGGTGTCGCCTACGAGATCTGCGGCAAGCTCATCGTTGCCACCAAGGAGTCGGAGATCCCCGGTCTGCTCGAGCTGTACGAGCGAGGGAAGCAGAACGACATCCCCGTGCGTCTGATCGACGCCGACGAGGCGAGGACGATCGAGCCCCACGTGCAGTCCGTGAAGGCGGTCCAGGTCTTGAGCACCGGCATCGTCGACTACGTCGGGATCTGCCGAGCGCTTGCTGCCGATGCGGCGAAGAGCGGTGTAACGGTTCGCACGGGGGTCGAGGTCACGGCCATCGATCGGGACGGAGCCGGATATCGGCTGAGCACCAACGAAGGCGAAGTCCGGGCCGATGTGCTCGTCACGTGCGGGGGGCTGCAGAGCGACCGGCTCGCCCGCCAGGGCGGTGGCGACCCGGGGGCCAAGATCGTCCCCTTCCGCGGCGAGTACTACGAGCTTCGTCACGATCGCCGACACCTGGTGAAAGGTCTCGTCTATCCGGTGCCCAATCCCGACTTCCCGTTCCTCGGCGTGCACTTCACCCGCATGATCGACGGCAACGTGCACTGTGGACCGAACGCCGTGCTGGCGTTCAAACGCGAGGGCTACCGCAAGCGCGACGTGAACGTGCGGGACCTCGCCGAGGTGCTCACGTACCCCGGGTTTGCCAGGCTCGCCAAGAAGCACTGGCGCGATGGCACCAAGGAGATGCTCCGCTCGTTCAGCAAGGCCCGGTTCACCCGCAGCCTGCAAGAGCTGATCCCCGAAGTGCGTTCCGAGGATCTGGAACCTTCGCCGGCAGGTGTTCGGGCCCAGGCCTTGCGCCGAGACGGCGGGCTGGTCGATGACTTCCTGCTCGTCGACGGACCGAACGCGCTGCACGTGTGCAACGCACCGTCACCGGCGGCCACCGCTTCGCTCGAGATCGCCAAGCACCTGGCGCAGCGGGTCAGTGAGCTCATCACGTCGCGATAGGCGACCGTCGCCGGCTTGCTGGCCCGGCGTTAGCCTTTCGCCATGGCAGCCCGACCGACCTGGACCGGAACTATCAGCTTCGCGCTGCTGAGCGTGCCCGTGAAGCTCTACACCGCGCAGCGGTCGAAGGACATCTCGTTCAACCAGCTCGAGCGATCCACGGGGGCCCGGATCAAGCAGAAGCGGGTCTCGACGGTGACGGGCGAGGAGGTTTCCGGCGACGACATCGTGAAGGGCTACGACCTCGGAGGGGATCGCTACGTCGTGATCGAACCCGAGGAGCTCGATGCGCTCGCACCCCGCGACGCGAACAACGAGAAGACCGTGCAGATCCTCGAGTTCGTGAGCCTCGACGACATCGACCCGGTGTACTTCGACAAGGCGTACTACATCGCCCCCGACAAGGGCGGTGCCCGTCCCTACGCGCTGCTCGTCAAAGCCATGGCCGAGACCCGCAAGGTGGCGATCGCGAAGGTCGTTATGCGCACGAAGGAATATCTCGTTGCCATCCGGCCCCTCGGGGATCTCCTGTGCATGGAGACGCTGCTCTATGCCGACGAGGTCGTGGACCCGGCCGAGATCGACGGTCTGCCCGACGGGTCGATGGAGATCGCCGAGAAGGAGTTGGCCATGGCCAAGATGCTGGTCGAGACGTCCGCGTCGGAAGCCTTCGATCCCTCGTTGTACCGCGACGACTATCGCGACAAGGTGCAGGCGCTGATCGAGGCGAAGTCCATGGGGACCGTCTACGAACTGCCGCCCCCCTCCGAGGCGCCGAAGGTGCTCGACCTCATGGCCGCGCTCGAGGCGTCGTTGGCCGCGGCAAAGTCCAAGAAGGCCTCGTAGCCCGACTTCACCCGGGCGAGGACGAGGCACGTGGCCGGCCAGAGCTTGGTGACGGAGATCGAGGGTCGCCAGCTCACCCTGACGAATCTCGACAAGGTTCTCTACCCCGATGGCACGACCAAGGGTCAGGTCATCGACTACTACGTGCGCATAGCGCCGGTGATGCTGCCACACCTCGCCGGACGCAACATCACCATGAAGCGCTACCCGAACGGGATCGATGGTCAGAGCTTCTACAACAAGAACATTCCGTCGCACGCACCGGATTGGATCGAACGGGTGGAGCTCCGCGACAACACCTACATCGTGTGCCGCGATCTCCCCACACTCGTCTGGATGGCCAATCTCGCTGCGCTCGAGCTCCACGTGCCGCTGCATCGCGCCGCCGACAACGGCTGGGACCCCGACCGGATCGTGTTCGATCTCGATCCCGGCCCGGGCACCGGGATCGCTGAATGCTGCGACGTGGCGCTCATCATCGCCACGGTGCTCGAACCGCTCGGTATGACCCTGCATACCAAGACGAGTGGCTCCAAAGGGATGCAGCTCTACGCCACGCCACCGACGCCTCTTCCGTATGGCGGCGCGGGCGGGGCGACCGAACTGGCGAAGAGACTCGCCGAGGGTCTCGCGCTGTCGCATCCGGACCAGATCGTGGCCAAGCAGGCCAAGGAACTGCGTCCCGACAAGGTGCTCATCGACTGGAGCCAGAACGTCAGCGCGAAAACCACGGTGTGCGCCTATTCCCTGCGGGCACGACCGAATGCCACGGTGTCAACGCCGATCAACTGGGACGACGTGCGCGCCGGCGCCGATGGGAAACCCCTGAAGTTCACGGCGCCGCAGGTGTTGGAGCGCGTCGCCATTTCCGGCGATCTCTTCGGCCCACCGCACGGCTGAGCTCGCGACCGGCGTCGGCTGTGATCGGCCGGGTCACTCCTGCTACAACGTACCCGTGACCGGAACGGTCGCATCACCTGAGGAGGTCTGACATGCCAGTGAAGCCCTTCCGCTTTGCGCTGACCAGTTCGACGGCAGCATCGGGCACCGCGTGGAAGGACCTCGCCCGAAAGACTGAGGACCTCGGCTACAGCACACTTCTCGTGGCCGATCACTACGTGGACACCGGATCGAACGGCGGGCAGATGCTGGCCGCCATACCGGCCATGGCGACGGCAGCCGCGGTCACGACGACGCTGCGGGTGGGAGCAAGGGTGCTGTGCATCGACTACCACCAGCCCGTCGTCCTGGCCAAGACCGCAGCGACGCTCGACCTGCTCAGCGACGGCCGCTTCGAGCTCGGCCTCGGTGCCGGATGGACGGCCAGCGAATACACCGCCATGGGGCTCACGATGGACGATGCCCCCACCCGTATCGCCCGGCTCGCCGAGACGGTTTCGTTCTTCGACGCGTTCTTCAGTGGCGAGGCGATCGAGGTCGCAGGCACACACATCAACGCGACCGGGTTCAAGGGGCAACCCCTGCCCACCCAGCGGCCGCGCCCTCCGCTCATGATCGGCGGCGGCGCCCGTAAGGTCCTTTCGTACGCCGGCAGCGTCGCCGACGTCGTCAGTATCAACTTCAACAACCGCGCCGGTGTCGTCGGGCCCGCAGGCGTGCAGTCGTCGTCGGCATCGGCCATGGACGAGAAAGTCGGCTGGGTTCGATCTGGGGCGGGCGACCGCTTCGACAGCATCGAATTGGAAATCGGCGCCTACTTCACCGTCGTCACCGATGACGCGGCAACCACCGCCGAGAAGATGGGCACGATGTTCGGGTTGTCGGGTCCCGAGATGGCCGCGCATCCCAACGCGCTGATCGGCTCCGTCGATCACATCTGCGACACCCTCCGGGAACGCCGCGATCGATACGGATTCAGCTACATCACCGTGTCGGACCGCAATGCCGACGCGTTTGCCCCCGTGGTCGCCGCGCTGGCCGGGAACTGAGCCACAGATGTCGCTTCTCAACCCCACCGGCCGAACGGGTCTGCCCACGACGACGCCGACCGATCCTGCACTCGCCGACCTCATGGTGCAGTTCCGTCTCGACGACGCCGTCGCCGTGGTGACCGGCGCCGGCCGCGGCATCGGGCGCGGCATCGCCATCGGGCTCGCTGACGCCGGTGCCGACCTCGTGGTCACCGCCCGCCGCGAACACGAGCTCGATGAGGTGATCTCGCAGATCGAGCGGCGCGGGCGACGTGCCGTGAAGGTCGTGGGAGACATCACCGCGGACGACACCGTGCCTCGGCTCATCGACGCTGCGGTGGGCGGCCTGGGGCGGCTCGACATCTGGGTCAGCAACGCCGGAACCTCGGACCACCCGGGCAACTTCGCGTTCTCCGATTTCCCCGACTGGCATTGGGACGGGCAGCTTGCGCTGAACCTGCGCCCGCACTTCGTGGCCGCCCGAGCTTGCACCGAAGTGATGCCGCCCGGCTCGTCGATCATCGGTATCTCGTCCATCGCCGGCCTGCGCCCAGCAGTCAACTTCGCGGCGTACGGCGCGGCGAAGGCCGCCATGAACCACCTGGCCGTCACGCTGGCTACCGAGCTCGGTCCACGGGGCATCAGGGCGAACGTGGTCTCTCCCGGCAACGTGCCCACCGAGTCCACCCGCACCATCGGCGGTGTCACCGACGAGATGCTGCCCGCCATTGCGCAGCGCATCCCGTTGCGTCGTCTCGGCACGCCGAGCGACATCGCCGCCGCGGTCGTCTGGCTGTCGTCCCCGGCCGGGTCTTGGGTGACGGGACAGAACATCGTCGTTTCCGGCGGGCAGTGATCACGAAAGCGAGATACACATGACAACCGAATCCGACGAACTACGCGCGCTTATGACTGAGGTCGCCACGCTGCGGACATCCGTGGCCCGCTTCACGGCGAAAGACGCCGTGCAGGCCCTCTTCCACCGCTACCTCTATGCCCTTGACCTTGACCGGGCCGACGAGGTGGTCGCTTGCTTCGCGCCCGAGGCGACGTTGAACGTCCTGAACTTTCCGCCCGGGTCGGGCCAGGACCTCCATCTGCTCGGCCCCGAGAAGATCCGTCCGCTCTACTCCCGTCACGCCGGCGCGGTGGAGCCGTCGATCAAGGGCGGACACCACTCCGCCAACGTCAGCGTGGCGGTGTCCGACGACGCCTCGAGCGGTGAGCTGTCGGCGTACTTCATGACGTCGGTCGGCACCCTCGGATGGATCCAGGGCGGCATGTATCAACTACGCGCGCAGATCATCGACGGGCGCTGGCTCGTCACCGAGATGAACATCATCTCGGGCTGGGGTTGGGCCACGTCGGAACCACGAGCCATCACCCAACCGGTCGCCGCCAGCCGGGCGTGGCGCGAAGGCCGCCCGGCCGCCGGCGGGTAGCTGCCGACCGGGCGAACCCCCCTGAAAGGACGGCGGCACACCGCCTTGGTGATCAGAGCGGCCGGTGCTAGCTTCCCGCCATGACGCAAACCGGACGCTGCCTCTGCGGGCAGATCACCTACGAAATCGCGGGCGACCTCATCGCCACCGCCGTGTGCCACTGCGACCACTGCCAGCGCCAGGGTGGCTCAGCCTTCTCGGTCAACCTCATCGTGCACGAGAGTCAGATGACCGTGTCCGGCAACCTCAGCACGTTCGAAGATCGCGGTGAGAACAACGACGCCGTCTACGTGCACCGCCGATTCTGTGGTCAGTGCGGCTCGCCGATCTATTCGGCGTTGGTCAGTCCGGCTGGGATCCTCGCCGTGAAGGCGGGGACGCTCGACGACAAATCCGGTGTCATTCCCAACGTGGAAGCGTGGTGTGAACACAAGCAGCCGTGGGTTGCACTCCCGGGCATCCCGGCGTCGCTCGCCAGGGAGTAACCCGCTCGCCGTGATTCGTCGCCGCTGAAAACGCTCCGTCGTTCCCGTGCGGACTCTCTGCGTTGCCCGCAACTCGGCTCGATATCCCCTCTGTCGGTTCCTGACGAATCGAGCGACGCTGCGACCGTGAGCCCATTCGTCGAGACCGTCATGAAGGGCGAAGTGGTGAGAATCGAAGTTTCTCGACGCGCAGCCGAGCTTCACAGCCGATCGAAGAAGCGGTTGCTGTTGCTGCGCTCGTGGCCGCGGTAGCGGAGCCGAACGGCACCGTGCTGACCGATGACGAAGCTGACATCACGGCTATCGCGGCACCGGCCCGAAATGCATCTGTCCAACTCCGCAAAGAACTCGTGTCACGGAGCCCGCGGTATTCCGGGGCAGCTATGTCAGCGCCATCGGTCCGCACGGCACTCTGGCTGGTACGAGCGGCTGGCCTGGGCGGTGTCGCTATCGGGCGGCATCACCCGTATATCGGCCGGGAGTGCAGTGGTCGATGACGGGAGGCGAGCGAGCGAAGTGTGCGGCTACTACGGCCAGCTCAGGAGAGTTGGGCGACGTTCAGGCAGTGAAGCGGCGAGCGATTCCACGTCATGCACGTCGCCGGTCAAGATCGGTTCTGAGCGCCGGACGGCCACGACGACAAGGTGGGCGTCGACAACGTCGCTGGTGCCCGAGCGCGCCAGCAGGTTCCCAACTTCGGGTCCGTCATCGAAGGCGACAACGACCACCGATTGCAGGAATCGGGCGAGGCGTGCTTGTCGAGCACCATTGCGCCACACCTGGGCGATGACGGGATGCGTCGTCGTCAGGGGCGTCTCGTGGACGAGTGCTGCGGTGAGGAACTCCTGCGCGGCGCGTTCACCTCGATCGACCGAGATCAGGAATCCGGCATCAAGAATCAAGAATCAAGAATCAAGAATCAAGGCCGTAGCGGTCGCTCATCGCAGCGACGGCACCTTCGTCGACCGGGCCTGCCTCGTGTTCCCAATCGGCGAGCAGATCCGCCAGGGCAGCGTGCCGTTGGGTTTCGGCGGCGAGCAGGCGAAGTCCCACGCGAAGTGCGTTCGATCGGCCGCCATGGATCTCGGCCAACTCGTCCAGCGTGTGCTCTTCATCGGGGTCGAGACGAACCGTGGTCGTAGCCATGATGACAGTGTAGCACAAACGTGCTACACATGGTCTGACCGTGGCCGGACCGTGTCACGAATTCAGGCGCCCGACGTAGCGCGTATAGGCCGGTTATTGATCTGTCTGAACGTGTGACGGCGTGAGCAATATCGGGCGGCGAACCGGCCCAAGTTTTTCGCGACGGTCTCGCCGGGGCCAGTTGTTGGTGAGTCTTCGTGCGAGGACGGGGATGATGATGAGCGCGGCGACGAGGGTGGGTGGCGATGAGCGTGGCTCGGGTCGCGGTACGGGTGTCGACCGTGAGGTCCCGAACGATTGAAGGGACCGTGAGCGCAGTGGTGGTGCGAACGAACCGTGTTCGAGAACGTCCGGTGCGTCGCACGAACACCGCGGCAACTCCAGTACCAATCAGCGCGCATATGAATGTGAGTTGGGCGAACCCCCCGACCGGTATGGCTTTGTGTTGGATAGCGATCGGCACATCGGCCGCCTTCGCGACAGCTGCGATGATCGTGGTCGCAACTGCTGCCGTGGCTCCGCTGGCAACACCGGCACCTAGCACCGTTACACCCCTGAGTTTCGTCGTGAAGTTGTCGTCGGCGGGGACAGTGTTGGTGGAGACGCGTGGCGGTCGGGAGAGTAGTGGTGGTGTTCATGTCGGGGCCTTCCGGGTGGGATGACCTCCTGTTCTATCCACGAACAATCCGTTCAAAATCGACACGCCCCGACGAAGACTGTTCCGGAGAGGTCGCTCGATCGATCAGCGGCCCGGTTCGTTGTGTAGCGCGGCGCGGCGTTGTTGGAGGAATCGTTGTTCGGTGTCGTTGGTGGCAAGTTCGATCGCCCTGGCGTACGCGGTGTCGGCTGCATCACCTTGGCCGGTTCGTGCGAGGAGGTCGGCGCGGGTGGCGTGGTAGAGGTGGTAGTTGTCGAGGCGCACGGTAGCGAGCGCGGCGAGGCCAGCTCCAGGCCCGGCGTGTTCAGCCAGAGCGATGGAGCGGTTCATCCACACAATGTCGGTGGGCTGGGCCGCGTAAAGCTGGTCGTACAGAGCAACGATCTGAGCCCAATCAGTGTCTGACGCGCGCAAAGCGTCAGAGTGCACCGCGGCGATCGCGGCTTGGAGTTGGTACGGGCCGGGTTGGTTGCGGCGCAGACACGCCCGCACGATCAGTTGGCCCTTGGTGATGAGCTCGCGGTCCCATAGGACCCGGTTCTGATCGGCGAGACGTACGAGGTCGCCGTGGCTGTCGACGCGGGCGGGTCGGCGGGCGTCGGTGAGCAGCAGGAGCGCGAGAAGACCGGCGGGTTCGGGTTCGTCGGGCATGAGGTCGACCAGGAGCCGGGCAAGACGGATCGCTTCGCTCGACAGATCAACTCTGACGAGCTCGCCGGACGTTCCGGTGTAGCCCTCGTTGAAGATCAGATAGATCGATGCAAGCACCGGGCGGAGCCGGTCGGGAAGTTCGGCGGCCGGGGGGATGCGGTACGGAAAGTTGTTGTCACGGATTTTGCGCTTGGCGCGCACGAGCCGCTGCGCCATGGTTGCTTCCGGGATCAGAAACGCGTGGGCGATCTCAGTGGTTTCGAGTCCACCGAGCAGGCGAAGCGTCATGGCGACTTGCACGTCGGGGGACAGTGCGGGGTGGCAGCACAAGAAGATGAGGCGGAGTTGATCGTCGTTGATGACATCGAGGTCACCGAGGTCAGGTGTCATGGGAGGTTCGGGGTCGGGCTCGTGGATTCGTTGTGCGGCGCGGTGGCGTTCGGTTCGGCTGGATTCGCGACGCAGACGGTCGATGGACAGGTTCCGGGCGGTGGTCGTGATCCACCCGCCCGGGTTCGGTGGAACACCGGTAGCAGGCCATCGTTGGGTTGCAAGCGTGAACGCGTCAGCGACGGCGTCTTCAGCAAGATCCACATCGTCAAGGACCCGCACGAGTCGACGTTCCGGCGTTGTGTGGCCCGTGAAAGGCCAGTGGTCAGGGCCGGCCGGCTTCGCGTGCATGGCGTTGCGCTCAGCACAGGATGCACGCGGAGCGCCTCCTGACGCACGCTCGAATGGTCCGGGGAGCCAGTTGCTCCGGAGCAGTTGGAGTGCGCTCCCGGCGCGGCCAGCCTGCGAGCCGCACATATTTTCTTGGGAGATTTTCCAAAGGGGCTTCTCGATTGTCACACCCCTTTCGTACAATTGTACGTATGGAAGTCATCGACCCCAGCGAGATCATGAAAGGGTTTCGCCGCGTCGACCTCCGCGCTGCTCGTGCCGACGAACTGCGTGGAGCGCTCGACAACATCCGCTGCGTCCGGGCGCGACTCGACCGCGTGGAAGCCGAAGTCGCCCGTCGACTCGAGACGGTCACCGGCACTCCGGAACGAGATGTCGCCAAGGGAGCGCAACGCTCCAACCGTCATGGGGGAAAGGTCATGGCACGCGCTGCGGCGCTGGCCGAGACTCCGGAGCTGTCGGACGCACTTGACGCCGGAGTGCTCGGAGGCGAACACGTCGATGTGGTCGCCAAGGTTCTCGGCGCGCTCGATGGACCGGTGAAAGCGCGGCTCACCGAAGCCGCACCCGAACTCAACGAACAGGCCGCGGCGTCAGGCTCCACGCCGGAGGAGTTTGCTGCGAGCCTCAACGCCGCAGCGGAGCAGATCGCCGCCGACGGTGGGACGAGCCGACTCGACCGGCAACGCCGGGCCACCCGCTTGCGCACGTGGACTGACCGCGCCTCCGGCATGTGGCGACTCTCCGGCTCGTTTGATCCGGAGTCCGGCGCCCGACTGCACGGCCGCCTCGAAGCCGCCATGGCGGCGATGTTCGCAACGAAGACACCGTCCACGGCACCGACCGACGCCGGCGAGAAACAGGATCATCTGCGCGCCCTCGCACTGTTGACGTTGACCAAAGGCGTCGGTCAGTTCGGTCCGAGTCCGTCGTCGCATCGCCCCACCGAGCCGACTGAGGCGAATGGGTCCACCCATGATTCGCCCTCAGCGAACTCGGGTCCGTTCGACGAGTGGAGCACCTATGAAGGCGAGTTGGCCGCACAGTCGAAACGCTTCGGTCGGCCGGAGTGCATCGTCGTGATCGACACCACCAACCTTGGTCCGGACGGGAACCCGACAGTCGATTGGGGAATTCCGGTCACTGTTCCCTGGAGCCGGATCCAAGATCTTTGTTCCAACGCAACAATCCGGCCGGTGATTGTGCGCGAGGGTGCGGTGATCGACGCCGACGGCGAGTTGAACCTCGGCCGCACCACCCGCCTCGCCAACCGTGCGCAGCGCCGCGCATTGCGCGCCGTCTACGCCACGTGTGCGGTACCGGGGTGCACGGTGGCGTTCGATCACACCAAGCCACACCACGTGCACTGGTGGCGCCACGGCGGGCCGACGGACTTCGCCAACCTCCTCCCGCTATGCAGCAAACATCATCATTGCGCTCATGAAGGCGGATGGCTGCTCACACTCGGACCGGATCGTGAACTCATCATCGAACTTCCGAACGGCCAGATCATGCGAACCGGACCACCCCGGCGAAGATCGGACGCTGCATGAGTGGCGTGATGATCGGCGACAGGCCCCGCCGACGCGAACCACGCCTACCCGAGCCATCGCAGGTGATCGCCGCGTCCCAGCAGTCCCAACCAACGCCTCCAGCCGAGCGATTCGCTCGCGATGGCTCGCTCGCCGATGCCACCCTGCGCGGTGTTGCCGCGGTGACAAGTGGCAGATCGGCCGCAAGTGTCGCTCAGATCGAACGACCTCGTAGATTTCCGTCCATGTCCGAGACCCACGTGCAGCGCACACCCAACGGCATCGAGTTCGTCCGCACGCCCGATGACAGGTTCGCCGGGCTCGTCGACTTTCCCTACGCGCCGAACTACGTCGAGATCGACGGCCTTCGGATGGCGTACATCGACGAGGGACCGGCGGACGGGCCGGTCACGCTCCTGCTGCACGGTGAGCCCACGTGGAGCTATCTCTACCGGCGGATGATCCCGGGTCTCGTTGCCGCGGGACGGCGGGTCGTTGCTCCCGACCTGATCGGGTTCGGCCGCTCCGACAAGCCGACGCAACGCGCGGCCTACACCTACGCCGGACATGTGGCCTGGATGCGCCAGTTCGTCGAAGCCCTGGGTCTCAACGCCATCACGCTGTTCTGCCAGGACTGGGGCGGCCTCCTCGGTCTTCGTGTCGCGGCGGAGAACCCGTCGCGGTTCGATCGTCTCGTCATCGCCAACACCGCGCTCCCCGACGGATCGCCGATGGCCGACGGGTTCATGATGTGGCAACGCGTCTCACAGGCAATGGCGTTCATGGACTGCGGTGCCATGCTCAAGCGCGCCGTCCAGGCCCGCGAGCTCGCCGAGGAGGAGATGGACGCGTACCGGTCCCCGTTCCCCAACGAGCAGTACATGGCCGGCGCCCGTCAGTTTCCGTTGCTCGTGCCGACCTCGCCCGACGATCCGGCCGTCCCGGCGAACCGGGCAGCGTGGGAGGTGCTGCGCGCCTGGACGAAACCGGTGCTCACCCTCTGGGCCCCCGGCGACATCGTCCTCGGCGGCTATCAGCCGTCATTCGCCGACACCATCCCTGGAGCCGCGGGTCAGCCGCACCAGACCTTCTCCCCGGCCGGTCACTTCATCCAAGATGACTGCGGCCCGGAACTGGTCGCCGCGATGCTCGCCTGGACCTCCTGAGCAACCTGCTCACCGATCCTTTCGCCATCACGACTCGCCGCTCACCTCCTCCGACCAAGCAGCCGTGCGGCCGAACGAGCAAACGAGCGAATAACAGAGCGCGCTTACCAATCGGTGGGTTGGTAGTCCTTGAGGAACTGACCCCACACGTGGACCCCGGTGTTGATGCCGTCGATGATCGGATCGACGATACGGGCGGCGCCATCGACGATGTCGAGGGGCGGCTGGAAGCCGTGTTCGGCGGTCTTGCGTTCAGCGATGTGGGCCGGATCCTCATCGCTCACCCAACCGGTGTCCACACTGTTCATGTGAATGCCTGACTGCTGATAGTCAGCGGCTGACGTGCGGGTCATCATATTGAGCGCGGCCTTCGCCATGTTGGTGTGGGGATGGCGCGTCGTCTTGAACCGCCGATAGAACTGACCTTCCATCGCCGAGACGTTCACGATGTGCTTGTCACGATTCGGGGTCCGGAGCATCAGCGGCTTGAGTCGGGCGTTGAGAACGAATGGCGCGACCGCATTCACAAGTTGCGTCTCGAGAAGTTCGACCGACGAGACCTCGTCGAGCAGGAGCCGCCACGAGTTCCGCTCGCGAAGATCAACCTGCTGGAGATCGGCGTCCAAACGGCCCTCCGGGAACAACTGCTCCGCGTACATACCATCACCCGGAAGCAACTCGGCTTGGCTCAGCTCGGCGGCACGGGTGAGACCGATGACCGCGTCGACGACCGCGTCGACGGCGCCGGGGCCGGGGCCGGGGCCGGGGCCGGGGCCGGGGCCGGGGCCGGGGCCGGGGCCGATCATCGGCAGCATGTCATCGCGACGGACCCCCTCGTATGCACCGACCAGCGCACGTACGTGCGCGGGCATGCCGGCCGCCGACGCAGCCTCCAACGCGAGCATGTGCCGATAGAACTCCGGTGGGCGACGAACTGTCTGACACGCGTTGCTGATGATGAAGTCGAGTCGCGCCCTGGTCGTCAGGAGATGCGTGCAGAACGCCTCGACACTCGGGGTGTGCCGAAGATCGAGGCCGTACACCTCGAGCCGGTGGCCCCACTCGCCGAAGTCCGCCTCCTGCGCATACCGAGCGGCGCAGTCGCGTGCGAACCGCGTGGTCACGATCAGATGAGCCCCCGCCCGGAGCAGCTTGATGCCCGCCTGGTATCCGATCTTGACGCGGCCACCGGTCAGCAGCGCGACCCGCCCGGAGAGGTCAGCCGTCTCCGAACGCTTGCGGAAGTTGAAGTCGCCGCATTCGACACACAGCTGGTCGTAGAACGGGTGAACGGCCGAGAACTTTCGTTTGCACACATAGCAATGCACGCGCTCACCCAGCGAACGCGGGGCTCCGTCGGGCCGAGCCCCCGCGTCGGAGTCGTAGGCCATGTCGTCGGCCATGTCGTCGGGCACGGCGTCGGCGCCGGCCAGTGCGGGCGCGAACACGTTCGGGGTCGTGAACACCGGTTTCTCCCGCAGCACGCGGATGCCGGTTCCGGCCAGGACCTCCTCGTCACGCGCCGCCTTGGCCTCCCGTTCCGCCTTCACCTTCGCCTTGGAGCGGCGCCGCCTCTCGGACACGTCGGGGCTGAATACCGAACCGGCGGCGTTCACCAGGCGATGGCGCTGCTCATCGGTGAGACCGTGCAGCGATACCCGGCCCGCTGCGATCTCCTCCAGGAACGCCGTGGCCTCGACCAGCTTGCCGACGAGCGCATCGCCTGCCGGTGACGAGGTGGACGCAACCGCGACTGGACCCGGCCGCGACGACGATTCGCTGCCTGTCACCACCCCAGGCTAGGTGAGTTCATCAACTGGGGATCCAAGAGAGCCGGCGATCCCAAAAGGCGGTCGGGTCCGACGGAGGTCGGTGGGAAGATTGACAGTTGTGCCCGACAGTCCGAACAACGAGAACGCACCGCCACGGGCGCCGCATGGTCTCGTCGTCGAGGCCCTGCCCGACGCGCAAACCTCCGCAGCCGAGACGCAGGCGCAGCACGCGAACGCAGCGCCGATCAAGCAGAGGCACTGGGGGACCGACGCTCGTCTTGTCGCGCTGTACGCCCGGCGAGAACCGAAGCTGTTCACCCTCGCCGTCGGCGGGGCCACGCTGTTCGCCCTGCTCACCGTGGGATGGAGCCGCACGCTGGGCCGCGTTGTTGATCGACTGATCACGCCTCTCCTCGACGGCCAAGCGCTTCCGTCGGCTGCCGCCATCGCCCGCGAGAACAAGGTCGAGCTCCTCCTGCTGCTCGGCGGCATCGGGTGGCTCCGGCTGGCCGCGGCGCTGCTCCGGCGGATCAACGCCGCCCGACTCGCCCACACGAGCGCCCACACCTGGCGACGACTCGTCGTCGAACACCTCCTCCGCCAGCCCCTGACGTTCTACCGCCGTACCCCGACGGGAACCCTCCTGGGCAACGCCGACAACGACCCCGAAGCCGCCACCGCCGTCCTCCATCCGCTCCCGTACGCCCTCGGTGTGGTCGCGCTCATCGGCATCGCCCTGGGCTGGCTCGTCTCGGTCGATGTTCCGATGGCCATCGTGTCCGCCATCGTCCTGCCCCTCACCCTGTTCCTGAACGAACGGTTTCAGAACCTCGCCGAAGGCCCGAACACGGCCGTGCAGGAAGACGTCGCCGATCTCGCCGGAGTGATCCACGAGATGGTCGATGGGATCTCCGCGGTCAAGGCACTCGGGCTCGAACAACACATGGCCGGACGGGCCCGCCCACGCATCGAACGACTCCGCGATCACAAACTCCAGATCGTTCGGCTCCGCAGCACGGTGAACACCCTCGAGGGTGTCGTCCCCCAGTTCGTGAACGTCGGGCTGGTCCTGATGGGGGCATGGCGCGTCGACCGGAGGGCGATGTCGGTCGGCGACGTCGTCGCCGTCGTGTCGCTCTACAACCTCCTCGTCTGGCCGCTCCTTCTCTTGGCCTGGGCGATGTTCGACATGGCCCGGTCACGGACAGGTCTGGCGCGGGTCGAGGCACTGCTGGCCGAGCCGGTTCCGGCGAGCCCCGGCTTGCCACGGCCTCTCGATTCCGCCGACCTTCTCGACCTGCAATCCGTCTCACTCGTTCACGAGGATGGACGACGCGCGCTCGACGACGTGACCGTCCGCATCACCCGGGGACAGGTGACAGCGATCGTCGGTGCAACCGGCTCGGGCAAGTCCTCCCTCCTCCACGTGCTCGCCGGCCTCGACGCCCCCACGTCGGGAACACGGGGCACAAACACTGACCGCATCGCCATGGTCTTCCAGGAGCCGATGGTCGTTTCCGGAACGGTGGATCACAACCTCTCGCTCGGAACTTCGCTTGACGAGGACCGGATTCTGGCCGCAATGACGACCAGCGGCGCCGACGAGTTCGTGGACAACCTGCCGGATGGACGCCGCACCCGCCTTGGCGAGCGCGGCGTGTCCCTCTCCGGCGGGCAACGTCAGCGGCTCGCGCTCGCACGCGCGCTTTCCCGGCAGAACGACGTGATCCTCCTCGACGACACCACGTCTGCGCTCGACGCGGAAACCGAAGCGCGCATACTTCATGCTCTGCGGTCCACTCAGTCCGTTCGCACCATGGTGATGGTGGCGTCTCGACCTTCGACGATCGCCTACGCCGACCACGTGATCGTCATGGATGTCGGGCGTGTCATCGCCCAGGGATCCCATAAGGAACTCCGCGAAACCTCGACGATCTACCGCTCCCTCGTCGAAGCGCTCGGCCACGCATGACACAGTCCGAGACCCATGACGATGCCCGGCAGTCGTCGTTACGCCGCGCATGGCGCGGGGTCCCCGAGTTCCGGATCGGCGCGAGGACGACGCTCGCGTTCGCGCTCGTCGGAGCTCTCGGACGACTCGTCGTCCCCCTGCTGATACGCCAGGCGGTCGACGGGGGCTTCCGCTCCGGGGACGTCCGCGTCGGCTACGTGGGCATGCTCTGCGGGGTCGGCGCCGTAGGCCTGGTCATCACCTCACTTGCGTCCCGCACGGCCATCGCCCGCCTCGGCAGCACCTCGGAGCGCGGCCTCGCTGTTCTCCGCGGACGAATCGTGCAACGCCTCCTCGGACTCTCTCTGCAGCAGCACGGCGAGCTTCCTCGCGGGGTTCTCGTATCCCGAGCCACGAGCGATGTCGAAACCCTGTCGGAGTTCTTCTCCTGGGCGGCGATCGCCTGGATCACCAATGCCGTCGTGATGACGGTCGTCGCCGCCGCCATGGTTCTGCTCGACTGGAGGCTGGCGCTGCTCACGTTCGTGCTGAGCGCACTGATCGTGCCGTTCATGCGGACGATGCAACTACGACTGCGCACCGCGCACGCCGAAGTTCGCGAACACGTCGGCAGCTACCTCGGACAGGTCGCCGAACTCGTCAGCGCCGCGCCGCTCATCCGCGCGTACCGTGCCGAAGGGGCGGTCGGTGCCTCCACTGTCGCCGCGTCGGATCGTCGTCGCCGAGCGAGTGTCCGCGCCGGGGCCCAGTCAGCAGTGCTCGGCATCGGAAATCAGTTCTTCGAAGTGGCCATCGTCGTTGCGGTGATCGTCTTCGGTCTGAACCGCAGCGGCGACTCGGCGATCTCGGCCGGCACCCTCGTCGGCTTCGTCTTCCTCGTCTCTCGTTTTCTCGAACCGCTCGGGGAGCTTTCCGAAGTCGTCGACCAGACACAGCGGGCCATTGCCGGTATCGACCGGATCCTCGATCTGCTCGACCTGCCGACCGACCTCGCCGAATCGTCGAACCCGCGTCGGCTCCCCGCCACGGGTCTCGCGATCGACTTCGATGGCGTCGGCTTCCGCTACCCGGAGCGTGCACCGGACGACACCGCCACCGGCAGTTCACTGACCGAACACCACGAACCGTTCACGCTGGACGACTTCGAGCTGCACATCGCCGCCACGACAACCGTGGCCATCGTCGGTGCCACCGGCTCCGGGAAGAGCACCGTCGCCAGGCTCATCGCCCGGACGCTCGATCCCACCAGCGGCACCGTTCGCATCGGCGGTGTGCCGCTCACCGAGATCGCATCGGCGGACCTCCGTCGACGGCTGCAACTCGTGCCGCAGGAGCCGTTCCTGTTCGACACGACCATCGGGGCCAACGTGGCGCTCGCCGACCCCGGACTCGACCGGGCCGCGCAGAGCGCGATCTTCGATGACCTCGGCATCGGGGACTGGTTGCGCTCGCTTCCTCTCGGTCTCGATACGGAGGTAGGCGAGCGGGGCGCGCTCCTCTCCGCCGGAGAACGCCAGCTGGTCGTGCTCGCCCGAACCAGGGCGAGCAATCCCGACGTCCTCATCCTCGACGAGGCAACCTCGTCGGTCGACGCCACCACAGAAGCCCGCCTGGCCGAAACCATCGTGCACCTGGCGTCCGGACGGACCACCGTGGTCATCGCCCATCGGCTCACGACGGCGGCACGCGCCGACCGGGTCGTCGTGATGCGAGACGGCACCATCGTCGAGGACGGGCCACCCCACGAGCTGCTCCGGCGGGACAACGGCGAGTATGCCCGTCTGTGGTCGGCGTGGCGCGCCGCACACTGACCGTTTGCATCCCCGACACGGCACGCACTGCGGCCGGTGAGCACCCTGCGAGCGGGGTTCTAGAGTCGATATCTCGATGACGACGGCGACGATCCCGCGTAGCGAAGTCGCGTCGGACCAGCCCGACGCCCATCCCGCGCGGGTCGTGTCACGCCGCCGCGCCTCCGTCGTGGCGCTGGTTGGGGGTCTGCTCACCACGGCGAGTGTGCCGCCATTCGGCTGGTGGCCGGCTGCATTGGTCGGCCTCGGCCTGCTTCCGGTCGCGCTCGAATCGGCCCGCACCGTCCGGCAACGATTTCTTCGCACCCTCGCCTTCGCTGGTGGCCTCTACATTCCGTCCCTGTGGTGGCTGACGCAGTTCTCGCTCCCTGGCGGACTCGTGATCTGCGGCCTCGAGATGGTCATCTCGGCTCTGGTCGTCTCACTGACCACGCCCCGGGCGCGCCGCGAGCGATCGCTCGCATTCGTCTGCTCCGTGGCGGCGTCGGTCGTACTTGCCGACTCGCTCCGTAGCCTGTGGCCCTTCGGTGGACTTCCGCTCGGAGGTATCGATCTCGGTCAGGCCGACGGACCGTTCGCCGCACTCGTGACGTTCGGTGGAAGGTTGCTCTTGATTGGCGTCGTCGCACTTCTCGGCGGCGCCGCCGTGCTCGGCGTCCGGCTCTTATGCAACGACTCGCGGACCATGTCGATCATCCCCGTGACAGCCGTGTTCGCCGTCGGGCTCACCATGACCGCCCTGGCCCACGTCCTCCCCGACGGCACCCACGCCGGACGCACGCTTCGTCTCGGGGTCGCCCAGGGGAGCGGCCCGCTCGGCGAGCGGGCAACCGACGCGGGGCTCGAACGAGCGTTCCGTGCACATGTCGCGGCAACCGGGCTGATACGCCAACCCGTGGATCTCGTGCTCTGGCCGGAGAACGTCGTCGATGTCCAGCGCTTCGCGTCGTCGCCGAAACGGCTGGAGATCGGCCAACTGGCGGCGCGACTCGGTGCACCGATCGTCGCCGGCGTCGTGGAGGACGATCCCGATCCAACTCGGTTCCGGAACTTCTCCGAGATCGTGAGCCCCGGCGGTGGCATCGGGGACGGGAAGGCCGGGCGATACGACAAGGTCCGCCGCGTGCCGTTCGGAGAGGTCGTCTACTTCCGGTCGTTCCTCAAGAGGTTCTCCTCCGCCCTCGCCACGAAGGACATGCGCTCCGGTTCGCTCCCGGGCGTGATCGCCACGCCATTCGGACCGATCGCCGTGATCATCAGCTACGAGGGCTTCTTCGACGACCGGGCACGGAGCGGCGTCCGGGCCGGAGGACAGGCGCTGTTCATCCCAACCAATGCCTCGTCGTTCACCTCGGCCCACCTCCCCACCCAGCAGATTGCGGCAGCCCGGCTCCGTGCCCGCGAGACCGGCCGATGGGTCGCCCAAGCTGCTCCGACGGGGATATCGGCGATCCTCACCCCCGAAGGTCGAGTCGTCACGCGGAGCAGCATCCAGGAACGGACCGCGCTTGTCGCCACGATCACACTGCGCCACGGTCTCACCCCCTACGCCCGGTGGAACGACGCGCCGGCCCTCGCCCTCATGGGAGCGATCGGGGCGGCGGCGTTCGTCCTGCCACGCCGCCGGTCCCGCCGAACCTGAGCAACGGCTCGGGTTCGATGCGCGCCGAGTAGCCTCGTCGGCCATGTCTGCCGGAGCCCCCGACCGACCGGCACGCCGGATCGACCCCGACGCCAGCGCTCTTCGCATCGCCTGGCTCATCTACCGGGGGAACCCGCATTCGGGGGGGCAGGGTGTCTACACCCGCTACGTCGCCCGTGAACTGCGCGAACTCGGACACCACGTCGACGTGCTGTCCGGACAACCGTGGCCGGTGCTCGATGCCGGTGTCGAACTCATCAAGCTCCCGAGTCTCGACCTGTTCCGGCCCGATGACCCGTGGCACGTGCCCCGCCCCCGAGAAGTCGGCGAGCGCATCCGGCGCGCCCGAGAGCTCGGCGTCGCCGAGTTCGGCATCGACCTGTTCGAATTCGCCCACATGCTCACGTCGGGGTTTCCCGAACCGTGGACGTACTCGATGCGGGCCCGCCGCTACCTCCGCGCCCACGCCAGCGACTACGACATCGCCCACGACAACCAGTGCTTCGGCTACGGCATCAAGGGCATCGTCGACGACGGTCTCCCGGTGGTCGCGACCCTTCATCACCCGATCACCGTCGACCGCGATCTCGAGATCGCCGACCTACCGCGCGTGTACCCGTCGAAGCGGTCGTTCAGTTATGCGAAGCGCCGCTGGTCGCTGATGCGCTGGTACGGCTTCCTCGGCATGCAGATGAAGGTGGCGAAGGAGATCCCACGGATCATCACGGTGTCGGAATCGTCGAAGCGCGACATCATCGCCCAGATGGGTGTGGCCGAGGAGCAGTTGCACATCGTTCCGGTGGGCGTGGATCACGAGCGGTTCAAACCGCTGCCCCACGTGGCGCGGCGACCGCATCGCATCATGACCACGGCCTCGGCCGACGTTCCGCTCAAGGGCCTTCGACCTCTGCTCGAGGCACTCGCCAAGGTCCGCACCGAGCACGTGATCGAGGTGACCATCGTCGGCAAGCAGCGCGAAGGTTCGGTCCTGCCGGAGCTCCTCAAGCGACTCGGTCTGGAAGACGTCGTCACGTTCGAGTCGGGTGTCTCCGACGATCGCATCGTGGAGTTGTACAACGAAGCCGAGATGGTCGTCGTCCCGTCGCTCTATGAGGGTTTCTCCATCCCGGCCATCGAGGCGATGGCATGCGGCACCCCGCTCATCACCACGACCGGCGGCGCACTGCCCGAAGTGGTCGGACCGAGCGGTGACGCAGCATTGACCGTTCCGCCGAACGACCCCTCGGCGCTCGCCCTCGCGATCCTGGAAGTGCTGCGCAGCCCGGAGCTGCGGGCCAAGCTCAGCGCCGGAGGCCGCGCACGTGTGCTCCGCGGCTTCACGTGGCGCGTCGCCGCCGACGGCTGCGTCGCCCAGTATCGCGAGGAGCTCGACGCACAGGCGAGAGCCGCTCACGACTCCGCCGGGGCGGGAAAGTAAGTCCACATGCTGACTGTGCGATACGAACAGCTCGGACTGCAGGCCGGCGATCGCGTGCTGGATATGGGAGCAGGCGGTGGCCGTCATGCCTTCGAAGCCGTCCGTCGTGGCGCCCACGTGATCGCGTTCGATCTCGGCATGGACGATCTCCGTCAGGCAGCGTCAACGCTGTACGCCATGAGCCTCGAGGAGCACCCGTCGGGCACGAGCATGTGTGTGCAGGGCAACGCACTCGCACTTCCGTTCGCCGACGGCGCGTTCGACCGGATCATCTGCTCCGAAGTGATGGAGCACATCCCCGACGATCGCGGGGCGGCTCGGGAACTCGCCCGCGTGCTCCGTCCGGGAGGCACGATCGCCGTGACAGTGCCGTCCTTCTTCCCCGAGAAGATCAACTGGGCACTCGACTCCGACTATCACGCACCGGCGTCGCCCGGCGGGCACGTGCGTATCTACCGGAAGCCGGCGATCGAAGAACGCCTCCGTACCGCTGGGCTGCACGTGACCGGAACCCATCGCGCGCACGGGCTCCACTCGCCGTACTGGTGGCTCAAATGCGCGGTCGGCGTGAACAACAAAGACAACCCACTGGTGAAGAAGTACCACGAACTGCTCGTATGGGATCTGATGAAGCGCCCGCGGGCCACCCAGATCCCCGAGCAGATCCTTGCGCCGGTCATCGGAAAGAGCCTTGTCGTCTACGCCGCGAAGCCGGTCGCTGCGTGAACGAAGCCGGCACTCCGGTCGGGCAGCTACTCGAGGCGAAGCTGCTCTCCGACGCGGAGCTCGATCAGAGCGCCTCGTCCATCGAGTCCGTTCAGATCGACACCGGACTCGTCCTGTGGCACCACGGCGGCCATTCCGATCCATGGAACCACGTGGAGACGGCGATGGCGCTCGACGCCCGGGGGCGCCATGACCGGGCACGGTTGGCCTACGCATGGATGCGCAATAATCAGCGCGCTGATGGTTCGTGGCATCAGTACTACGACGCCAACGGTGTTACCGACGCAAAATTTGATGCCAACGTGATCGCCTATGTCGCGGTGGGCGTGTGGCATCACTACCTGAGCTGCGCTGACGACGCGTGGTTGGCCGAACAGTGGACCATGGTGCGCGGCGCGATCGACTGGGTGCTCCACCTGCAGCAGCCGACCGGGGAGATCCTCTGGGCCCGGGAGCCCGACGGCACACCGTTCCACTATGCCCTGATCACCGGTTCGTCCTCGATCCACCACAGCCTCTCCTGCGCCGTCAGGGTCGCCAACGCGCTCGGCCATGGATCCCGTCGTTGGGAGAAGGCACGGACCCGGGTCGCGCACGCGATCGCCGAGCATCCGCTCGAGTTCTTCGCCGAGAAGGACCGCTGGGCGATGGACTGGTACTACCCGGTTCTCGCTGGCGTGTTGTCCGACGAGCAGGCGGCGTCACAGCTGAAGTCACGATGGGACGAGTTCGTGATCCCGATGTCCGGAGTCCGTTGTGTCAACGATCACCCGTGGGTCACCACGGGCGAGACCGCCGAGGGTGCGATCGCCTGTCTCAAGATCGGACAACGACGCGAGGGCATCGAGCTTCTCGAGGCGACCCGCATCTTGCGCCATGAGGACGGCTCCTACTGGACCGGCCTTCACGTCCCTATGCAGGTCTGGTTCCCCGAAGGGGAGCGAACCGCCTACTCCGCCGCCGCAGTGATCCTCGCCCACGCCTGCCTCGAGGCCGGATCACCGACAGCCGTCACCTTCGGCGTGGCCTGACGCTCGCGGCCATTGGTCGGGCCCGCCGGTCAGACGCGGCGAAGGATGCGCAGCGAACGACACGACATGGCGTCGTCCTCCACGAAGCGACCACTGACCAACGCCGGAAGGTAGATCTCCTCGTAGGGCGGACGACCGCCGTCAGCCGGGTTCGGGAACACGTCGTGGATCGCGAGGATTCCTCCGGGCATGACGTGGCGGGTCCAGCCCTCGAAGTCACGGCGGGCCGGCTCTCGACCGTGCCCACCGTCGATGAAGCAGAACGCCAGTGGTGTGCGCCAGGCGGCGGCGACCTCCGACGAGTGTCCGACCACGGCAATTACCTGATGTTCGAGCTTCGCCGCCTCGATGGCCCGCCGGAAGAACGGCAGCGTGTCCATGCGCCCGGTTCCCGGATCGACGACATCGCGGTCGTGGTGCTCCCAGCCGGCCTGGTTCTCCTCCGACCCGCGATGGTGATCGACGCTGAACAGGACGGATCCCTTCGACTCAGCGACGTCACCGAGAAGGATCGCCGACTTGCCGCAGTAGGCGCCGACCTCGAGCAGCGGGCCGTCGGACGCAACGTCGAACGCAGCAGCGCGGAGCGCCTCCCCCTCGTCCGTCGGCATGAAGCCCTTGGTCGCGCCGTACACCTCTCGGCGAAGCGCAGACAGCGGCGGTACGACCGTCACCGCTTCTTCGTCGTCCGCTTCTTCGTCGTCTTCTTGAGTTCCACGATCTTCTTCTGCCCGGGCTTGTAGATCGAGAACTTCGGTGCGCAGTAGCTTTTGCCGCCAACGGTCTTGCAGAACAGCACGGTCGTGGTCGGCCCCGAGCCGGTGCGTGGCCGAATCGTCGTCGACGCGGTTGTGGTGGTCGTCGTGGTTGTCGACGCGTTGAGGGTGAGGTTGATCAGGCTCGGGCGCGGTGCCCCCGGGACCGTGGTGGGCACAACAGCTCCGGGGACCGTCGTCGACGCGCCGGCGGGAGCGACAGACGTGGTGCTCGACGACGTCGACGTCGGGCTGGCCGGCGGCACGATCGGCAGGCCACCCGGGGGGGTCGGCCAGGCCAGCGCATAGTACGACGCCGGAGCCGGGCTCACGGTCTCATCAGCTCCGCAGCGGGCATCGGGCTGACCGACCCACGACGCGTAGACCACGCTGACCTTGTCCCCGACGCGGGCGGCGATCGGCCACCGACCGGGACAGAATTTGAACGCACTCAAGGAGTACGTGACCGTTGCACCGGCGGGGAGCTGGGCGATCGTGTGATACCACGCACCGGTTACCGGGTCGATGAGGCCGATGGCTCCGGCTCCATCGTTCACCGAGCTGATCACGTCGGGCTTCGAGGCGAACCGCACGACGAACTGTTGGTTCGTCAGCGCGACGGCGCCCGTTGGGTTCGTCACCTGGATGAACACCCGTTGACCGGTCCCTGTCGGCAGGTTCGACAGCGAAGACCCCGAGGGGACCTCTGGGGTGATGACGATCGAGAGAGCAGCGGCACTCTGCGCCTGCGAACTCGTCGGATTGGCGGCCATCGCGAGTGACGCGACAACGGCGCCGCTCAGCGCGGCGACGAGAATACGGCGGAACAGTCGTTTCGTGGGCACAGCTGGTACCTCGGGCTCGGGGAAGCGAGTGAAGCCGTCGACGAGTGCGAACGCAAGCGGACGCCTCGTACGAAAATGGAGCGAAGCACGCAGGCCCAGCACCAAACAAGCACACCAACACTACCGGTGAACTCAACCGACACCGGTTGAACGTCGCTCAGTCACGGGCCGAAGGGCCGCCGCAACCCTCCAGGCGACTGTTCAACGACGCAGGCCGTGGGTGAGCGAGGACAGCGAGCGAGGCGAGTCGTCCGACCGAACCCCGGAGTGGCCACGTCGCCGGGTGCCTATGCGCAGCGGAGGCGGGGCCCGGCGACAATGCAACTCAGCCGGGGCGATGCTTGCCCACGATCGATTCGGCATCGACGATTTCGTAGGCATAGCCCTGCTCGGCCAGGAAGCGCTGCCGGTTCGCCGCGAACGTCTGATCATTCGTGTCGCGGGACACGATCGAATAGAAGTGGGCGATGCGGCCGTCGGACTTCGGCCGCAGGATCCGACCGAGCCGCTGCGCCTCCTCCTGGCGCGAGCCGAACGTGCCCGAGACCTGGATGGCCACTGACGCCTCCGGGAGATCGATCGAGAAGTTCGCCACTTTCGACACGATCAGGACCCGGACGTCTCCGCTGCGGAACGCATCGTAGAGACGCTCGCGTTCCTTGGTCGGCGTCTTCCCGGTGATGATCGGGGCATCCAGGAACGCGGCGAGCGTGTCGAGTTGATCGAGGAACTGCCCGATCACGAGAACGTGATCATCCGGATGATCGGCGACGATCGCGGCAACCACGGCCAACTTCTGCGGCGTGGTCGAGCCGACCCGATA
>JANLRD010000014.1:0-52909 GCA_031368215.1 Acidimicrobiia bacterium | reverse complement strand
GCGTGGCGAGCGTGGCGAGATGGCGGACGAGCGACCGCTTGTGGTCGGCCACGATGGTGCGGTGCTGCTCGGTGATCTCCATCGGCTCGGCGATCGCGTTGATGAACGCGCATCCTCGGTAGCCGGGTGATCGCGTCCATTCCCGAAGTGCGTCGAACGCGGCGAGAACGGGATCCGTTCCGCGTGTGATGTGGCGATCGACCGTCTCGGTGAACCAGCGCATCCAGCGCTCGTGCCGGTCGGTCAGCCATGCTGCGACCAGGTCTTGTTTGGACGGGTAGAGCCCATAGATGCGTCGCAAGGAAACGCCCGAGGCGTCGCGGACCTCGGCCATTCCGACGCCCGAGATCCCCCGTTCGTAGAACAGGATGTCGGCGGCGTCCAGGACCAGACGATCGGCATCCTCGATGGTGAAGACTGCGGCCGGACTCATTGCCGCGGAATCCCGCTGGTATCGCCGTCGGCCCGGGGACCGAAGATGCGCCTGTCCTCTGCCGCGATCCCGACGTCGTTGATGCTCGCCTCCCGGCGCCGCATGTAGCCCTCGTCGTCGAACTCCCAGTTCTCGTTGCCGTAGGAGCGGAACCACTGGCCCGAGTGATCGTGCCACTCGTACTGGAACCGCACGGCGATGCGGTTGCCGCCGAAGGTCCACAGGTCCTTGCGCAGCGCGTAGTCGAGCTCCTGGTCCCACTTGGTGCGCAGGAACTCGACGATCTGCTCTCGGCCGACGATGAACCGGTCACGATTCCTCCACGCCGAGTCGACGGTGTACGCGGCGGCAACCCGTTCGGGGTCACGCGAGTTCCACGCCGCCTCCGCGGCCAGCACCTTGGCACGCGCCGAGGTTTCGTCGAATGGTGGAAGCGGGGGACGCGTCATCGGGGCTCCTGGTGAGAATGAGTGTTCTCACGATACGAGAACGATCATTCTCGCGTCAAGTGACGCTTGACCCCGAACTGCCGACCGAGCATGACGCGCGGCCCGCCCCTCGCGCTATCGATTCGGCCGAACGCTCCCGTGCCGGCGCAGCAGGTGCCAACCGTCGAGTTGCGGCGAAAACGTGGAGCTGCTCGCCCGAATGATGGTGGCGTAGATGGCCAGCATGGTGACGAAGCCAGCCAGCGTTTGCCCGGACCAACCGAACGAGTCGATCAGGTCACGGCCGACGAACACGACTGGTCCCCCGGCCGGGAGGAGCCACAGCCAACGGGTCAGCCTGCGCCAGTCGACCCGGGACAACGCGAGGCCGCCCCCGAGGACGGTGGGGAACATGACAGCGCCGGCAGCCACGAAGAGCGGCAGCATCGAAATCGCGCCGATCGTACGCACGAGGGTGAGCCTCCAGCGCCGGGAGTTCCGGCGGCGGACGACCAGGACGACGGCCTGCCCGAGGCCGAACACGGTGAAGCCCAGGACGATGAAGATCGAACCTGACCAGGTGAACTCCGGATCCTCGCTGATGAGACGCATCCAGAGCCGTGCTGCGAGACCGAGGCTGAATCCAGCGCCGAGCCCGGCAAGGACGAGACGGGACGATCGGAGGCCGGTCATCGGAGCGTGCCTGTTACCGATGGCGCTTGCGGTTGACCTGGAGCGCGCCGAGCACGGCTCCAGCACTGATCAGGCTCAGGCTGATGAGGATCGACAGCATCAGTGCGGACCATTCGACGGGGGAGAGGTCCACGTCCTTGTTTGCCGGGAGGTTGAGGAGAATGACCAAGCCGCCGACCATGAGGCTACCGCCGGCCAAGAATGTCTTCCACGGCGACGACTTCTCCAGCTCGATCGCCGACTTGGCAACGCGGCGCAACGCAATCGCAACGGCGAACGATGCAACGGCGACGACCGCAAAGAGCACGGCGTACATGCTCGTCCCGATGACCGCGGTCATCAGCACCGAGCCGATCCCAAGAGCGAGGGGGAAGACGAACGCGTGCGACGACCCGGGCTTCTTCATTCGTGCCTCCAGTTGTTGCGCGGGAATGCTGACGAGGAGATCGCGGACTGTTCGCAGCCAGCATCTCGGGGCGCCGAGTTCATCGAGCTGTTCTTCGAACACCGCGCCGAGGTCTTCGCCGTACTCCTCGCGAAAGACCCGCGGGTAGAGGACGTGCGTTGCCCGGTAGAGCACCAGGTGCGTTCGACGGTTCATGTTGTGACGCCTTCGAGTCCGCGGATGCCCTTGAAGCGGGCGACTAGGGAACGCAGCCGGTGGAGTTCGGCCCGGGCCACGCTGTCTCCGTTGGTAGTGAGCCGGTAGTAGCGACGGCGATCGCCGTCGGCTCGCTCGCCCGTGGTCTCGATGATCAAGCCGTCGGCGAGGAGCCGGTTCAGGGTTCCGTAGAGGGTCCCGGGGCCCATACGCACCGCGCCGTCGCTCTGCCCCTCGACCAGCTGCATCAGCGCGTATCCATGGTTCTCGCCGGCGAGGAGCGCGAGCAACAGATACAGCGAAGCAGTGGGGAGCGGTTTCTCTCGTTTCGTCACACTCGAAGTGTGATGTATCGAAAACTGATAGTCAAGCCGCGCGCCTGGCGTGGCTTAGGGATGGGTGCCGTAGTGGTGATCCAGCCAGCGTCCGATGTCGGCCTTCGCACGGCGGGCGACGGCGCTGCGGGGCAGCAGCGCGTCGAAGCCGTGTGGCGCTCCCGGATAGAGGTGGAACTCGACCGGCACGCCGGCGTGGTTGAGGCGGCGGGCGTAGTCGATGTTCTCGTCGGCGAAACCGTCGAGAGCACCCACGACGATGATCGCCGGTGGAAGACCGCTCAGGTCCTCCGCTCTCGCGGCGGCGGCATAACTACTCACTCGTTCGGTGCCTTTGGCGTCGCCGAGGTACGACGTCCAGCCGAAGGTGTTGGACGAGGGAGGCCAGATAGGAACGTCCCAGCTGCTCGACTCGGTAACCTGGCGATCATCGATCATCGGATAGATGAGGAGCTGCGACGCGATCGCGGGCCCGCCGCGGTCACGCGCAAGGATTGCGAGGGCTGCAGCAAGTCCGCCTCCGGCGCTGGCCCCGCCGATGCCGACGCGATCGACGTCCACGCCGAGTTCGCCCCCGTGGTCGGTGACATGCCGTAAGCCCGCATAGCAGTCTTCGATCGGCCCGGGGAACGGGGTCTCCGGAGCAAGTCGGTACCCGACGCTGACCGCCATCATGTTGTGGCGCACGCACCAGCGGTCGAAGCGCGGGTCGTCCTGCTCCTCGTTTCCGAGGACGAGTCCGCCGCCGTGCATCCACACGATGCACGGAAGAACGCCGACCGCATCGGCGGGCCGATGGACGCGTAGAGCGACGTCGGGCGAACCCTCGGGGCCGGGCACGGTGATCGTCGATCGAATGACCCGATCGGAAAGCTCGACGGTGACCTGGGAGTAACGGTTGACCCGGGTTTCTTCGAGCGTGTCTCGATTGATCGGCGTGAAGGGCACTTCGGCGAGCATCGTCCGGATGTCGCCGTCGAGGAGTCGGGAGACAGTGTCCGCATCCATGCTGCTACTTCGCGGTGCCGTAGTGCCGATCGAGCCAGCGCCCCACATCGAGGTCGAGTTGCACGGCCGGGGCGCTGTTGGGGACCATTACGTCGTACCCATGTGGCGCACCAGCGTAGAGATGGAACTCAACGGGCACCCCGGCATTGTTGAGTCGACGGGCGTAGTCGATGTCCTCGTCGACGAAGCCGTCGAGCCCTCCGACGACGATGATCGTCGGTGGAAGGCCGCTGAGATCGGTGGCCCGCGCTGGCGCTGCGTAAGGGCTCACGCCGTCGGTGCCCTTGGCGTGGCCGAGGTACGACGTCCACCCGAAGGTATTGGAGGACGCCGGCCAGATCGGCACATCCCAGCTGCTCGACTCGGTCATCTGCCGATCATCGATCATCGGGTAGATGAGGAGCTGTGAGGAGACGTGCGGCCCCCTGCGATCTCGCGCCATGAGCGCGAGGGCAGCGGCGAGCCCGGCCCCGGCACTGTTCCCGCCGACACCGATGCGGCCGGCGTCGACGCCGAGTTCCTCGGCGTGGTCGACGACATATTGTAAGCTCGCGTAGCAATCGTCGACCGGCCCGGGGAACGGAGTCTCGGGGGCGAGCCGGTGTTCGACGCTCACCGCCATCATGTTGTGGCGCGTGCACCACACGTCGAAGCGGGCGTCGTCCATGCCGGCGACCCCCATGACGAGTCCACCTCCGTGCATCCAGACAAGACACGGCAGAGCGCCCGTGGCTCCGGCCGGCCGGTGCACGTGCAACGCGACGTCGGGCGAGCCCGCGGCTCCGGGAGCATGAACGACCGAACGGACGACCCGGTCCGACAACTCCGGGCCCGGCGCCGCCAAGGCCGGGCGCATGATGGGCAACGTGTCGGCGTTGATGGGCGGAAAGGGGAACAGTTCGAGCGCGGCCCGAATGTCGGGGTCGAGCAGACGGGTAACGGAGGCAGCGTCCATGGAGAGGGACTGTAAGGCAGAAACCTGGACGTTCACGAACCCGCGTGGCGCCGATGTGGCCCGGACGCGAACCGACGCACCGTGTCCGGCGGAACACCGATAGGTTGAGGGAATGTCCGAGCGAACCGGCCCCTGGATCGACCCCGCGATCGTCGAGTACGTGAAGGCGCGAACGGCGCCGGCCGATGACGCACTGCGATGGGTGACGGAGCAGACCGCAACACTCGGCGGCTTTGCCCAGATGCAGATAGGCAACGATCAGGTGGCGTTGATGACAATCCTCACGCAGGTCGCCGGTGTCGATCTGGCGGTGGAGGTGGGCACCTTCACCGGGACGTCATCGATGGCGATCGCCAGGGGTCTTCGCCCCGGCGGGCGGCTCATCTGTTGCGATGTCAGCGAAGAGTGGACGAAGATCGCCCGAGAAGGCTGGCGTCGAGCCGGGGTGGATGATCGCATCGAGCTCCGCATCGGTCCGGCGCTCGACACGCTGCAGGCGATGCCGACCGACCCGGTGATCGACCTCGCGTTCGTCGACGCCGACAAGCCGAACTACCTCGCCTACATCGCCGAGCTCGTTCCCCGGCTCCGTCCCGGCGGTCTCCTGCTGATCGACAACACCATCTGGTACGGACGGGTCGTTGACCCGGGCGAGACCGACGAGAACACCGTGGCCATCCGCGCGGTCAACGACTTCGTGGCTGCCGATTCCCGGTTGGAGTCGGTGATCCTGTCGATCGGCGACGGTCTCACTATCGCCCGTAAGCGCGCATAGAGATCGACCGGGAGCTAGGGGAACAGCACCGGGATGTTGCGCGGGCCTCGGACCTGGCCGCCGGCCCAGGTGACTTCTCCTTCGCGATCGAGGCGGAACTCGGGGATGCGGGCCAGCCATTCCTCCACGGCCACCCGCATTTCCATGCGTGCCAGGTTGGAGCCGGCGCAGCGGTGAATCCCGGCGCCGAAGGCGACGTGACGGTTGTGGAGCCGGTCGATCTGCACAGTGTCCGCGTCGGGGAAGGCTTCCGGGTCGCGGTTCGCCGCCGGGAAGTTCATGATGATGCGATCGCCGGCGTGCATGGGGCAGCCGGCCACCTCGGTGTCCTCGGTGACGATGCGCGCCATGGTGACAGGGGAGTAGGCCCGCAGGAGCTCTTCGATGGCCGTGGGCATCAGCTCCGGTTCAGCCACGAGGCGGCGGCGATCCTCGGGATGGCTGGCCAGGTGCCAGAGGGCCGATCCGATCGCCGACCAGGTGGTGTCGACCCCCGCAATGAGGGTGAGCGCCACGGTGCCGAGGATGTGTCCGTCGGGCACGGGTTCACCGTTGACCTCGGTGCGCAGCAAAACGCTGATCAGGTCGTCGCCGTCGCCGCTCCGGCGTGCTTCCATCTCGCCGAGGAAGTATCCGATTGCCGCATTGCGTGAGCGTTTGCGACGCTCTTCATCGTGGGCGAACTCGAGCACGTCGCGAACCCAACCGGTGAACGTGTCGGAGAGCTCTTCGGGGACGCCAAGGACGAGACCGATGACCCGCACCGGGATCTGCTGGGCGTAGTCAACCGCGGCGTCGGCACGACCGGCATCGGCGAACCCATCGACGAGTTTGCGACACAGTTCGCGCGTGTAGATCTCGTAGTCCAGGACGCGGTTCGGCGAGAACCAGGGGAGCAACAGCCTCCTCGTCCAGGTGTGCTCGGGCGGGTCGGCACTGATCGGTGGTACGCCGGCTGGAAGAAGGCCGTCGTCGACGCCATCGGCGGGCGGGATCACGCCCACCTCCCGCGAGCTGAACCGTTCGACGTCTCGGGCAATCGAGGTGACGCCGGCGTACGTCGTCGGCAGCCACGACCCTCCCCAGCGGTCGGTGTGGGCGATCGGGCAGCGATCCCGCAGCTCGTCCCAGATCGGGAACGGATCCCGGACGTACGCCGGGTCGAGAACGTCGTAGTCGGTCGCCCAATCCTTTACCGCTTCACCCACGGTTCGTCCTTCCTTCTCCTCGCGCCGTTCGAGTGCGAGCGTGATCGCTAGTCTGCCGGATGCCGGGGCGAGACGCTCGCCTTCGATCAAGGAGGCAACGATGACCGAGACCTCGCCGCGACGAGTCGGCCGCACGATGACGGAGTCGGACCCGTCGTGGCCGGCCGAGCCGTCGCCCCGGCCGGGAACCCCCAACGTGGTGTTCTGCGTGTTCGACGACGTCGGCTACTCCGACTTCGGCTGTTACGGCTCGGAGATCTCCACCCCGAACATCGACCGACTCGCCGCCGGCGGACTTCGGTACACGAACTTCCACACCACGTCGCTGTGCTCGCCGACGCGGTCTTCGCTGCTCACCGGACGCAACCACCATGCGGTTGGCATGGGGACGCTGGCGAACTACGACCTCGGCTTCGATGGCTACCGGGGTGCGATCTCGCGAAACGCCGCGCTGCTTCCGGAGGTCTTGCGCGAGCAGGGTTGGAACAGCTTCGCCGTCGGCAAGTGGCATCTCACGCCAATGCATCACACCGGTCCTTCCGGCCCGTTCTACCAGTGGCCGACCCAGCGCGGCTTCGACCGGTTCTACGGGTTCATGGACGGCGCCATGAACCACTGGGAGCCGTTCCTCACCGAGGACAATCACCACATCCCGACCCCCGACACGCCCGGCTATCACCTCACCACCGACCTGATGGACAAGGCCATCCGTCTCGTCAGCGATCAGCAGTCGGTCGCCCCGGACAAACCGTTCTTCCTGTACCTCGCCTTCGGCGCCGGCCATTCACCGCACCATGTGCCGAAGGGGATGATCGACGCATACGTCCCGGTGTTCGAAAAGGGCTGGGACGCGACCCGCGTCGATCGGCTGGAGCGCCAGAAGGCGATGGGCCTGGTGCCGTCAACGACGCAACTTCCGCCGCGCAACCCGGGCGTTCCGGTGTGGGGCGAGCTGTCGGCCGAAGAGCAACGGCTCTTCGTTCGCTTCCAAGCCGCCTTCGCGGCGATGGTCACCCACACCGATCGGGAAATCGGGCGCATGATCGAAACGCTGGAGATGATCGGTGCGCTTACGAACACGATCTTCGTGGTCATGAGCGACAACGGTGCATCGCAGGAGGGCAGTCATGCCGGCACTCTGCACCAGGGCCGCTACTTCGAACGGGCGCCGATGACCCTGGATCAGTCGCTCGGCCTGATCGATGAGATCGGGGAGACCCAGTGGTTCAACAACTATCCGCTCGGATGGGCGATGGCCGGGAACACGCCGTGCAAGTTCTACAAGCAGAACACCCATGGCGGGGGAGTGCGTGATCCTCTCGTGATCCACTGGCCGAACGGTCTGCCTGCTGGTGCGGCCGGAACCTTGCGCAGTCAGTTCCATCACGTCAGCGACCTTGCCCCGACGGTGCTCGACATCGTAGGTGTGGATCTTCCCGACACGGTGAACGGTGTGACCCAGATGCCGCTGCACGGCACGCCAATGACCTACACCTTCGCTGCTTCCGACTCGCCGACCCGAAAGGCGGTCCAACACTTCGAGATGCTCGGGCATCGCGGCATCGTCGCCGACGGATGGAAGGCGGTCACGCTGCACGACGCGCGGACGTCGATCGATGACGACCGTTGGGAGCTGTACCACCTCGACGATGACTTCTCCGAGACCGTCGATCTCGCTGACGCCCACCCCGAGATCCTTCGATCGCTCGTCGATCGCTGGTGGGAGGAGGCGGCGAGGTACGACGTGCTTCCGGTCGACGAGCGAGCAGGTGGTGGCACCCGCAAGCGCCGGCCGGTCCGCACAGAGTGGACACTCTGGCCTGGGCTCGAGCGGTTGCCCTCCGATGCGGCGCCTCGGCTTCAGAACACCAACCACACCATCAGCGCGCATATCACTGTGCCGGAGGGCGGGTGCGAAGGAGCGCTCGTCACCGATGGCGACCGGTGGGGTGGCTACGCGATGTTCGTGCAGGACGGGCGCGCCTGCTTCCACTACCACTTCCCGTTGGAACGTCACGAGGTCCGGTCGACGGAGCAGCTCACGCCGGGTGACCACACCATCACGTGGAGGCTGACGAAGCTCGACCGGGTTTCTGGACGGGGCGAGCTGTCCGTCGACGGCGCCGTGGTCGGGGCCGTCGAGATCCCGCGGATCATCCGGGGTTGGATGCCATTCGGTGGGCTGAACGTCGGGTGCGACAACACCGCCCCGGTCGCCACCACCTACCAGTCGCCGTTCCGGTTCACCGGCACCCTGCACCGGGTCGAGGTCCGACTCCTCGGCGATGAGCCCGGTCCCGACGCCGCCGCCGAGCACCGATCGGAGATGGGCAAGCAGTAGCGCTCGTCACGAGTTCTGGTCAGAACGACGGCGGCCGCTTCTCACGAAGGGCGGCAATACCTTCGCGGTATTCCTGGCCACCCATCAACGCGCTCATCAACACCTCGGCTTCGTCGATCGACGCTCCGAGGTCGAAACGAATGAGATCCCGAGCGATCTGACGCTTGGCGGTCTGTACCGCCGCCGGCGACACACGCTCAGTGAGCAGGTGGGCGTAGTCCATCGCGTGGGGCAGCACCTCTGACCTGGGCATCGATGCGTTCACCAGCCCGAGTCGTTCGGCTTCGTCGCCGAGGATGACCCGGCCCGATAGCAAGAGATCGTTGGCCCGGGTGAGGCCGATCAGCTTGGGGAGCAACCACGAGAGTCCGTACTCCGCGGGGATCCCGATCTTGGGCGCTGCCGTCGTGAGCTTGGCGTCGGCAGCAGCGAACCGTATGTCTGCATAGCATGCCAGGACCAGGCCGACTCCGGCACACGCTCCGTTGATGGCGGCGATCACCGGGATGCGCAGCCCGAAGTGCCAGGCGAAGTGGTGGTCGAACGTCGGATCAAGGCCGTAGCCGGGGTTCGCCGGCACTTCTCGGAGACCGTCGTCGTAGCGTTCCTTCTCGGCGTGCTTCGCGAGCGCGTCCGTGTCGGCGCCGACACAGAAGGCGCCGCCGGCGCCCGTGACGACGGCGGCGCGGATATTCGGGTCTCCATCGGCTTCGGCCAAACACGCCCGATACTCCGCGTGCATACGGCCGGTCCAGGCATTGTGCCGGTGCGGCCGGTTGAGGGTGACCACCGCGACATGGCGATCGACGGCGTAGCCCGTCGCCTTCAACTCCATGCCGTTCAACTCCACGGAGGGAGCCCTCAGCCGCGGGCGTGCTGCGCGAGCGGGAAGATCGTTGGCCACGCGGCGGCCTCGGAGAGGATCTCGACACGGTGCGGATCGGCGCTTGGGTCGAACGCCGCCGCGGCGTCAAGGGCCAGCGGAAGGAGCCGAAGATCGCCGGGCGTGCAGAACCCGTGGACGCCTGGCGTGGACAGGGCAAACCCGACTCCCGCTGTGATGCCTTCGGCTGTGTCCCACGGCCGGTACCAGGTGCCGTGCGTCTTCTCGTCGTCGCCCCACGGCTGACGGGCAACTGCCTTGATGACCATCACGCCGAGGTCTCGGCGGGCGCACTCGTCGAGGAGGGCCTCGGCGTCGGCGCGGTAGACCGGATCGGCCCACACGCCCGGATAGACCGGGAACATCACGGTGTCGAGATCGAAGCGGCGGACCGCCTCGAGCTGGGCCTTGGGCGTGCCGAGGTCGTGTCCGGTCACGCCGACGAAGCGTGTGAGGCCCTCGTCGCGGGCGCGCAGGATCTCGGCGAACGCGTCGCTCCGTGTCTCCAGATCGTCCAGGCTCGTCACGCCGTGCGCTTGGTAAAGGTCAAGGTGATCACACCCGAGTTTCGTCAGCGTGGTTTCGAGCTGGGCGCGCACACCGCCCGTGCTCTTGCGACCGGTCTTGGCGGCGACGAACAGCCGATCCCTCACCGCCGGCACCAGAGGTCCCACAGCGTCCTCGGCCGCCCCGTAGCTCGGCGCGATGTCGAGGTGGTTCACACCCAGGTCCAACGCGAGCGCGAATGACTCCGCGGCTTCGTCCGGCGTGGCGCTCCAGAACGCCGCGCCGCCGAGGATGGCGACAGACGAGTGATGGTCGGTGCGGCCGAGGCGTCGGGTGAGAAGGGGCATGGGCGTACCCTACTGAGGGGAAGGGCCGGCGACGAACGAAGCGACTACAGAAAGGGGGCGCAGTACTCGTCGAGTTCTCGCAGGAACGCATCTCGACGGCTCGGGGAGACCCATGCGATGGAGAAGGCATTGGCGGCGAGGTCACGGACCTGCTGCTTGGAAAGGTCCGCGAACGACGCCAGCGACACGTAGTTCTCCGTCATGTAGCCGCCGAAGTACGCCGGGTCATCGGAGTTCACGGTGACCCGCACGCCTTCGCCCAACAACTGCACGATCTCCGTCGCCTTCATGTCGCTGGTGACGAAGCTGTTCGACACCGGGCAGCAGGTGAGGCCGATACCGCGGGTCTTCACGGCCTGCACCAGCGCGGGTGACTCCACGATGTTGGTTCCGTGGTCGATGCGGTCGACGCCGATGTCCTCGACCGCCTGGCGGATGTGCTCGATGGAGTTCAGCTGGTCGATGTCGCAGTGCATTGTCAGGAAGAAGCCCTCGCTTCGGGCGCGGGCGAACACGGCGGCGAACTTCGAAGGCGGATTGTTCCGTTCGTCGGAGTCGAGCCCCACGCCGATGATCCACGACTTGTACGGCAACGCCTCCATCAGCGTCGCCATCGCGTAGTCCGCCGTGAGATCGCGAAGGAAACACAGGATCAGCTCGGCCGAGACACCGAGCTCACGCTCGGCGAGGACGACGGCGCGGCGCAGCCCTCCGATCACCGTCGGAAACGGGACTCCCCGGCTCGTATGGGCCTGCGGATCGAAGAAGATCTCCGCGTGGCGCACCCCCTGCGATGCCGCCTTCGTGAGGTATGCGAAACCGAGGTCGAAGAAGTCGTCCTCGGTCTGCAGCACCTGCATTGCCGGGTAGTAGATCGCCAGGAAGCTGGCGAGCGAGTCGAACACGTAGGACGCCTCGACCTCGGCCACGGTCTTCTGATCGAGCGCGATCTGGTTGCGTTCGGCTAGGGCGAGCTTCAGCTCGGGCGACAGGGTGCCCTCGATGTGGACGTGCAACTCGCACTTCGGCAGTCCGCGGAGAAACGCCCCCATCGAGGTGTCGGCGGCGGGCGAGGGGGAGTCCGTAGTCGTCATCGGATGAGGGTACGGGCGCGCGCCTCCGCCTGCACTGTGGGCAACACGACGTTCGTCGGCAGTTCATCTGCCGAACACAAAAGGCGAGGCTCTGCCTCGGTCGGGTCGCTCAGCCTTCGACGCGGGCGTCGGCGAGGGACAGCACCTCGTCGATGATGGCGAGCCCGTGGCGGACGTCGTCGACCGAGGTGGTGCAGGGCGGCACCACGTGGATGCGGTTGAAGTGGGTGAAGGGCCACAGGCCTTTCGCTTTGCACGCCACGACGAGCTCGGTCATCGGCGCGGCGGCGGGACCCGACGCGTTGAACGGCACGAGCGGTTCGCGCGTCGCACCGTTCTTCACCAGTTCGATGGCCCAGAACACGCCGAGACCGCGGACCTCACCGATGGACGGATGCCGTGAGGCCATCTCGCAGAGCTCATGACCGATGACGCGGCCGAGCGCGCGGGCTTGTTCGAGGATGCCTTCTTCCTCGAAGATCTTGATGCTCGCCGCCGCCGAGGCGCAGGCGAGCACATGGCCCGAATACGTGAGTCCGCCGGGGTAGACGCGCTCGGCGAAGGTGGCGGCGATTGCATCGGAGATGACGACGCCACCGATCGGCAGATAACCCGAGTTCACGCCCTTCGCGAAGACGATGAGATCGGGCGTGACGTTCCAGTGATTGATGGCGAACCACTCACCGCAGCGGCCGAAGCCGGCCATGACCTCGTCGGCGATCATGACGATCCCGAACTCGGTGCAGATGTCGCGCACTCCCTGGAGATAGCCGTTCGGCGGGACCAGGATCCCGTTGGTGCCGACGACGGACTCCAAGGTGATCGCGGCAATCGTCTGCGGTCCCTCCACCATGATCACGTCGCGCAGGTGCTGGAGCGCCCGCACGCCCTCTTCCTCGTTGGACGAGGAGTGGAAGGCCGAGCGGTACGAGTACGGTCCCCAGAAGTGCACGTAGCCGGGCGTGCCGGGCTCGCTCGCCCACCGACGAGGATCACCCGTCATCATGATCGCCCCGCTGGTGGCGCCGTGGTAGCTGCGATAGGTCGTGAGGACCTTGGACCGTCCGGTGTGGAGCCGGGCCATCCGCACGGCATGTTCGATTCCGTCGGCTCCGCCGTTGGTGAAGAACACCTTGTTCAGGCCCTCAGGCGCTCGCTCGGCGATCAACTGCGCCGCTTCGCTGCGGGCGTCGTTGGCGTGGAACGGGGCGATCGTGCAGAGCTTGGCGGCCTGGTCCTGGATGGCCTTGACCAGCTTGGGGTGCTGGTGGCCGATGTTGACGTTGACCAGCTGCGACGAGAAGTCGAGGTAACGCTTGCCGTCGTAGTCCCACATCCAGCTGCCCTCGGCGCCGGCGATCGCCGCCGGATCGAGCGCGGCCTGGGCCGACCAGGAGTGGAACACGTGCGCGCGGTCCGCGGCCTTCACGTCGGCGCCGAGTGCGGGTGCGTTCATGGGCGATCTCCTTGGCAGTGCGCGGCGTGCGCGGGTGGTGGTCGTCGTCGCAGGCAACGAGTCCGGTCGAGTGTTCAGCGCAGGACGCCCGGACCGGCTGCATTGTGCAGTCACAAAGTTCGACGGGAAAACTCGCCCGAGCGGGAACAAGGGCGGCGCGGATGCCGTTGAGTTGAGCGTCTGCTAAACACGTTTGTACTCAGGCGCCGCCACCGGCGACTGATCGTTGCTCCCGAGAGAGACCGTAGCCACATGATCTTCGCCCTGCTCTTGCGCCTGACTCGCTACTGGACCGGTCCGTCCGCGCCGGAGGGCCCGTGTTCTGATCTCTCGGGCTCGGCGAAGCGCCACCTGCGCTCTGTCGCCTGACCGGCGGTCCTCCCACCTAGTCTCGGGGCTGATGGCCCCGCACCGACTTGCTCTGAAGGTCCGCTTCGGCGAACTCGACCCGTACAACCACGTCAACCATGCCGTCTATGTCGCGTGGTTCGAGGCCGGGCGCTGTGAGGCGATGGCCGATGTGGGCTGCTCGCTCGCCACGCTCGCCGAGCTCGGCGCGCGGGTCGTCGTCGCCGACCTTTCCGTGAAGTACCGCCGGCCGGCGGTCGCCGACGACGAAGTGATCGTCGAGACGTGGATCGCCGAGTTGGGCCGGGTTGTCGGCACCTGGAAGCAGCGCATCGTCCGCTCCCGTCCTGACGGCACCGTCGAGGTTCTGTGCGAGGCGACCGTCCGGGCCGGCGCGTGCGACGCCACCGGTACGCCTCACCGGCTCCCGCCGGCGGCCGCGGGGGCACTCGGTGCTCTCGTGTGGGACGAGATCGGCTGATTTGTTGCCGGCGCAACAATTCACCCGAACTGCCGACGGGCAGCGGTTCTAGTCGGCTGGGGCGAAGTCGCGCAGCATCTTGCGCAACTCCAAGGTGTGCAACTCTTCCTGGCCGATCATGCCGCGGGCGTATTCCTCGAGGTAGACGCTCGCACCGTCGACGCACGCGAGGAGCTTGCGGTAGAGACCGAGCGCGCGCTGCTCGTGCTCGAAGGCCTCCTGGAGGATGTCGTAGATGCCGTGCCGGTGCGTCTCCTCGATTACGGCTATACCCTGCGAGGGGTGACCGCCGAGGCCCGTGAGGATCTCGCCGACCTGCTGGGCGTGGAGCAGCGACTCGGTCGCCTGCGCTTTCAGGAAGGTCACCAGAGGGATGCGGTTGGGGCCGACGACCATCAGACTGGAGTGGGTGTAGCGCACCACGCCGGCGAGTTCGGCCTGGAGGATCTCGTTGAGGATGGTTGACGTGCGTTCGAGGTCGAGATCCGGTGTCATTTTCGAGAACCCTGTCGTGGTGTGGGAGTGGGTGTTGCGAGCAGCGAAGCGAAGCGGAGAGGCGCAGCGCCGAAGAGCGCGATCACGGGGCCAGCGTAGAACTCGCTGTCGCTTACCATTGACGCGATGGCTACCGCTGGGGATGAATACCACCCGCCGGTAGAGGAATACCTCACCACGATCTACGAGCTCGCCGAGGACGGCGTCACCGTGATCCAGGCGCGCCTCGTCGAGCGCCTCGGCTTCTCCGCACCTGCCGTGTGGGAGATGGTCGGACGGCTGAAGGCCAAGGGCTATCTCACCGTCGACGGGCGGACGATCTCGCTCACCCCGATCGGCCGCACCCTTGCCGAGCAGGTCGTCCGCAAGCATCGGCTGGCCGAGCGCCTGCTCACCGACATCATCGGACTTCCCTGGCACAAGGCCCACCTCGAAGCCGGACGATGGGAACACGTGATCAGCGATGAGGTCGCCGATCTGCTGGCGACTCGCCTCGATGATCCGACCACGTGCCCCCACGGCAACCCCATCCCCGGTGGGGCGCTCGATGCCCGCACCATGGTGCTGCTGAGCGACGTCAAGCCGGGTGCCCGCGTACGGCTCAGCCGGGTCACGGAGTCCGTCGAGATCGACAACGACGCGATGACCTATCTGAACGATCAGCGTTTCATCACCGGGGTGCACGGCACCGTCGTGACCCGGGCTCCCGATGGTTCGATGTCCGTCCAGGTCGGGACCTCGTCGGTGGCGCTCGGCGCCACGCTCGCGTCGAACCTCTACGTCGAGCTCGTCTGATACCTGCGGGCGCGTCCTCCGCCCGTCAACTCCGAAGCCGCAGATGCCGATGACGGACTGGTCATGGCCGGAATCTGGATCGTCGCCGTAGCCGCCCTCACCGTGAGCGCCATTGCGCTCGGCGTTGCCCTGGGGAGTTCGAGGCGCTCGGCGTCGCCTTCCGATCGTCCACTTCTTCCGCCGGAGTTCTTCGTCTCCCAGCAGGGACAGGCCGACGCCATGCGCCTCATGGCCGAGCGTACGGCCGAAGGCCTGCGGGCGGCGAACGGAACCTACGTGTTCGCGCTGCGCGACCGTTTCGACGAAGCCCTCCCGGCGGCCCAACTCGGCGTGGCCGACACCTCGTGGACCGCGCTCGGCGATGCCCCCGGAGCCGTCGAGGACCTGGTCCTCCACCCTGGCGACGTCATCCGATTCAGCGCCCGTCTCGTGTGTAACCAGGCCGTGGGGCGGCGTCTCGTGCAGCTTCGCTGGCTTTCGGCCGACGGTGTGAGCCCCGTGGATGCGTCCGTTCTCACGGCCAGCGGCCGCGTCATCAGCGCCGACGGGGGCGAGTTGTCGACCGACACCACCGCCTTCATCGAACTCCCCGTTGATGTCGTCATCTCCGCCGACGACGTTGCGTCGGTCGGGGCGCTCGACCGGTCGGCGACCGCGGAGCTTGTCCTGACCGACAACCGCCCAGAGGGAGCGGTCGTCACGCACACCATCGTCGTCCGCGTCCGCGGCTACCTGCAGCCCGACGACGATGGCGTGGCGATCGAGACCCCTGCTGTGGAGGTGGCCATCAGCGACGAGCACCGTGCCTGGTTCCTGGACAAGGCATCGGATCTTGCGCTGGCCCTTCCGGGTCAACGCGCGTCGTGAGGCACCGGCCGCCCGGGGCGACCGGGCCGTCGATCAGTAGGTGATGGTGACGCCGACGGTCAGCGGACCGCTGGTGGCGATGATCCCGCTGGTGAACGCACCGTTTGTCGAGGTGGGGAGCACGGTGCCGTTGACTGCGACGGCGATGGTGCCAGTGGTCACTGCCGGGCTCCCCGACGAGACGCTCGTGGCGACCTTCACCACGCAGGTGCTGTTCGGCTCGTAGCCGATGCTGTAGGTGCTCGAGCCTCCGGTGATGCCGAAGATCGGCGTGAACTGCGCCGCGGCGAACAGCGCGCCGCCCAGGCGGACATTCTGGCAGTCGAGCGTGACGACATAGCCCGTCACGCTGGCCGGCGGCGCGTTCCCGGTGCGGGCCAGCGACACGGTGGTCAACGCGGAGGTTCCGGCAACGGTCGTCGTCGTCGCCCCGAGAGCAGTGGTCGTGGTGGCACCGGGGATGGTGGTGGTCGTCGCACCGCCGGGATAGGTGATCTCGATCGTTGCGCCGAAGGCCGACGGGGCCAGGAAGGCAGGCGAGTTGATCAGCGCCCCGGACGTCGGCCCGGCGATCGGCAGGCCATTGAGCAGCACCCGAAGGCTCGGGCTGCCGAGATCGGTGCCGAGCAGCGTGGCGGTGAGCTGGCAGCTGGTGGCTGGATTCGTCCCGTTCACCGGGGCGAGCGTCTGCGGAAGAATAGCGGTCCCATTGATCCGTCCAAAGCGGGTGCTGCCTGCCTGGAAGGGTGCTCCGGGGGTCGGTGAGGTGCACGTTGATGCGACGTCGACGGCAGTCAGGCCGGGGGGCACGATGCCGAGGAACCTGGCGCTCACTTCCGGACGACCCGACGCCGGGGGCGCCGTCGGGGTACCGGGGACTGTTGTCGTCGTGGCGCCCGGGACGGTCGTGGTTGTCGCCCCGACGATCGTGCTGGCGGTCGCCGGAGCGGCGGTGCCACCGAAGTCGACGAGCACCGTGACCGCGCTCTGGCCTCGCGGTACGAATGCCGGCGAGGCGAGGGTCGTCGGTGCCGGGCCTGCCGTGGGGCGTCCGTCGATGAGGATCCGCAGCGTCGGTGCCGCTCCCGAAACCGTCGCCACGGCCGAGCACGACGAGCCGGTGGGATTCGCCGTACCCGGGTCGAGCAGGTTGAAGTTCAGCGCCTGGGTGCCGCCCTGCGAGGAGAACGAAGCCGACTGGGTCGCCTCGGAGGGGGTGCCGCCGAGACCGGTGCAGGTGACGTCGATCTTGATCGACGCCGCGGAGGGTCCGGTGCCGTTGACCAGGGCGATCACGTCGAGCGGGCGGGCGATGCCGGCGGTGGAACCGCCGATGACGGCGGGCTGGGTGCCAGACCCCGTGCTCGTCCCCGTGACGGGGTTCTTGCGCTTGACCCACGAGATCTTCTTGCCGACCTTGCTGCACACCAGCGTATTGGTGGTCCGGCCCCGTTCGGAGTTGAGGCACTTGGCGCCGAGCTTGGCGGTCGTGGCGTCGGCGCGGGAGCTGCCGAGGAGGGGTACGACGACAACCATGCTCAGCATGACGACGGCAATTGCAGCGGGGACACCAAGGGTCCGGCGGGATCCTGCGGCGGACGAAACGGTCATGGTCGACGTGCTCCTTCGTATGGCCCGGCCGGGGTACCGGGGTGGCGATGCACCATCCGTGAGGACAGTGGCGTCGAGGAGCGCCCAGGTTACCCGCCACATCCGCCCGATTGGGGAACACCGCGTTCAGTGACCGCCGCGAGTCTGGGTCGGCTGCCGTGCGTCTGGGTCGGCTGAACGCGCCTGGGTCGGCTGGAACGTTGATTGTGCGCACATCCCGACCCAGTGCACGGATCTCGACCCAGGACATTGGCGCGATGGGGTTCAGGGGTGCGCGGGGAGCGCCGATGGACCAAGCATGGAGGTGGTCGGTCCGCGCACGCTGAGCCGTGCGCCGACGCGTCTGCTCTCGGCCGACGTTGCGCTCGCCGTCGCCTATCGGGTGCTGCTGGTGGCGATCGCCGTCGGCCCGGCGAGCTCGTCGTTCGCCATTGCGGGGAGAGGAGCGGACTGGACGCGTGAACCGCTCTTCCGTCTCATCGACGGTCCGCTCCTGGTGATCGCCGCGCTGCAGTTGCTCCCCGTCCTCGCCCGGGTGAGGACGCTCGTTCGTGCGCCTCGGCGTCTCACCGCAGCCGATCTGGGCTTCGTCGCCTTCGCCGGGATGGTCGCGTGGGTCGGGGTGTCGTGGGCCCTGCAGGGTCGAGCGATCGGCGGTCTCATGCTGGTGCGGCTCGTCGCGTCGGTGGGCATCGCCGATCTCGTCCGTCGCCTGTCTGTGACGAGGCGCGTCGTGGTGCTGAAGGCGATGGTCGGGCTCGTCGTCTTCGAGGGCATCGTGTGCATCGCACAACTGGTCGTGGACGGACCGGTCGGACTCGGCGTGCTCGGTGAGGGGAGCGATCCGTTCAACCGGCTGGGCCCGTGGCGTGCTCCTATGGGGACGTCGTACTACCCCTATCCGCTGTCGGCGGTTGCGCTGCTGACGCTCGGACTTGTGCTGTGGGCAATCGATCGGCGGGTTCTGCACCTCGGCTGGGGTGTGGCCGGTGCGCTCGGTGCCGGTGTGATCGTCGGCAGCGGGTACTCCGTGGTGGGCGCGGCGATGGCCGCCGCGATTGCCGTCGCCTTCGTCATCCGTTCGCTTCCGGTGCCCTCGGATCATCTCGCTGCTGGCCTTGGCGCCCGTCGGTTCCGCGGTGCCGCCTCGATCGTGCTCGTGACCTTTCTCGGATCGCTCGTGGTCACCGGGGCTTCACTCGACGAAGGCTGGCGGTGGAAGGGTGAACGGTCCGCCTCGGCCGACACCGCCCTCGCGTCGAGCGGACGCGCCGATCAGGTTCGCGTCGGGCTTGCCGTGACGGAGAAGTGGCCGCTGCTCGGCATCGGGCCGGGAAACTTCGCCGTCATGCGGGCGTCGTACCCGGAGTTCGACCGGGTGTCGACCGACGCCCAGATCCCGCATTCGATGCCGGTCCTCGTCGCCGTCGAAGCAGGGATCCCTGCGCTGTTGCTGCTCCTCGTCGCCGTCGGGGCGACGCTGTGGGGGCGACCGCGCCGCGCCCTTGTCCTCGCCATGGCCATGTCGGGCTACCTCACCGGCGACCTCATGCACTGGTACACCGGCTTCGGCGCCATGCAGGTCGGCATCTGGTTCGGCTTCCTGCTGTTGACGGGCGATGAGCAGTAGGCCGAGGATCCACCGAGCGCGATTGTTGCGGGTGTTGTCGTAGAAGTGGCTCCGTGCAGACGTACGTTGCCGGTGATCCGGAGGTCTACTTCTCTTACTTTGTTGCGATGACAACGATGTGGTTCGGCCGAAAGCAGCGTGGCGACAAGACGTCGAAACCGACGTGTGAAACCATCGAACCGGCCAAAGCAGCGTCGAACACATGGTGATGGACGCCACGGTTCTTCTCGTTGTGCAGAATCCAATCGCGGAACGACTCGGCGTTCCACTCGCCCACGTCAAGTCGAAGGTCGTGGAACTGCAGCACTTCGTCGAAATGGGTCTCGTCGGACTCGGGCCGATCTGCGTCGGAATCCTCGATCAAGTGCGCCATCGTGGTGACAGGGCGCCGATGATCGAACGTCCGGCGGTGATCCGGGCAGACGAGGAGCAATCGCCCTCCTGTTCGTAGGATTCTCAGCCATCCCTTCAACGCCTTCAGTGGATTCGCCGTGTGCTCGATCATGTGCGAGGAAAGGACGAAATCGTACGAATCCGACGGAACACCCGAGAGCTCCGCACCTTCGGCGATCAGCTGCTTCCCGGGCTTACGCTGCGGATGGAACTCGTAGGTATCGCCGGACCGGACTTGGCCCTCCCATTGCGTCTGAGCAGCGAACGTCACGTTGTCGATCCGCTCGGCCCGTTCATAGACGGGGAGCAGATCTCCGGGTCGGAAAATCGGACTCGGACCGCCAATCTCGATCCCAATTCCTGAGAACGATTCGGCGTGATCGCCCAGGACGGACCGAGTGCCGAAGACCTTCCTGTGTGCCTTCGTGAGCACATGACCGGGACCGAGCGAAAGATCTCCGCGTCGTGCGGCCCAGTTCGTCATAGGTACTCGTTCTACCGAAGAAGTACGCCAGACTGGTGGATTCGAACCCGATCGCGTCGCGGAATGCGCCCGGTGATCCTTCCGATCGGGCGTTGAGGTCTCTCGCGATTGCCGCGGCGGCGTCGACTCAAGCCCAGTCTCGGATAGGTCGATGACCTGACCATGCGCGTGCTCGCCCACGAATGGCTCGTCAGCGCCGCCGGGTCGGACAAGGTTGCGGCCCGCATCGCCCGTGCGCTCGGCATCGACGAGATGATCACCGCGTTCAGCGATCCCGCGATCGCCCGCGCGCTCCTCGGTGACGTGCGTGTTCGCAATCTCTGGACGAACCATCTGCCCGGTGTAGCGGACTCGCGCATGGCCTACGCGCCGGCCATCCTCGCCGCATGGGCGGGCTGCAAGGTCGGCAACGCCGAACTGCTCGTCTCGAACGCCCACTTCGGGGCGACCGGAGCGGGACGGCGGTTCGACGGACCGCACGTCGCGATGTGCCACAGCCCGATGCGATACGCGTGGCGTACCGATCTCGAGTCGGATCGGTTGACGGGGGTCGCGGGACGCGTGGGCCGGGCGATCGTGCCCGCGTTGCAGCGCTTTGACCGACGCTCGGCGGATTCCGTCTCGCTGTTCCTCGGGAACTCGTCGTCGATCGCTCATCGGATCGAAGACGCATACGGACGGCCCGCCGCCGTTGTGCACCCGGTCGTGGACGTCGATCGCTTCACTGACCTTTCCGACGGTCTTGTCCACGCCCGCTCTGGCGGCCACTATCTCTGCTTCGGCCGAGTCGTGGCGTACAAGCGGGTCGATCTCGCCGTGCGCGCGTGCACGGCGAGATCGCTGCCCCTGGTGGTTGCGGGCGCCGGACCCGAGCTGGCGGGGCTGCGCAAGATCGCCGGGCCGACGGTGACGTTCGAGGAGCAGGTTTCCGATGCCCGCTACCGCGAGCTGCTTGCCGGATCGCGGGCGTTGTTGTTCCCCGGAGAAGAGGACTTCGGCATCGTTCCCGTCGAAGCGATGGCTGCCGGTGTTCCCGTGGTCGCGTTCGGCCGGGGGGGTGCGCTCGACACGATCGTCGACGGGGTCACTGGCGTGCTCTTCCCGGAGCAGAGCGTTGACTCGCTCGTCGGCGCGATCGAGCTTCTCGAGGCGATGACGTTCGACGTCGCCAAGCTCCGCGCGCAGGCAGATTGCTTCCGGCCCGAAGTGTTCGACGAGCGTCTTCGCTCGGTGGTGGCCGGTCATCTGGCGGCTGGCGTTCGCGACCGTTACTGAACGTCGCGTTCAGGTGTGACCCGAACGTGCAGAACTGCTCAAGTTCGGCCGATGTGGAGTCGATGAAACGTCGTGATGTCGGCCGCTCAATCTCCGGTGTTCTCGGCGCCGGGTGACGCGTCGGTCGACCTCTTCGCCCCCGCGCCCGACGCCGCGTCAACGGACGTCTCGTCGGCGCCCCTCGGACCCCGTGAGCCGCGGCCCCGGGCACTGTCGCCCGACCGTGTCCGTTCCATCCAGCGATCGTGGCAGCGTCTGCGCGTCCTGCTGTGGCTGTGCGCTGATCTGGTCGCAGCAACGATTGCGTCCTCGCTCGCGCAGCGGGTTCGGTTCGGCTCCGAGTCGCTCACCGGTGCAGTGGCCCAGGCCTCACGCGAATCGTCGCTGACGTACGCCGAGGTCGGTCTCATCCTCGTGCTCGGCTGGATCGTCGTCCTGGGCTTCTCCGGTGGTTACCATCTGCGTCGTAGCCCGAGCCTCTGGGATCAGAGTGTGAAGGTGCTGCGGTCAGCGACCGGTCTTCTCGCTCTCATCGGCGTGACCAGTCTGTTCACGCGGCTCCAGCTATCCCGATCGTTCGTCGCGGTGGCCATCGTGACAACGGTCATGTTCACCATCATCGGGCGCATGGTCGTCGGAGCGCTGTTCGCTTCACTGCAACGACTCGGCATCGGTGTCGACCGTTTGATCGTGGTCGGACCGTCATCGGACGTGGAAGCCCTACGTGCACAACTGTCGCGCACATCCGGCCGACGAGCCCGGGTTGTCGCGACCATGCCGATCGACGGTCCTTCCTCGGGCGGTGCCTCGACGATCCGAGAGTCGATCCTGCAGTCGGTGGCGCGTCACGGCATCACCAGCGTGATCGTGTGCGGCCCATCGTCACTACCGGTCGGTACGGTCCGTCTGCTCGCGGCACGACTGAGCGGTTCGGGAGTGAACGTCGTCGTGGCCCCCGGCACGGCCGAAGCGGTCGGGCCCGGTGTCCAGCTCCATGCCGTCGGCGATCTCTTCCTGCTGCGGGTCCGCGACTCCGAGCCGTCGTTCGCCGAACGCGCGGCGAAAGTCGTCATCGATCGAGTCGGTGCGCTCGTGGCTCTGATACTGCTTTCCCCGGTGCTCGCGGTGATCGCTGTTGCCGTGCGTCGCGACTCGCCCGGTCCGGTGCTCTTCCGGCAGCGCCGGATCGGCTTCGGCGGTCGACCGTTCACGATCTACAAGTTCCGCTCCATGGCCGGCGACGCGGAAGAGCGTCTGCGGCGCGATGGGCTGTATGACACCTACGTGGCGAACGGCTTCAAACTGCCGCCGGGTGACGATCCCCGCATCACCCGCCTCGGGTCGATGCTCCGTCGAACCAGTCTCGACGAGCTGCCGCAGCTGCTCAACGTGCTGCGCGGCTCGATGAGTCTCGTGGGACCCCGACCGGTGGTGCCCGATGAGCTCGCCTGCTACGGCGAGCTTGCCTCCGCCTACACCGGTGTGCGCCCGGGCGTGACCGGCTACTGGCAGGTCAACGGGCGCAGCGATGTCGGCTTCCCCGAACGGGCCGAGCTCGACGCGTACTACTACGACAACCGTTCCCTCCGCGTGGACCTCCGCATCCTCGTGCGCACGGTCGTTGCTGTCGCCTTCCGCATCGGAGCGCATTAGCGCAACCCCGTTTTCCACACCGCTTGCCCAGCCGGGCAGGGATTCGGTGCTTGGCGTGCTCCGCTCCTGGTGTCGCGTTGAAGCGGAGGTGCAAGCCGAGTCGACGGGCTATCTGTAGAGCGTGGCGAGCTCGCGGTCGATCTCGCGGAGTTTGCGAGAGCCGAACTCCTTTGCCAACCGCCGCCGCCATACGACCTGACGAATGACCGTTGGGAAGCGATCGGCGCGCGTGCTCCTTCGGACGGTTTCTTCAGATAGGAATTCCGTCGCCCACGTTTCCACGTAGTCGCTGAACTTCGCCGCGAGTTCGCTCGGTACGAGAGGCGAATCGCGAAGAGACTGCGCCGCGCCGCGTTGCTCCTCGATGAGCGCCGTGCGTGGCAGCAACGTGGACGCGTTTCCCCCGTGTCTCGTGTGAAACGCCGTGACGGCGGTCGTGCCGACGGCGCCGAACGTAAGGCTCAGCCGCCAGACGAAGTCGATGTCGACGGCAGGAACCGAAAGGCTGGTGGAGCCGAGTGCCGACACGGCCGTCGTTCGGAAGAGGCACCCCGACCAGATCGGTGGCCGGTGCTTCGAGAAAAGCTCAAGACTCGCGGCGGGACTCGCATCTGTCAGAGGGTTCCGAAGATCGAAGTCGAACGCTCGGCCTTTCTCGGTGCATGACACCGTCGTGCCGAAGCTCATCCCCGCGGCAGGCGAGGAAAGAATCATCTCGTGGAGCGTCGTCGTCGAACCCTTTGCGAGGCAGTCGTCGTCGGCAAGAACCCGCACAAAGTCCGTCTCGACGTCCAGAAACGCCTCGTGGAAGTTCCTCGATCCACCGATGTTGAGCGGCCGTTGAACATACTGGACGCGGGGATTCGAACCAGCGGTCGTCCGGCACCACCGCGCCGTGCCGTCCGTCGAGGCGTTGTCGAAGATGCGCACAACAGTGTTGTCCCCGGAGTCCAGCGCAGAACGCACGGCCCGAGGGAGCAGCGACACCCGGTTGAACGTCGGGATGATCACGGTGATCATCGGTTCGGTGTTCATCGAAGTTGCTCCTCGGTTGTCGAGCGAGAGGACTTGAGCGCGCCGCCTGTGTTTTGACGGTTCTCCTCCGACCCCTCAAGCCCCCAGGTCAGTGGGCCGAAAGACCTAGGGTGATCTTCGGATTCATCAGAACGCCCGGCGAAGGCTACGCCCACCCGGTAGAAGCCTCACCGATGGGCGAACCCGGTGCGCGCGTGCCCGGTCGAGCGGTACCGACCCCGAAGGGAACCCGCCGGCGTCTTCGACCAAACCAGAGGGACGCGGCCACGAATGCAACGTGTTTGAAAGGTGGAGAAGGTTCATGAAAGTCGTCATCCTTGCCGGTGGCCGGGGCACCCGAATCGCGGAGGAGTCCCACCTGCGACCGAAGCCGATGATCGAGATCGGCGGTCGACCGATCCTCTGGCACATCATGAAGTACTACTCCGGCTTCGGCTTGACCGAGTTCGTCATCTGTCTCGGGTACAAGGGGTACATCATCAAGGAGTTCTTCGCGAACTACGTGCTCCACTCGAGCGACGTCACCGCCGACCTGAAGAACAACCTCTTGACGTTTCACAATCAGCGATCAGAGGACTGGAAGGTCACCCTTGTCGATACCGGCGAGTCGACCTTGACGGGCGGTCGCGTCAAGCGTGTCTCGAGCTACCTTCCAGACGATGAACCGTTCTGCCTGACCTACGGGGACGGCCTCGCTGATGTTGACATCGCCGCGCAGATCGAAGCGCACAAGGCTTCGGGTGTCCTCGCCACGATGACGATCGTGCGCCCTCCGGCCCGCTTCGGATCCAGTCGAATCGAAGACGGCCGGGTCGTCGAGTTCGTCGAGAAGCCGCAAGCCTCGGAGGGTCTCATCAACGGTGGCTTCTTCGTGATGAACTCCGGCATCTTCGACTACATCGACGGCGACAACACACCGTTGGAGGCCGGCCCGCTCGAGCGTCTTGCTGCTGACCGACAGCTCGGGGCATGGGTGCACCATGGCTTCTGGCAGGCCATGGACACGTTGCGAGAGAAGGAACTCCTCGAGGACCTCTGGTCGAAGGGGGACGCACCGTGGAAGACCTGGTGACCAGTTTTCGAGGAGCACGCGTTCTCCTCACCGGACACTCGGGATTCAAGGGCGCGTGGCTCAGCGCCATTCTCGCGTCCCTCGGGTCATCGGTTCACGGGCTTTCGCTGCAGCCGAATCGTGATCCCTGGAGCGCGTATCGTCGGCTGGATATCGGCTCGGTCATGACCTCCGAAACGTTCGCCGACATCTGCGATGCCGACGTTGGCGCGGTGTTGCGACGAATCGAACCCGACTACGTGTTCCACCTCGCGGCACAAGCTCTCGTCAGCGTCTCCTGGGAGGATCCGTCGACGACGTACCGGACCAATGTGTACGGAACCTTCGCCCTTCTCGATGCACTCCGATCGGCGCGTCGTCAACCCCGGAGCACCGTTGTCGTGACGAGCGACAAGGTCTACGCGAACGATGGCGCGGGCCGATCCTTCGTCGAGTCGGATCCGCTCGGCGGCTCGGATCCCTACTCCAATTCGAAAGCCTGCGCCGAGACCGTTGTCGCGGGATTCGCTCCCCACCTGGGATCGACGGTCGGCACCGCTCGTGCCGGCAACGTGATCGGTGGCGGAGACGTCGCCCAGGACCGTCTGCTGCCCGACATCATCCGTGCGTGGCGGTCTGCCGACGATGGAACCTCACCGTGGACGATCTCACTCCGGCGCCCGACCGCGACCCGGCCTTGGCAGCATGTGGTCGAGCCGTTGTCCGGCTATCTCGCCATGGCTGCCGCCCATGCGGCCGGGAGATCGGTCCCTGCGGCACTGAACTTCGGTCCTCGAACCGACTCGGCACATTGCGTGTCGGATGTCGTCGACGCCACGTGCGAGGAGCTCGGGTCCGGTCGATGGACGGCATCGGACGACGCGTCCTTCGAGGAAGCGACGAGCCTCGGCATCGATCCATCGCTTGCCGGCGCAACCCTCGGGTGGAAACCGCAGCTCACGCTCCACGAGGCAGTCGCCGCCACTGTCTCCTGGGAACGTTTCGTCGGTTCGCCGCACGAGCTCCGCCAACTCACCGTCGAGCAGTTCGCTTCCGTGCGCGGCGTCTCCTCCGCCAAGAAAGGCCTCCAATGACCACCGAGTCATCCGCCCCGCATTGCCGATTCTGCCAGTCGGCTCTGACGGTCACGTTCTGTGATCTCGGGAAGACACCGCTGGCCAACTCCTATCTGGCCTCGCGCGCCGACATCGCGAAAGAGCAGTGGTACCCGCTCCACGCGAGGGTGTGCTCGAACTGCCTGCTGGTGCAGGTCGACGATGTCGTTCCTGCCGATGACATCTTCTCGGACTATGCCTATTTCTCGTCGTACTCGACCTCATGGCTGGCCCACTGTGAAGCCTTCTGCGCGGTAGCGACAGCGCGATTCGGTCTGGACACGCACTCGTTCGTGGTCGAGGTCGCATCGAATGACGGGTATCTGCTGAAGAACTTCGTCGAGGCCGGCATTCGCGCGCTCGGAGTCGAACCGGCCGCGAACGTCGCGAAGGTTGCCGAAGTAGCGGGTGTCCGCACGGAGGTGGCGTTCTTCGGCTCCGATACCGCGCTTCGCATCAGGAAAGACCACGGCAGCGCCGACCTGGTGGTTGCCAACAACGTGTTCGCCCATGTGCCGGACCTGAACGATTTCACCGCGGGCTTCGCCATTCTTCTGGCAGAGAACGGCGTTCTCTCGATCGAATGCCCGCACCTCCTCCGCCTCGTTGACGGCATGCAGTTCGACACGATCTATCACGAGCACTATTCGTACTACTCGCTCCATGCCGCCATCAACGTGCTGTCGAAGCATGGCCTTCGGGTCTTCGACGTGGAGCAACTGCCGACCCACGGCGGTTCCGTCCGAATGCTCATCACCCACGAGGGCTCGTCCCGGCCGACCGAGCCGTCCGTCGATCGCGTCCTCGCCGACGAGCAGTCCGCAGGTCTCCACGATCCCTCGACCTACCCGGACTTCGGTTCACGCGTGCGTCGGATCCAGGAGGGATTCGCGGCGTTTCTCCATGGTGAAAAGGTTGCAGGTCGGCGCGTCGTCGCCTACGGTGCGGCCGCGAAGGGAAACACCCTGCTGAACTCCTCGGGGATCGGCCGGGATCTGATCGACTACGTCGTTGACAAGAACCCCCACAAGCAACAGCACCTGCTCCCGGGTAGCCATCTCGAGATCAAGGACCCGTCCGCGATCATGGTTGACCGTCCCGACACCATCGTGATCCTTCCGTGGAACATCGCCGAGGAGGTCGTAGCGCAGATGGCCGAAGCGAGAAGCTGGGGTGCACGATTCGTCGCAGCGATTCCGGAGGTCCGTTCGTTGTGAAGAGCCGACCGACCGATCTTCCTGGAGTGTGGGAGGTGTTCGCCGATGTTGCGTCGGACGAGCGAGGCCACTTCTTCCGTTTGAGCGACAGTCAGATGCTCTCGTCTCTCGTCGGAGAGTGGGTCGGGACGTATTCTGCGATCTCGCACAACTTCGCCCGGCATACCCTCCGGGGAATGCACTGGCAGTCGAGTGCGGCTCCCGAGACGAAGCTCGTCCGGTGCGTTCGTGGCTCTGCACTCGACGTCGTCGTCGATGTCGACACTTCCTCCAGCACCTTCGGTCGTTGGACGGCAGTCGAACTCGACGCCGACCGGGCCAACGCCGTGCTCATCGGTCCGCTCCACGCACATGGTTTCCTCACGCTCGAAGACTCCACTGACGTTCTGTACGAGATCCGCGGTTCGTACGAGCCGGGTCACTCGCTCGGGTTTCGTTGGGACGACCCCATGGTCGGACTCGACTGGCCCGCTGTTCCCGCGGTGATCGGGCGTCGCGATGCTGCATTGCCACCGCTCGGAGTCCTCGACCCGCAACGATTGACAGTTCCGAACGCTGAGGAAACCCGATGACGATCCTTGAACCATCTCCAACGCTGGTCGCCACGCTGATCCCGGTCGCCGGGCCGTCAATCACCGACCTCGAGGTTCAATACGTCAGCGACGCTGTTCGGACGAGTTGGTACGGATCTGCCGGCCAGTACATCGCCCGTTTCGAGCAGTCGTTCCGAGCCCACACGGATCGTCAGTTCGCTTTTGCGCTCCCGTCGTGCACTTCGGCGATCCATCTCGCCCTCGCCGCGGCCGATATCGGTCCCGGTGATGAGGTCATCGTGCCCGATCTCACCTGGATCGGATCAAGCGCAGCGATTTCCTATGTCGGCGCGACACCGGTGTTCGCCGATGTCGATCCGGTGACCTGGTGCATCACGGCAGAGGCAATCGAGCGTGTGGCGACGCTGCGCACGAAGGCAGTGATCGCCGTCAACCTCTACGGGGGCATGCCGGACTACTCGGCGATCACGGCGTGGACAACCGAACATGGCGTTCTTCTCGTCGAGGACGCGGCGGAGTCGGCGGGTTCGCTGTGGAGGGGTCGCCCATCGGGCTCTTTCGGCGACGCCTCAACCTTCAGCTTTCACGGAAGCAAGACGTTGACGACGGGGGAGGGAGGGATCTTGCTGTGCGACGACGCCCACATCGCCGAGCGCGTCGGCATCCTCCGCGATCACGGCCGTCTCCCCGGAGACCAGTTGTTCTTCAACAGCGAAGTCGGCTTCAAGTACAAGATGACCGACATGCAGGCTGCGCTGGGGCTCGCCCAGCTCGAGCGCCTCGACGAACTCGTGTGCCGGAAGCGCGAGATCTTCCACGCCTACCGGGCCCGCCTCGGCGGAGTCGACGGGATCACGCTCAACGCGGAGCCGGAAGGGGTGTTCAACAGCTACTGGATGTCCACGGTCGTGCTCGATCCTGCGTTCGGGCTTTCCAAGCTCGACGTCTATTCGGCGTTCAAAGAGCGGGGTATCGCCACTCGACCGTTCTTCCACCCGCTCAGCTCGTTGCCGGCGTACGCTGCCGCTCGAGATCGTGCGCGGGCTCAGGCGTCGAACAGTGTTTCTTACGCCGTCGGCGCGAACGGTGTCAACCTTCCCTCCGCGCTGTCCCTTACCGACGCCGACATCGATCGCGTCGTCTCTACCCTTCTCGAAGTAATCGGAGTCTCCCATGCATGATGATCGCCAGCAGTTCCTCGAGCAGCGCCACGCCTTGATCATCGAGATGGCAGATGATGCGTCCGTTGCTTCCGCAAACGTCGAGTTGCTCAAGGCGTCTGATCGTCACGGGTACTCCTACATGTGGGACTGGCTTGGCGTGCCGATCATCCAGATGCCGGCCGATGTGATGGCCATGCAGGAAATTGTGTGGCGAACTCGACCTGACGTGATCGTCGAGACCGGGGTCGCCCGCGGCGGATCAGCCATTCTCCACAGCTCGCTGCTTCGGCTCACCGGCAACGATCAGGGAATCGTCATCGCGATCGACATCGACATCCGACCGCACAACCGGGACTCCATCGAGTCGCACCGATTCGCCGATCGGATCCATCTCATCGAGGGGTCGTCTACAGCGCCGGAGACTATCGATCGGGTTAGGAACTTGATCCCGGAAGGCGCCCGAGTCATGGTGGTGCTCGACAGCGACCATACGCACGCGCATGTCCTGGCGGAGCTCGAGATGTACGCGCCGCTCGTTACCAGCGGCATGTTTCTCATCGTGGCCGACACCGTCGTCGAGGAACTCCCCGTCCAAACACACCGACCCCGTTCGTGGGGTCCCGGGGACAATCCGAGAACAGCCCTCGACGCGTTTGTCGCTCGGAACCCGTCATTCGTGCTCGATCGCCAGGTCTCGGCGAAGATGCTGATGTCCTCGTCGGCTGCGGGCTATCTCGTCCGATCCTGATGCGATACCTCGTCTGGGGTGCGCGGGGCCACGGCCTCGTCGTCGCTACCGCGATGATTCGCCTCGGCCACGGGCTCCCGGAGTTGTTCGTCGACAACGACGAGTCCGTCCAATCACCGTTCGATGGGGTGCCCGTCCGACATGCAATGGTCGGGCTCGAACAATGGATGAGCCAACGTTCGGACCCCGGCGGACCACTGGGCAGCATCATCGCCATCGGCGGCAGCGGCGGACGCTTTCGCTTGGAGATCGCGGCCATGCTCCTGGATCGATTCGGCATCGATCCGGTGACCGTCGTCGACCCCTCGGCTGTTGTCACGGGTTCGAATGCAATCGGGGCGGGCTGCCAGTTGTTGGCCGGGTCAGTCGTCCAGGCAGGCGCGGCCCTCGGTCGGCAGTGCATCATCAACAGCGGAGCGATCGTCGAGCATGAGTGTGAAATCGGCGATGGCGTGCACGTCGGTCCCGGTGCGGTGCTCACCGGCCTCGTACGTGTGGGTGCTCGCTCGTTCGTGGGAGCGGGAGCTACGGTTCTGCCGAGGGTCTCGATCGGAGAGGACGTTGTCGTGGGTGCCGGCGCGGTCGTTGTCCACGACGTTCCCGACGGTGTCACCGTGGCCGGGGTTCCGGCGCGCGTCTTGCACCTCACCTGAGGGCACCGCAGTCGGCGAATGCCCTACCTCGTGATCCGACGCGAGGCAACGAACTGACGAATCTGTGTCCGGTCTTCGCCAGTGAGCCCGAATTGCCATCCGAATACGAGAGATGCCGAGAGTGCCGCCGAGGTGATCAGCGCGCTCGAGAAGAGACCGGACGACTGGGCGAATGGAAGGGCGATGAACGCGGGCGACAGGACCAGCAGCGACGGGCCGACACACGTGAGGAAGAAGTCTCGCGATCGGAGCGAGAACGCCTCGAACCGAGCGAACACCAGCACGTTGTAGAGGGCGATGGTCACTGCAGCACCCACTGCTGTTCCCACGGCGATGCCGTTGGCTCCGATCGCCGCTCCGAGGCCAATGCTGACGGCGGCGTTGACGATGCCCTCGGCGATTGGAGGCAGAAACGCCTTTCGGTGCTCGCCGGTCGCGACCATGACAACGCCGAGGACGCCACCGGTCTGTCGGATGAAGTTCCCGATGAGCAGAATGCGAAGGATGGTCGACGAGGCATCGACGTACGCGTCCCCCGCGAACAGGCGGATGACTGCTGGGGCGGAGACGAACAGTCCGCACGTCAACACCGCGTTGCCGCAATTCACGAGCCGGGAGCTGCGGAGGAGCAAGGCGGAAACCCTTTCCGAATCTCCGGAGGCTCCCGCCCGAGCGGCAACCGCCATGATCGGAGCAGTGGCGGCGCCCACCACGGTGAGCACGAGCAGCACGAGTCGTGCCGCAACCGCGTAGGCCCCGACCCGGGGGAAGTCGACGCGAGCGACGATCACGAGATCCAAGCCCGTGATCAGCAACGCAGCGAGGCTCCACCAGGCGGTGCCGAGGCAATGCGAGAAGATCGCTCGGAGTTTGTCCGGTCGGATGCGGACATCGGAGAGCCGAAGCCCGGATCGGCGGATCACCGTCCATCCCAGACTTCCTGCTTGGAGCGTAGCCACACCCGCGGCCACGGCTCCGAGAGCGATCACCGTGCCGAACCGTTGACATGCGATGAGCACCGCTGAGACGTTCACGACGGTGATCGCAATCGAGATGCCCGCTGACGTTGACGTCTGGTGTCGAGCCGAGAAGTACCCGTTCGCCACGCTGCTCCAAAGTCCGAGAAATCCCGCGCCGATACACAGCGCGGAAGCCATGCGCAGGTCAGCGTGGTCGACCGCCGGTGCTTTGCCGAACAGCAGAGTGGTGCCGGCAACGAGACCACCGACGATCGTCACGACGACAAGGCCAGCGAGCGATGCGAACACGAAGGCGTTCGCGAGAAAGGCACGCGTTTCCGATGATGAACCGGATCCGTCCGGTGCGACATAGCGAACCACCGACGTGCCGATGCCCGACTCCGCGAACGGAATGTAGGCGCCGATCGAAAGTGCGAGCACCCAGATCGAGTACCTCTCCTCGCCGAGCGTCCGGATGATCAATGGGTTGGTGATGAGGACCGCGAGCGCGACGGCGAGTGATCGAACCGTGTTCGCGGCCGAGTCGACGACGTAGGTGCGTCGCTCGGACTTCGGCGGCGTCACCGGAGTCTCATTCGACGTCGGTGGCTCGATCGTCGGACGCAAGGTCTGTGACATCGGGGGACCACTACACCGAGACCGGGGGTCGCGCTACGTCGCGGGTCCGGATGCTTCGCGTGAAACCTGAAGCGATCGCCGAGAGCTTGGCGATCCGGTTCCTTTCGAAAAGGACAAGCTTGACGACATCCTGGAAGAATCCAGGGACGTCGGTTCCCAGGATCCATCGTCTGTCGGTCGACCAATACGTCTTCCAGAGTCGAAGCCTGTTCGCAGTCATGGACCTCAGCCGTTCCGGTGGATGGTTCGTCGTCCGGACGGTTCTTCGACCCACTCGGTGGAATGTTGTCGCCCCGAGTCGATGCTTCAGGCGCGCGGCGGGAACCTGGAAGTTCTGCAACCCCATCGCTCGGGCGCGCAGGCAGATCTCACTGTCGGCGTGATCGACGAAGTAGCTCGGATCAAACGGCCCGACCGCGTCGAGTGTCTTCGCCGGAAGGAACAAGCCGGAGGTGAAGAGGGTTGCTCGCTCGAGCACCGTGGCGGTGTCTCCAACTCGATCGAGCGGCTGAGCGCTCGACGAATCGACGTAGCGCGGGCCGAGCCAGGCGACTCTCGGGTTCTCCCCGATCAGCGCTTCGTACTGCGTGACCATCGTCGAGATGAACCCGCTCTGGACCTGGCTGTCCTGATCGAAGCAGAGGAACGCGTCGACGTCCGGGTCCTCTTGGCGAAGCTGGTCGAATCCGAGGTTCAGCGCTCCGCTGATTCCGAGGTTTCGACCCGCCAAGATGTACTTCCCCCCCATCTCCTCCGTTGCGACGCGAACGTCCTCGTTGGCGATGGGGCTGTTGTCGACGACGACGAGTGAATGATGGCCGTCGAGCGCTCGCAGGTTGGTGGGAACCTGGTGCTCCGGGTTGTACGCGACGACGACCACGCCCACCTTCATTGCTGGGGCGCCAATCGGGTCCCGCTCCGGTGAACGCTGTCCCGGGCCGCTCGGATGGACCTCACGAGCGTGCGAGTTGCATACGATGCGCCGGTCTTCTGCAGATAGAGATCGTGTGACCGGGCATACTCGGGCTTCGGCGTTCGGACAGCGCTCCGGTAACTTGCCCCTCCGAGATGGGTGACCTTCACGGATCGCTCGATGCGAATCGTTCCGCCGGCCTGCCTGGCTTTCCAGCAGAGATGGACGTCCTCGAGATACATGAAGAACCCGGGGTCGAAGCCGCCGAGGTCGCGGAAGGAGTCGCGCCGCAGCAACATCGCGCAGCCGGAAACCCAATCAGGCGAAGAGGGGTTGCTCGGACGCGACACCCGACCAGTGATCACGTTTGCTGCGCTGGGGAACCGGCCGGCCGCGTCGATCTGCAGTTCATCACGGGGTGACGTTCGGACCTCCGGTGCGACGATCGAGCACGGATGCTCCCCCTCCAGAGCCGCTGCGAGTTTGCCGATGCCGCCGGAGCGAAGTTCCGCGTCACTGTTCAACAGGAAGAGAAAGGGCGATGTTGCCTGCTCGGCACCGAGATTGTTCGCCCGCCCGAATCCGAGATTCGTCGGACTGGTTACCAGTGTGATGCGAGGGTCGGTCGGAAGCGCAGCCGCCAGCAACTCGGCGCTGCCGTCACCCGAGCCGTTCTCCACGACGATGACTTCGCTGACGTCCGGGTCCGCGAGCGTCGACACCACCGCTTGGACACTCAGAACGGGGGTTCGGAAATTCACGATCAGTACGGCTGTCGGGTACGACGTCAAGCGAGTTGTCCGTTCCGGGTGTCAGCGGCGCGTTCGGTTGAACGAGGAGCAGTGTTCATCCTGCGACTCGGTAGTTCTTTCGGCCTACAGAGCGTTCGGCTTGAGGCGTCCGGCGGTCGGCTGAAACTCAGTTCAGCTGTGTTCGGATCACGCTGACGGTGTGTCTGCCGGCTTCTGACCACGAGAAACTACGGCTGCGGGCGAGACCGCCTGCAGCAAGCGAGGAAGCGAGAACCGGGTCGTCGGCGGTCGAAATCAGGGCGTTCGTGAGACCGGCGGAGTCATCGGGACCCACGAGGATCGCCGCATCGCCGGCAATCTCGGGCATCGCCGACACGTTCGAGGTGATCACCGGAGTACCGCAGGCCATGGCCTCGAGAATGGGGAGTCCGAAGCCTTCGTATCTGCTCGGGAAGACCAGCGCGGTGGCTTCGTTGAGGAGCACGGGAAGGTCGTCGTAGGAGGGATAAGGGATGAAGCGGACGGCGCGGCCGCGCCGGTCGCGGAACTCCCGCACGAGTTCGTCGAATCCGGGGTCGGGTGGGCCCGCCATCCAGAACTCGAATCCGTCGATCGCCGCGTCGGCGAATCCCCGTAGGGCGAACTCGATGTTCTTGTAGGGCGCGTATCGGCCGAGGTAGAGGAAGTACGGCTTGCGTTCCAGTCCCAGCGGCCGGAAGTGATCGGTGTCGCAGGCGAGGGGAGTGACGTCGATCTTCGACCGAGGGATCTTCCCGAAGCGGACGGCGTCCACGGCGGTTGCTTCGGAGATACTGATGACCCGTGTGGCGGCCCGAAGAACTCGCGGCACATAGCGACGCGTGTACTGATGGAGCGGATGCGATCGCGGGTAGAACAGCCGCGGGATGAAGTCGAACACCGTCACCACCGTCGGGACATGGCGGAGGAGCGGAGCCTCGGGGACCGGGGAGAAGAGCACCGGGTCGGTGATCTTGCCCAGCCGCGCCGCCAAAACGGTCTCGACCCAGGCGAGTCGTCGGGCGTGGCCCTTCGCTCCGCTGTCGGCGCTCAGGTCGTTGCGAATGGGTTCGAGCCGAAGACCGGGATGCTTCGTCGCCCACGACGCCATCAGCGACTCGCGGATGAGCACAATCGGTTCGAGCTCTTCGAGGTACGGCACGACGTTCTGGGCGTAGACGCTCAGACCGGTCGGCTTCTCCATGAGCGCCGACAGGTTGACGACGAGCTGTCTACGCACCGGACCAGTCTGTCGGCTCAGCCGTCGGCCACCTCGGATGCACGCGCCCGCACGGCGTCGAGGTCGGTCAGGCGACGCATTCCGGCATACTGCTGGGCCATCCGGTTGTTCTTGGCGAACGTCGCCTCGTGGCGGGCGAGGAAGTCCCAGTACATGGTGGTGAACGGGCATGCCGTGGGACCCGTCCGCTTCTTCGGGTCGTACGCGCAACCCTTGCAGTAGTCGCTCATCTTCGAGATGTAGGCACCCCCTGCGGCGTAGGGCTTCGTGGCCATGCGCCCGGCGTCGGCGTGGAGCGTCATTCCGATCACGTTCGGGACCATGACCCACTCGGCCGCATCGACGAACGAAGCCCACATCCACTCCGTCATGGCCTGCGGATCGACGCCGGTGAGCAGGGCCCAGTTGCCGAGCACCATGAGTCGCTGGATGTGATGGGTGTACGCGTGGGCGTCGAGCTCGTCGATGGTCGTCGATACGCAGCGCATCTTCGTCGGTTCACCGAGGAAGGCCGGAGGTACGGGCCGGGTCGCGCTGAGCGAGTTCCAGCCGGCGAAGTCCGGCATCCACAACCAGTAGAGACCCCAGACATACTCCCGCCAACCGATGACCTGGCGGATGAATCCCTCGGCCGACGCAATCGGGATTCGACCGGCCCGATACGCGGCCAGCGCCGCTTCGACAACTGTCTCCGGACGCAGGAGGCCGAGGTTGAGCGACGAGCTCAGCAGCGTGTGAGCAAGGTGCCAGTTGCCGGCGAGCATGGCGTCTTCATGGGGACCGAAGTGGGGGAGGACCTCGTCGATGACGCGTCGAAGTCGGACTTGCGCCTGAGCGGTCGATGTGGGCCACAGGCCTGACCACGGTGCACCGAACGCCTGCGGTGCGTGTGTAGCAATAAGTGTGCGTACTTCATCGTCGATGTCGTCTAGAGGAAACGTCTCCGGAGTCGGCCACGCACGTCCGTCCTTGGGTGGCGGCTCTCGATTCTCGTCGTCGTAGTTCCATCGGCCACCGGTCGGCTCGCCGTCGGATTCGACGAGCACGTCGAGCCGCAACCGCTGCCAGCGGTAGAAGTCCTCCATCTTCAAACGGCCCTTGCGCGTCGTCGTCCACGCCGCAAAGTCCTCGTAGCTGCAAAGGAACTGGTCGTTGGCGATCACCTCGTCACAATTGGTCTCGACGAACGCCCGGCCACGAAACGACATCGGCACCATCGCCCGGACGCTCGCCGGTGCGAACTCGCGTCGATGGCCGTCGAGACCTTCGGACTGTGTGGCGGCGATCCGCTCGTCGACCTCGAAGCCCTCGGCGCGGAGTTCGCGGGCGAATCGGCGCATCGATGCGAGGACCACGTGGAGGCGTTGGCGATGCCATCGCTTGGCACCGAGGTAGGAGGTGCTGGTGACGAAGAGGACCCGCGTATCATCGGGCGTGCAGCCTCGCAGCGACGCCACCTCGCGGTGGCACTGGTCGCCGAGGATCAGCACGGTTTGCATGGAGACGACGCTACGGGGCCGCCACGGCTACCTCCACGGCGTCGTGCGACGGTGTGGGACTACGGGGCGCGGTACCGGCCGGGTTCGGTCTCGACCACGCCACCGTCGCGGAGCAGTCGGTTGATGTGCATGGTCATGGAGCGCCGCTCCACGTTGTCGGCCCACACCAGCTGGACGCCCGGCCGGTAGATGAACCGGTGCGCAACGACCTCGTCGATCGAGCGCGGCTCGGCGAGGAATTCGAGCAGGCGCGCCTCACGGACACCGATCACCGCTCCGAAGGCGTCGACCTGACGACGGAATTCCTCGGCACCTTCGACAATGCCCTTGTGGTGGAACGTGACGTACCAGCGGGCGTCGATCTCGCGAACACGGGCGAGCGAACGCTCGAAGTCCTCGAGGTCGGACCAGTGGTCGCCGTAGTACGGCCCGAAGGCCGACAGGTCGATGTCGGCGACGAAGAGGACACCCTCGGGCTCGACGAGGAACGCGCAGTGCCCACGGGTGTGGCCGGGCAAATGAACGACTTCGACGCGCAGGCCGCCACCGAGGTCGAAGGTGTGGCCGTCGTCGAAGCCGGACGCGTCGAGCCGCGGCTCGTAGTGGAAGTTCTCCACGAGTTGGGGTGCCCACACCGCCGAGGCGGCCTCGTCCATGCCGTAGACATCGACGAGTGCGTCGAGCGAGCGCAACGCGCCGACGTCGTGGTGGTGGGCGTGGAGCGAAGCATCGGGAAAGCGGTGGCACCCGGCAAGGTGGTCCTCATGCGCGTGGCTGACGAGCATTCGGTCGACACGCCGTGCCGGGACGCCGCCTCGCTCGGAGATCGCCAGCGACGGATCGATGAGGAGCGTCTCCTCCGGGCCCTCGACGAGCAGCGATGTGCCGTAGGGGTATCGGCCGGTGTCGGTGCCGATCAGGGCCAGGACGTGACGGCCGGAGGTGCCGATGCGGAGATCGGACTCGAGAACTGGTTGCACCAGGTGATTCTGACGCGGCGAGACTGCATTGTCTGGCGCCGCGTCTCTCGGCTTCGCGCCCATTCCGTCGATTGTTGCGCCCAAAAGGCCTCGAAACGGATGGCGCCGAAACGGTTGCGAGCCGAATGGGCGCGATGAATGGTCGAACTGGGCGTACGAACGGCATGGGCATGGCGTTCCCCCCGGACACGTTGGCGCGGCGAGACTGGTCCCATGTTCTCCGTCGCCACCACCGCCCTCTCGACGGCCGAATCCGGTGGCGGAGGAATGGTCGCCAGGGTCGTGTCGCTGCGAGGGTTCGGTGGCCGCCGCTCGGACGAAGGGGTGCTCGTCGTGGAAGGCGAGGTGATGGGGTCGCTCCTCGGTGGCGCATCGGACACTCAGATCCTCGCCGCTGCCGGTGATGCCACGGCGGTGCTGCTCGACGTCGCGATCGCCGACGATGCCGCCGTCGGCTGTGGCTTGGCGTGCGGCGGACAGGCAATCGTGCTGGTCCAGCCGATCACCCAGGTCCCGCTGCTGGCGTGGCGGACCCTTGCCGCCTCTGAACCGGTCGTGGTCGCCACCCTCGTCGGTGGCGACGATCTCGGCCGCTCGATCGCTCTCACCCTCGACGGGTCACTCGACGGCTCGCTCGGCGATCCTGCCGCCACGCTCGAGGCGGTGCACGCCTGTCGGTCCCTGCTCGACCGGGCCAAGGACCTGTCAGCCACGGCGATGACGGAATCCGGGCCGCTGATCGTCACGCTGTTCCGTCCACCGGCGCGGGTGCTCGTGGTTGGCGAGGCCTCGCTGGCCAATGCCATCGCTGCGCAGGGTGGTCTCCTCGGTTGGTCGACATCGATCGTGGGGGAGGCGCTCGGTGCCGAGGCGATTGCCGCGCAGAGCGGCGGACTCGGGTCCGGTGATGCTCTCGTGGTGCTATCCCACGACCTTCCGGTGTCGTGTGCGGCCATAGCGGCCGCCGTCGGTGGACGCTGTGGCTACGTCGGCGCGCTCGGCTCGCGCCACACCCAGACGGCTCGGGCCGACGTGCTCCGCGCCGCGGGTGTTCCGGACGCCGCCCTGGCCCGGGTCCACGGACCCATCGGCCTCGACCTCGGCTCGCGGACGCCGGAGGAGACCGCGCTGGCCATCGCCGCCGAGATCGTCGCCGCCCTGTCGGGCCGCAACGCCGCCAGCCTGCGCGGAGGCACCGGCCCCATCAACGGCTGAGTCGTAGAGTTCCCTCCATGACGTACGCCGATGGCCGCTTCATGCACGACGCCGACTCCCACATCATGGAGACGCCGGACTGGTTCGATCAGCATCTCGATCCCCAGTGGCGGGGCCGGACGGTTCCGCTGAACATCCAGACCGTGGGCGGGAAAGAGGATTCGAACCTCGAGTGGTGTCGCGCGGCAAACGCCGATGTTGCGTTCCGGGCCGAGGATGCCTCGCAGCTCATGCTCCGCAAGAACTGGGCCGGACTCGGTTCGTTCCTGGCCGAGGACCGCCCGGCGGCGCTCGATCTTCTCGGCTTCGCCAGTCAACTGGTGTTCAACACCTTCGCCTCGATCCCACTTGCGGTCGCAGAACACGACAGCGATCCCGGTGTGCCGACGGCGATGGCAAACGCCCACAACCGCGCCATCACCGAATTCTGCGCCGGCGACCGCCGGCTGCTCCCCGTCGGCTACGTCTCCCTCGCCGATCCGGTCTCCGCTGCTGCCACGGCGAGAAGCGCGATCGACATGGGCTGCGCGGCGCTCATGATCGCCAGCGCCTGCCCGAAGGATCGCTCACCGAGCCACATCGATTTCGATCCCGTGTGGGCGATGGCGCAAGACGCTGAAACGCCCGTCGTGTTCCACGTCGGCGGTGGCGGTCCGCTGCTGTCGCCCAGCTACTTCGTGAACGGTCTCCCTCCGGTGCCGGACTTCCACGGCGGCGCCGAGAACTTCCGGTCCGTCGACTACATGGCCATTCCGCACCCACCGATGCAGACCCTGTCCACGCTTATCTTCGACGGCGTACTCGACCGCTTCCCACGGCTCAAGTGGGGCGTGATCGAACAGGGCGCGTCGTGGCTCCCCGGCTGGATGCGCAACCTCGACGCGGCTTTCGGCGCGTTCCGCAAGAACGAAGCGCGCTTACAGAAGTTGTCCGCCAAGCCGAGCGAGATCGTGCGCCGCCAGATCCGCGTGACGCCGTATCCCCACGAGGACACCGGCTGGATCGTCGCCAACGCCGGTGCCGAAACCTGTCTGTTCTCATCGGACTTCCCCCACGTCGAAGGCGGCCGCAATCCGCTGAAGCGCTTCGATGACGCCCTCGTCGCGGCCGACGACGCCACCCGGCGAGCGTTCTATTCGGACAACTTCGCCGACCTGATGGGTGACGTGCTCTTGCGTCGCGGGATTCCGACCACGGCACAGTCGTTCGCGACCTCCCGCTGACCGGCCACCGCGCCAACCCCAACATGTCGACGCCACGTCCATCGCACATCCTCTTCGCCACCGCCGAGCTCGCCCCCCTTGTTCGCGTCGGCGGCCTGGCTGAGGCTGCCGGCGGACTCGTGCAGGCGCTCCGGCGCGCCGGTGTCCGGGTCGATCTGGTCGTGCCGGACTACGGCGGTCCGGAATCCCCCCGCCTCGGTGACGAGCGCATCGAGGCCATCACCCTTCCCGCCTGGGCCGGCGAGGTCGGCTCGGCCCGCACGGGTGAACTCGACGGCTACGGCGAGATCACCCTCGTCGACGTGCCCGGCATCCGCCGTTCACATCCCTACGTGCCGCCGGGGGAATCCGACGGCTGGCCCGACAACGATCAGCGGTTCTTCGCGTTCTCGGCCGCCGTGGCGGCGCTCGCGGCGACCCACAGGGTCGACGTTGTCCACCTGAACGACTGGCACACGGCAGCAGCGGTCGGCCTTCTCGCCGATGAGGTGCCCACGGTGCTCTCGCTGCACAACCTCGCGTATCAGGGATGGTGCGATCGGGGCTGGCTTGCCACGCTGCGCGCCGACCGCCGGGCAGCCTTCGACATCGGTGGATCGTGCAATCCGCTCGGCGGGGCAATTGCGTTGGCCGACCGCGTCGTCGCGGTGAGTCCGCACTATGCCGACGAGATCCGCACCCCGGCCGATGGGGCAGGGCTCCACACGCTCCTGTCCGGGCGCAAGGACGCCCTCGTCGGGATCCTCAACGGGATCGACACCGAGGCGTGGGACCCGGCGACCGATTCGTTCCTGCCCCAGCGGTTCCGCCTGCGGACGGCCGCGGCGGCGAAGAAGGCGAACGGGCACGAGCTTCGAGCCGAGGTCGGCCTACCCCCGTCCGACGGCCCGCTCATCGCCATGGTCACCCGGCTCGTCGATCAGAAAGGTGTCGATATCGCCCTCGACGCCACCGTGGCCCTGCCCAGCCTCGACGCCCAGTTCGTCCTCCTCGGGGCCGGCGACCCGGCGCTCTCCGTCGCCGCCCGTACCGTGCAGCACTACATTCCCGAGCGTTTCCGGTTCGTCGAGGGCTTCGACCTCGGACTTGCCCACCGCATGTTCGGGGCGAGCGATCTCTTCGTCATGCCGAGTCGCTTCGAGCCGTGCGGTCTCGCGCAGATGCAGGCCATGCGCTACGGCTCGCTGCCGGTGGTCACCGATGTCGGCGGACTCCACGACACGGTGATCGACGGCGATGCCCGACCTGACGACGGCACGGGGTTCGTCGCCCGCTCGCTCAACGCTGCAGGAATCGTCGACGCGTTCCACCGTGCCGTGCGGGCGTGGAACGTGAAGGGCCGCCGGGCGACGCTCATCCGCAACGGCATGGGCATCGACTGGTCGTGGGACACCCCGGCCCAGGACTACGCCGAGCTCTACACGACCCTCCGTCGCTAGCCCGAGGCCCTGCTGCCGGGCGGCCACCGAGCTGACCCGGGCCGGTTCAGCCGGGGAGCCAAGACGCCGATAGAGGACGGGATGAGTGCGACCACCACCGCGGACGTGGAGATGTCCCGCGCTCCCGGCCGGGCCGTGGGTGACGCCGCCCGCCCCGTGACCGCGTCGACCTGGTTGACGGAATCGCTGGCGCTTGCCGTCGTCGGAGCCGCTCCGCTGTTCCTGGTCGTGTCCGGGGATCCGTCCACGTGGAAGCGCGGGGTGATCCTCCAGGTCGTCGACGTGTTCCTCATTGCCCTGGCCGCGTTCCGCCTCCCGGTGGCGGGGAAACGCGCGTTCACCGACCGTCGTGGCGTCGCGGCGGGGCTCCTCATGCTCCTCGCCGCCCTGGCGGTCGCGCTCGCCGCGCATCCTTCGTCGATGGGCGCGATGATCGTGCTCCGGTTCGCCGGCGCGCTGTCGCTGGTCGATGTCATCGCGCACGCCCGGCCGCAGTGGCGCTCGACAGCAGCGCGGGTGTGGCTCGGCTGGACCGTGTTCGAGGCCGGCGTCGCCATCACCCAGAAGCTGCTCGGCCGGGCCATCGGTGTGCCCGGCGAGGTCGGCATCCCGTTCGAGACGCTGGGGTCGTTCACCGTTCCGACGGGCACGTCCTACGGTCCGCACCCGATCGCCGCCATGGGACTCGTCGCTATCGGCTTGGCCGTTCTGGGAACCCATCACCGTCTCGTGCCCCGCCCCTGGGCGATCGCCGGAGGCGCCGCCGGAGCGGTCATCGTCGGTGTCACCTGCGGGACCTCGGGTGCGATCTCGCTCGCGCTGGTGCTCATCGCCGGCTCCGTGCGGGCGGTACGTATCGCCCGCCGTCGCTCGTACGGTGCACCCGCGACGCCGAGTGTTGCTCCGGTACTCATCGCCGTGGCGCTGGCGTTCGGCGTGGCCGCCGCACTCTCTATCGACGGATGGACGTTCAAGGCGGAGCGTTCCGCCACGACCGACGTCGTCGCCGCCTCGAACGGCCGGGCCGGGATGATCGATGAAGCAATTGCAATGATCCGCCGCTGGCCGGCCCTCGGTGTCGGACCCGGACGGTTCCTGGCGACCCGTGACGCCCATCCCGAGATCAAGGCCCTCGCCTCGGAGGACCAGGCGGTGCACAACGTGCCCCTGCTCATCGTCACCGAAACGGGTGCGCTGGGAGCGCTTGCTCTCGCGATCGCCGCGATCGCGGTGGCGCGCCGGGTGCGGGCGACGCCCTACGCGCTGACCGTCCTCGCCGCCATGTTCGGGCACGTGATGTTCGACCACGCCCCATGGACGTTCGGGTTCGGCATGGTCCAGCTCGCGCTGGTGATCGGTTTCGCCACCGGCGTGCGGCCCGAGCACGCCAGTTCCCGCTGAAACGGCGTGTCGCCGGCGTGGGTTAGGGCTCGACTGGGTTGCGCTGCGGGTGATGTCGGGCGTTGCTTTGACGACTAAACCGCTGAGATGGTCACTGGCATCGTTTGTGTACGAACGAGGTCGGTGAGGTCTGCTGGGTCGCTGGTGAGCACGATCGCGTCTCGGAGGCTCACGGCGAACGCTGCAACAATGGCGTCCGTTGCCGAGATGTCGTGTGCTCGGCCGGTTGCTGTTCTCATCCGGGCGCCGTCGCGCGCGATTTGCTCGTTGACCGGACGGATCTGACACATTCCGAGGAGATGGTTTTCGTGGAAGTCGCGTCGGTGATCACCGGTAAGAACTTCGACCAGTACAACGGTCGGCACCTGTGGTGGCCAGGCGCCTCGACGACGAAGTTCAGCTAATCGTGCCCGTTGCCCTGCCAGCGCGGAGACACCGCCGCTGTCGAGAACTAGGTTCACGCGCTTTGTCGCCGTTTGCGAGCGGCGGGTCGAGGGGCTGTGAGGATCTGGTCTGCCCACGTTGTTGCTGATGCGCCTTCTTTGGGGCCGATGGGTCCGAGTTCGGCCTCGAGTTCGGCAAGGTAGGTATCGAGCGCGTCGATCTTGGCGCGTCGATCGAGTTCTTCGACGAGTGCCTTCGTGGCGACGCGTGACACGTTCAGGCCTGCGTCACGAGCTTGGGCAACGACTTCGTCAGGGACGGTGATGTTCACACGAGACATGCGCATAATGTACACACTCCGGGTGTACCGGCACCCAGCCGGGAGTGTGCGGGGCGAGCCTTACGGCTGCGAGGTGATTGGTATCTCAGTCGCCCCCGGAGCGACTGAGATACCAACCTCGGCATGGCACCCTGGGCGTCGTGCCACCCGGAAACGCGAACGCCATGGCCAAGCTCCGCGACCACTTCCGAACGAAGCAGCTAGGTCGCTCGAAGCGGGGCGATCACCTGGTCGGCGAAGCGGGTGATCGGTTCGAGCGCCTTGGGGTTGCCGAAGTCCATGACGAAGTGCTGCACCCCGAGCGACACCTTGTGGGAGAGGAACTCGACGAGCTTCTCCGAGTCCTCGTCGGACTCCGGCAGTGCCTTCTCGATGGTCACGCTCACCTCGATGGCGTCGGGATCGCGTCCGGCCTTCTCGGCGGACGATCGGACGATGCCGAGTCGACGCCGCCAGTCGTCGTCGGTGCCCCGCGGACTGCCGTTCCACATGTCGGCGAGACGGCCGACGAGCGGCAGCCCGATCTGCTCACCCGATGCGCCGATACAGATGCGCGGGACCGGGTCGGGAAGGGGCGGTGCCGACGCGCCGGCGATGGTGAAGTGCTTCCCTTCGAACGACGGTTCGGGCTCGGTCCACATCAGCCGGCAGATCGTGATGACCTCTTCGAGCTCGGCGAAGCGCACGGATGGCTTCGGGTAGTCGTAGCCGTAGGCGCGGTACTCGTCCTCGCGCCAGCCGGCGCCGATGCCGAGGATGAAGCGGCCACCGGAGAGCACCTGCAGGGTCGCCGCCATCTTCGCCGTGAGCGCCGGAGGGCGGTACCCGTGGCCGAGCACGTGGTGGCACAGGTCGACGTTCGGATGGCGCGCCGCCAGCCACGTGAGCGTGGTCCACGCCTCCATGAACGGGTCGGTCTTGGCGTCGAAGCCGTAGAAGTGGTCGGCGATCCACAGCGAATCGAAGTGCGGCAGGGCGTGGGGAAGGATCTCCCTGTCCTGGTAGACGACGATCGGCTGGTGGTCGCTCCAGCGGTTGCCGATGACCGGCGACAGCCAGCCGAACTTCACAGGACTCGTTGCGCTCATGGGGTAGATCTTGACCCGAGCTGGGCCACTACGCGCCGGCGATCAACGCCGCGAGCGGACCGAGGCCGTGGAGCACGATCCTCTGGCGGCCGGTGGAGATGGCCCCGGCGCGGCGGAAGGTGGCGAGCGAGCGTGCGGTGGCCTCACGCGTCGCCCCTATCCACGACGCCAGCTCGTCCTGGCCGATCGGCAGCACGATGTCGCCGGGGCTGGGGGAATGGCGTTGGAACTTCTCCCCGAGCTCGAGGAGCAGGTTGGCCGTGCGCACGGAGGTGCTCTCGCTGTCGCGGGCGATGACGCGGGCGTTGGCGCGCCGCAACTGATCGGCAAGATCACGCAGCACCAGGACGGCGAGACCGGGCACGGACTGCAGGGAGTCGAGGAAGTCGTCGGCATTGAGTTGCGCGACAACGCTTCGCTCGATCGCGGAGGCCGCCGCCGAACGGGGGCGCAGGTCGATCGCGGAGAGCTCGCCGAACGCGTGCCCCGGCCCCTTCAATCCCAACAGAAGGTCGCGGCCCGTGGGCGTGGTGACGAACACCTTGACGCGACCGCTGATGCAGCAGTACACGCATGTCGACGGGTCGCCTTCGGCGAACAGCACCTGGCCGGCGCGCAGCGTCATCCGCGTTCCCCGACGGACAACGAGCTCACCAAGGGCGGCCGGGAGCCTGCTGGCGGTGATTCCCTGGTCCTGGAGGTTTGCCGCCATCGGTCCCGCAACCTTTTTCGAAATTCCTTCGCTTATGTGATCCGCGTTACGGACAGGCGGTCCAAATCGACCGACAGTACGGAGTGTCACTGGGTGTGTTGCCCAGCGAGAACGTAGCAGCGAACGATCGGCCGCGCCCGGGCCGATCGGCGGCAGCACGCGTTCGGATTCCTCACCACCACGTCCAAAGGAGCACTCACATGTACATCTACAGCCGCTCAGCCGTCGCCGCCCCCGGAAAGGCTCCCGCAGCAATGGCCTTCGCCGTGGAGGCGGCCGCCAGGATCACCAAGATCACCGGTATACCCGTCAACGTCTACCGGGCCAACTTCGGTGCCCCGATCGGCTCGATCCTGTGGTCCACCCGTTACGACAGCCATGTACAGATGGCGGAGGCTCAGGCGAAGTGGACATCCGACGCAGCCATGACGGCGTTCGCCGCGACTGCGGTCGACCTGTTCCAACCCACCCTCACGGACGGGCTCACGGAGATCGTGTCGACGTCGATGGCTGCACCTGCCGCCGTCGTGTCAGCGACCCAGGCAACCATTGCCAACGGCAAGATCGCCGAGGCCATGGAACTCGGTGTCGCCATCCAGGCGGCGGTCGCCAAGGCCACCGGCCTCGGCACGGCATTCTGCGCCGACGTCTATGGCGCCTACGGCGGGGTCCGCTGGCTGATCGGAGCGGCCTCCATGGCCGAAGTCGACGCCGGACGGACGGCCATGAACGCCGACCCAACGTTCCAGTCATTGGTCGCCAAGGCCGGCGACTGCTACCTCGCCGGGTCCGGACAGATCGGGCTCATCACCAAGGTCAACTGACGGTTCCCCGCGGCGGAAGCCGTCCATCTCGACGGGAGCATTCCGACCCGCACGGCACCGCCGTGCGGGTCGGTCGCGTCCGAGATCGGTCGGGCAAATCCCTTCGCCGATTTTTCTTGGCTTGTGTGCTCTGCGTCATAGACGAGACGTCCGTCCCCGCCGACAGTGGGCCTCACCACAACTGCAAAATCAAGGAGAACACCTATGTACATCTTCGGCCGTACCGCTGTCGCCGCCCCCGGAAAGGCTGCCGCCGCGATGACCTTCGCCATCGAGGTCGCCGCCAAGGTCACGTCGATCACCGACATTCCGGTCAACGTCTATCGAGGCAACTTCGGTGGCCCGATGGGCACGATCCTGTGGTCGTCCCGTTACGAGAGCCACGCCCAGGCTTTCGACACGGAAGCGAAGCTGGTCGCCAACGCGTCCTATCTGGCCATGGTCGACACCGCAACCGACCTGTTCCACCCGGTCATCACCGACGGGCTCACCGAGATCGTGTCGTCGTCGATGGCCGCGCCCGCCGGCGTCGTGGCGGTAACCATGGCGACCATCGCCAACGGCAAGATCGCCGAGGCCATGGAACTGGGCGTCGCCATCCAGGCCGCGGTCGCCAAGGCCACCGGCCTCGGCACGGCGTTCTGCGCCGACGTCTACGGTGCCTATGGCGGCGTCCGCTGGATTCTCGGTGGCAGCTCTTTCGCTGACCTCGATAAGGCACGGGCGGCGATGAACACTGACGCCGCCCTCCAGGCGTTGGTGGGCAAGGCGGGGGATGTCTATCTCGCCGGTTCTGGCCAGAACTCACTCCTCAGCAAGATCAACTGACACCCCTCCGACCGCTGACCGGTCACGCCGCGTCGGGGACCGCCCCGAGCGACGCAAGGAACCGTCCATCTCGACGGGAGCACTCCGACCCGCACGGCACCGCCGGGCGGGTCGGGTCGCGTTCAAGGTCTGGGCGATGGCGTGGTCGCAGGTGAACTCTCCGAGCAACACGACGACGCAGCCCGGCAAGAGTTAACGTGCGGGCATGCCGTCGCTCGTCGCTCGCAAAGACCCGAAAGTTCTCGTGATGGTCCTGGCCGGCGGGGAGGGCAAGCGGCTCTATCCCCTGACCGCCGACCGCGCCAAGCCCGCGGTTCCGTTCGCCGGTTCGTACCGGCTCGTCGACTTCGTGCTGTCGAACTTCGCCAACGCGGGCATGCTCAAGATGGTCGTGCTCACCCAGTACAAGAGCCACAGCCTTGACCGTCACATCTCCGCCACCTGGCGGGTGTCGGAGTTCCTCGGTAACTACGTGACGCCGGTTCCGGCGCAGATGCGCCGCGGTCCACGTTGGTTCGTCGGATCGGCCGATGCGATCTATCAGAACTTCAACCTGATCTCCGACGAGAAGCCCGACATCGTCTGCGTCTTCGGCGCGGACCACATCTACCGGATGGATCCGCGTCAGATGATCGAGCACCACATGGCTGTCGGCGGAGGGATCACCGTCGCCGGCATTCCGGTCACGGTCGCCGAGGCGCGGGAGTTCGGGGTGATGGAGGTCGAGGGGACCAAGATCAAGGCATTCCACGAGAAGTCCGAGACCCCGCCGATCATGCCGAAGGCGTCGCCGACGGATCCCGATCGCTGCCTCGCGTCGATGGGCAACTACGTGTTCGACACCGATGTCCTGCTCCAGTCGATCAGCGAGGACGCCGATGACGAGTCAAGCGCGCACGACCTCGGCGGCAACATCATCCCGAACCTCACCCAGGCCGGCGTCGCCAACTTCTACGACTTCGACACCAACGACGTCCCGGGGCAGACCGAACACGGCCGCGGCTACTGGCGTGATGTCGGCACGCTCGATGCGTACTACGAGACGACGATGGACCTCACGACACCGAACCCGCTCTTCGACCTCTACAACCGTCGTTGGCCGGTGTTCACGTCGCAGTCGTCGTTGCCGCCGGCCAAGCTGGTGCAGGGTCACTCGTGGGCGCCCGGCTCCGCGGTGTCGAGCCTGCTGTGCGAGGGCGTGATCGTGTCCGGAGGTCACGTGGAGCGCAGCGTCCTTTCGCCCGGTGCCTACGTCGACGACCACGCCGTGGTGTCCGACTCGATTCTGCTCCACGACGTCCGCATCGGTCCGGGGGCAATCGTGCGGCGGGCGATCATCGACAAGAACGTCGTCGTGCCCGCCGGCATGCAGATCGGCGTCGACATCGAGGCCGACCGCGCTCGTGGGTTGACCGTCTCGGATAACGGGGTCATCGTCGTGTCGAAGGGCCACAACCTCGAACCGTAGGGTTGGCCGCTTCGCTTCGACGGTCGGGTTGGCCCGACCTGGGGTCGGGCGATACTGGGAGTCTGTGAGGCGATCGGGAACGACACGGACATGGCCGTCCTGGCCGGAGACGCTGAAGCTGGCAAGAGTCCGGATCAAGGAACTTGGCGCATCGCGCTTGGTCGAGGCCATCGTGCTTCGTATTTTCCTGTCACTGTTCCCGCTCATCGTGCTTGCGATCGCGGTGATCGGGTTCGTCGCCGCAAGCCGTCCCGGTGGGAGCGCCAAGCTCGCCGACGATCTCGTCGAGCAGCTGAAGCTGTCCGGATCGATGGCCGACGTGATCCGCGAAAGCGTGTCGTCGGCCGAAGGGAGCCGCGGTGCCACGTCCGTCGTCGGCTTCTTCAGCGTTCTGATCAGCGCCACGGCCGTCGTCAACGCCATTGCCGCAGCGTGCAACGCGGCGTGGCAGGTCTCCAATCGCGGAGTGAAGGATCGGCTCCTCGGCGTGGTGTGGCTGCTCGGTCTCGCGGTGCTGATCGGCGCGACAGTTGGCGTCACCGCGCTGATCACGATCATCCCGGTTCCCGGCCTCGACGCACTCGTCGGTCTGGTGAGCGGTTCGGTCGTTGGAGCGTTGCTCTTCTGGTGGACGCAGGTCGTGCTGACCAACGTGCGGGTTCCTCTGCGCGCATATGTTCCCGGCGCGATCTTCGCCGGGATCGGCTTCGCCCTGTTCCAGGTGTTCGGCACGTTGCTCGTGGCGCGGATCCTGGCGTCGCAGAGCGGTGGTCCTGCGTCGCTCGGTGCAGTGCTCGCCTTCCTGACGTTTCTCACGATCTTCGCGTGGCTCTTCGTCCTGAGCGTGATCATCAACGTGATCGCCTGGGAGCGCGAACACGGAACGGTGCAGCTCATGATCAGCGCGCCGGCGCTTCCCAACGGGGCGTGGGCACAGACGACGCGTTCGGGCCAACGCCCAACCGCGGTGAGCCGCAGAGGCCTCTCCTCGCGCGTGCGCAAGCGCAACGGCTCGTCGGGTTCGTGAAGCCCGGGCGCGTTACTGCTTGCGCAGGGCCCGCATGCGGTTGGAGGTGTTGGCGACGACGCCGCCGAACACCCCGAGCGAACCGCACAGCAGCGCCACGAACACGAGGGCGACCGGCCTGATCGCGTTTCCCGAAAGGAGCCGCTGCACGATCGAGATCGCCACGCCGGCGATCGTCGCCGACGCGGCTCCGTTGGCGAGCGGCGACAGCGGAGCGCCGAGCCCTGCCCGGAACCCGCCGAGGATGCATCCCGCCAGCACGAAGAACGACGCCACCGCCGTGGTCCCACCGGACGACCAGTCGAACAGCGCCCGAAAGGTCAGTGCGACGCCGAGGCCCATTGCCGCAGTGAGGAACGCCGTTGACGCGCCGGCGATCACCGCCTTTCGTTCGAACAACTCAGAGCGTGTCACGCAAGCCAGTCTGCCCGACCCGGAGCGGAGAACAACCGTCAGGATGAACTTCCGGTGTCCAGTGAGATTCCTGTCATCCGTGTGCGGGCTCGACTCCGGATTCGTGGGTGATCGCGGTAACCGTTGCCGCGCGTCTTTGCTGCCCAGGAGAAAATGCTCATGCGTCGTGCACTGTTTGCCGCCCTGTCGGTCGTCGCCCTCACGTTCGCCGGCGGGTCCGGCGTCGCCTTCGCCCAGTCCGAACCCGGAACCATCGTCGAGGTCGCTTCCGCCAATCCTGATTTCTCGACCCTCGTCAAGGCGGTGACCGAGGCCAAGCTCGCCGACACCCTGTCGGGCCCCGGCCCCTTCACTGTGTTCGCCCCGACGAACGCGGCCTTCGATGCGCTCCCCGCCGGGACCCTCGACACCCTGCTCAAGGACCCGACCGGCGCGCTGGCGAACATCTTGAAGCTCCATGTCCTCAAGGGTGCGGTCGACTCGAAGGCGGCGATCGCTGCTGCGGGCGGCAACGTCGAGACCCTCGGCGGTCCGGTCAGCGTGAAGCTCGACGGTGACAAGCTCATCGTCGGCGGGGCCACGGTCGTCACCGCCGATCTGAAGGCCTCGAACGGCATCATCCACGTGATCGACGCCGTCATCACGGCACCGGCCACAGCTGCGCCCACCGAGGTCAACACCGGCACCGATGGCCTTGCCGCGAGCTCCGACAACACCGGTCTGCTGCTCGCCCTGGCCGCCGGCCTCGCTGTCGTGGGAATCGGTTCGTCGTCCGTCGTGGTTGCCCGCAACCGCCGCAAGGGCTGAGCCGAGGCTCCACCCGATGGTCGGGTGAGCACGTGACAATCGTCGCGGGTGCGGGTGAAGGGTGGTCATCTACCGCTCATCCGCACCGGCTCACCCGACTCCTCTTCCTTCGGATCCCCGTTGTCTGACAAGCCCGTCAAGGCCGTTCTCGGTGCGTCGGTGATGCTGCTCGTCGCCGTCGCCGTCGCCTGGGGGAGGGGCGCGGGTGATCCACGCTCCGACCTGTCGGGCAAGACCGTCCGGCAGGCCTTGACGAGTCCAGCATCCGGGCCGACGCGGCCTCCGTCGACGGTCGATCCACGTACGGCGAACGCAGGTACCGAAGGCCGCGTCGGAGTGGACGCCGCCACCGACGGAGCGGACACGGCCACCGACGGAGCGGACATGGCCACCGTCGACCGGCCCGAAGCCACGACCGTGGTCACGCCGACTTCGCCCCAGCGACTCGTCATCCCCGCCCTGGGCGTGGATGCAGCGATCGTCGCCGTCGGCCTCGAGCCGGACGGGTCCATGGAGATCCCTGGCGCGGACGAGGCCGGCTGGTACCACTACGGCCCCCGTCCGGGAGATCCGACCGGCTCTGCCGTTCTCGCCGGACACGTGGACCACAACCGTACGGCCGGCGTCTTCATCGAACTCCGGCGCCTCGGTATCGGCGACGAGATCGAGGTGACCGACCGTGATGGCGTGATGAGGCGCTTCCGGGTGGTGGAGCGGTTTCAGGTTGACAAGGGCGAACTGCCCGGTCCCGAGCTCTTCCGAACGACCGGCGACCCTGTGCTCACCCTCATCACCTGTGGTGGGCGGTTCAACCGGAAGTCGCATCACTACGCCGACAACATCGTGATCCGGGCGACCCCGATCCTGGGCGAGCGGCTCCGGCCGAACCAGCAGGCGACCTTCCGCGACGGTTTCTGAGCTCCACCGGAACAAGCCGAAACGGCGTTGGTCAGATTGACTCCTCGTGCGCCGGCGGCGCGATCATGGCCGCGCGTAGGGCCAATGCCTGCACGCTCGTTCTCGACAGTTCCGGGAACCGGTCAGGCGACATCCACGCCACCGCACTGATCTCCCATGGAGTGGCAGGACGCGTCGACGGTGCTCCCCGGCTGCCGGCGTAGATGTGGTCGACGTGATGGGAACGGTGGAGCGCGGCGACGAACACCGGCTGGCCTGCGAGTTCGACCCCGCCCTCCTCGGCGACCTCACGGCACGCCGCATCCGCGAACGACTCGTCCGGGTCGACCCAGCCACCCGGAAGAGACCAGGAGCGCCGGTAGCGGGCCTTCACGAGAAGCAGTTGATCGTTGTCGTCGACGAGGATCACGAGCACGCCCCGCGTGTCGGGCCCGCCGAGTCGGCTCTTGACGATGCGAGCGACGATCCCGAGTACTTCGTTCACGAAGGCGAACAGCTGGCGAGCGGTCATTCCCGGGACATCAGCGTGTAGGAGGTGCGAAAGCCGTCACGCAGCGTCGAACGAACATACGCGCGCTGGCGAATCAGGAAGAGCACCCCGAGGATGAGGTAGGCAATACCAACGCCGATGCGTTCGGCTCCGGCCCATCGACCCGGAACGACGACCCGAACGGCGAACTGCGCCCAGAAGAGCCCGAACAGCATGAGCGCCTCACGGATCGAGAGCGAAAGACTGATGAGCACGGCGACACCGAAGAACGCCTGCGCTCCGGTGAGGAAGAGCTCCTCTCGTTGCAGAGCATCGAGCGGCAGCCCGTGGGTGGACGACGAGGTGATCGCGAACACGACCGGCAGCGTGCCCACGAGCAGCGTCCACTGGTTCACCTTCGACGACACGAGGGTCGAGAGTCCGCTCGCCTCCGCCATGCGCCAGGCGAACATCGCAGCGATGAGCAGTTCCGGTGCCTCCGATGCCAGAGGCGCGACCCACTGCACGAGGAAGAACTCGCTGATCCCGGCGGCCCGGCCACCGGCGACGAGGGCCTCAGCGAAGCGCTCGGCGCACACCAGGATCACGAGCGCGGCGAACGCCAGGAGGGAGCCGTAGACGACGCGTCGTTGCTTGGTGGGAAGTTCGCCGATCACCCGCGCCGGGCCGACCAGGTGGGGCTCCTCCGAAGGTGCCTTG
>JANLRD010000094.1:0-3927 GCA_031368215.1 Acidimicrobiia bacterium | reverse complement strand
GCAGCTTCTCGGCCGCTTCGAGGCTGCGCTCGTCCATGCCTTGGGTTGCCGGACGACCCCTCGGCCGGTAACCCCGGGTCCGGGCCTTTTCTTCAGGCGGCGGTTTGGGTGTTGGAATTCCGGCCCAGAAAGCGGCCCTGTGTTCCGGGGAGGGGTGGCTACGGGGGTGCGGCACCGAAGGATTTGGTGATGGGTCAGCCGTTCGTCGTTTTCGTCGAGTCGGCTCTGCGTTCTGGACGCCGCGGGTCGGCTCGACGGGCAATACCGCTTTAAATGAATAGTGCCATTGCCAGGGAGATGACTCCTTCGCCCTCCTCATGGTGGGTGCGATGTCGAGCGATGCCCAACGCCGAACGCGGCGTGCCCTCGACGTTGCCGTGGCTCTGGATGTGCGTATGCATGTCGTTTGTCCTTGGTGTGTTGGTGGTGGATGGGAAGATCAATCGGCGAACGACGTTCACGACGAGAAGAAACGCAGCGCGCGTAGGAAGGGGAGGGCGAGGAGCATGCAGCCCGGGACGAGTGCCGCGACGGTCACCGGGATCCATACCTGCTGACCTTTGCGTTCGACCGCGGCCAGGAGCTCGCGGTGGCGCTCCTCGCGTCCGAGCTGCGCCTCGTCGGACACCAGACGGCCGAGGTCGGCACCCTGGTCGGCGAGCGACAGGATGGCCGCAAGACGACCGACCGCGGGAACATCGGCGATCGCCGTCCACTCCCGCAAGGACTCGCGATAGCTGTTGCCGCGACGAACCGACCGGAGCAGCCGGGCAATGTCCTGCGAAGCCGGGCCGCGGGAGCGATCGGCGATTCTCTGAAGCATGCCTCCGAGGCTCCATCCGGCATCGAGGAGCATCGCCATCTGCTCCTCGACCACCGGCAGTTCGACGGCGAGATCGCGCTTCCAGCGCTGCGAGGCCAAGGCCAGCCGCTGTTCATCGATGAGAAGGGAAAGCGCTGGGGCGGCGGCGACAACCAGGAGTGCCAATGCACCGGGCAGACGCAGCACCGCGGCGAGGGCCCCGGCGCCGAGCAGCGCGAGCGCGGCGTGGCCCAGCTGGGCGATCCGGAACTGGGTCGGTGTGACCCCCCGATGGAGCCGTTCCAGACGAGTTGACAGGTCCTCGTTGATGCCGACAGCCCGCGCTGCCCATCCGCCGACGTGTTCGGCCGCTGGTCCGAGCGCGTCGCGAAAGCTACGCGCGCCGAGGATCCGGGGGCGACGATCGGGAAGGCCCGGCGTGTGGATTCGGAGCCGCGCTGCGAGATTGGGCTGACGGAACCACGGTGCCCGAGCCAGAAGCATCGAGAGACCGGCCGTCCCGAGGACGGCAGAGAGCCCGAGGAGACGGATCACGGTTCCCGTCCCGCAGTCGGCGCAATACGAGGCTCCGTCGGTAGACGCAGGATCGCCGCCGACCACCACCAGCACATGCCGATGAAGGCCACAGCCAATCCTCCGACGACCTGACCCGTCGGCTCCTGATACGCCGCCCGTCCGTCGCCGATGCCCAGCCCGACGAGCGCCATCGCGAACGGCACGATCAGTACGAACCAGCGAGCGAACCGCACACCGGCCTGGCGACTCGTCGCCTCGTGGCGATGGCGGAGATCGATCTGGCGATCGGCGAGCAGCCGGGCCAGTCGTCGATCGATGTCGGTACCTCCGATCTCGTTGGCCACGAGAAGGGTCTCGAGAACCGTGTCGGCCGTCGGATCAGCGAGGCGCTCCTGAAGCATTGCCACCACCCGGGCGAAGTCGGTGGAGAGCAGCCACTCCCGGTGAGCCGCGTCGAACGCTGCCCGCATCGGTGCGGTCGACGATCGACGTCCCACATCGAGCAGCGCTGCCGGTACCGAACGACCGAGCGCACCGACCTGGAGCCGTAGCTCCTCGATGATGGTCGGCCAGTCGTCGCGGGCCTGTGTGAGAAGCCGGGCGCGACGATTGCGATAGATGGCCAGAGGAGCGGCGAGCGCGCACAGTCCCGCAGCAGTCGCCGGCACGATGGCTCCGAACAGGAACCAGATCATCGCGGTTGTCATCGCGAACACCACGCCCTCGACCGTGAGGAACTCGGTGCTGCTCACGCCTTCGACACCGGACTGCCTCATCCAGTCCGAGAAGCGGGCGTGGCGGATGCGCCGTGTCGGCCGACGCTGTTGGGTGAGGAGGAAGACGCCGCTTGCAGCAAAAAGTGCCGCGGCCAACGCAACCGTGTCGCGGGTCGCGTTCACTGTTCGGTCTCCTCCACCCGGTTGCAGCGGTGGAGAAGCGTGATCAGGTCGAGACCTCGCGATTCGAAGAGGCGGGCGAGCCGAACCGGGACCTGTCCCGTCCAGTGGAGTTCTGCCGCGGGGTGCGGTCGGCGGAGCAGTTCGGTCGTTGTGAACGCGGTGCCGTCCGACGCGCCCTGCAATTCCTCGACGGCGATCACCTCGGTGACCCGCGGCCCGGACTCGGTGCGCTCGCACTGGATGACGACGTCGACGGATTCGCTGATCAGTCCCTGCAGCGCGCTGAGTGGGATCTCGCTCCCGACGTCGGCGAGTTGGGCGACGAACCGCAGTCTGCTCAATGCCTGTCGGGCTGATCCCGCGTGGAGCGTGGTGTAGCCCTTGACACCCGACGACAGGGTGAGGAGAAAGGCAAGCGCTTCGCGGTCACGTACTTCCCCGACCACGGCGATGTCGGGAGCCATGCGGAGGAACCCGGCGACGAGCCGTCGAAGGTCCACTTCACCACGGTCGACACGCGGCGGCCGTGTCTGCATTGCCGCGACGTTCGGCAGAGGAACGTCTATTTCGAACACCTCCTCCGCGGTGACGACCCGGAGCGTGGGGTCGAGCTCGGCCAGGCAGCATGAGAGCAGCGTCGTCTTCCCCGACCCGGGAGCTCCCGACACGATGACCGTGGCGCGCGCAGCGACGAGTGCCTTGACGAGGTCGGCCGAGGAGTGGTCGAACATGCGTCGACGGACGAGTTCGTCGAGCGTGCGAAACGCGAGACCTCGGTGCTTTCGGATGTTGAGGAGCAGATGCCCATCTCTCGCGATGTCGCCGTGGACGAGGTGGAGTCGCGCGCCGCTTTCGAGCTGGGCGTCCTGCAGCCCTTCGGAGGGGTCGAGTTTGCGATGCGATCCCGACGCGTTGTCGTCGAGGAGTTTCGTCACGGTTCGAAGCACGTGGTCGTCGTCGTGGAAGACCTCATGATGGAAGCCGGCGGTTCCGTCATGGCGTTTGACGAAGATCGCGTTCGGACCGTTCACCATGATCTCGAAGACCGTGTCGTCACTCAGCAGTTCCTCGAGGGGGCCGTAGCCGGCGATGTTGCGCAGGGCTCTCGTCGTGAGCGCGTCGATGTCGGCCACGTCGAAGCCGACGACGCCGCGCTCGTGGAGCATGCGCCACGTGGTGGCCTCTTCGATGATGAGGGACCGCAGCCGACCGAGCGCGCCGGGTTGCGACATGTCGAGTCGCTCGGCCTTGGAGCGCTCCCGGACGCGCTCTTCGATGGCGAGCAGCGGCGGGCGGTGGAACAACTCGTCGGAGGTCCGTGTGCCCGCTTCGACTTCGGCCACGGGCGTGTAGTCGGCGATGCTCATGACGCCGTCTTCCATCGCCCGAGAAACCCGCGATCAACGCGCTGGGCGTCGTTCGGCAAACGGGAGGCATTTGCCGAATCGCCGGGCCGATCGGCGAGCCGGAAATGGGCCTCGATCGCACCATGGATCGGAGCGACGATCGCGTTCGGGAACGGCACCAGCGCTCGGAGCCGGTCGTCGATGTCACGGGTCGGAAGGAACACCGGCGACGCGGCGAGACCGAGTCCTGTGGTCAGCTCGGCGAGCGCCGCAGCGTATCCGGCACGCGCCCGCGATCCGTTGGCGGCATGGTTGAACACCGGCTGCACCGCGTTCGGGTGGA
>JANLRD010000093.1:0-2523 GCA_031368215.1 Acidimicrobiia bacterium | reverse complement strand
ACCGAAGTGTGCGCCGGGTCCGAGCGTCGTGACGAGGTTGCCGTCGATCTCGACCTTGAGCGATCCGTCGTGGACGACGTAGCACTCGAACCCGGTGGCGCCTTGGCGCACGATGACTTTTCCGGCGGACACGTCCACTTCGTCGCAGAGGCTGGCGAGCTCCTTCAGTTCCTTCTGGGTGCACGACGAGAACAGCGGGACGGCTGCGAGGTGCGAGAGTTTGTCGGTCTTCGATGGCTTCGCCATGGCTGCTCCGTGTGGTTCGGTGTGATGGTCGTCCCATCATGGCCCACAAGCTGCGCCGATTTCATCTCCGGATCCGGAGATTCTCTGTCGGTGGCGGAGGATGTCGCTCGATCGGGCGATGCGCCCCTTTTCAACGGTGCGTCGTTGGCGATCGCGCGTTCCTCCGCCATGCTGCTCGACATCTCACGTACCCCGGGGGACAAACCCAACTTCTTCGACGTGAGCCTCGTCAGCCAGCTCATATATCGACCTCGTCGTCCACCGCAGCGCCGACATCGGCACCCCCACGCCTCGGGATGGATTAACTCATCAAGGGCTTCGATCCGACCTGGCTCTGTCGCCACGCTGCATTCGCGCGAGCCCCCCCCTGCCGACCGCACCCGGTCCACCCCTCAATCTCGCCGCTCGCGGACCGCCTTTCACGCCGAGAGCGGGTCGGGCTCTGCGGCGCATTAATTCACCGCCAACCGAACACCGCGCCCACACAACGTGCCGCTGACGCTCATCAACATGCGGCGACATCGTCAAGATGAACGACTTCAAAGCCTCAACAGGCCAACTCCATCTTCCGAACTGACAATCCGCGAGAACGTCAGTGGCAAACCTAACGAAGGTCGGCTTTCCGCTGCCAAGCATCTGAAGGGTCATTGACAACGTAGGTGCCCGAGATCTTGTCCCACAGGTTTTGGTGCCGTTTGTCCCAGAACGGCATCAGCAAGAGGATTCCAAGAGTGAAAGCGATCGCCACGTTGGCTACGAAACCGGCCAGCAAACCGCGCACGAAGAACATCTTTCCGAACCCAACCGGACGAAGAGAATCCGCGCTGATTACACGAAGGCCAAGAATCTTCTTTGCCGGGGTTTGACCAGCACTCGCAGTTAAGGAAGCCCAGATCAGCCAACCAATACCGAGGGTCACAGTCATAAGGACTACCTCCAGCAGGTACGATGCAAGGCGCATCCACGGATTCGCCACTGAAACTCCACGCGGAAGAACGCTGCCTTGCTCTGCTGTAGAGACAATCATAGGACCACAATTTTCGGTAGGGATGTCGTCATCGAGCGGTCACCGTAGCGGTAAAAGTTCAGCTCGTCCAGGACCAAATCGCAGCGCACCATGGGCCAGGCGGTCTACTGGCGATGAAGTCAGTGAGCCAAGGTTTCTTGCCGCACTTCTCGATGGAATCATCGTCGGGGTGGCGGGCGGCATCCTCGGTGCGAGTGGCGCGGTGTCGGGTATGAGTCGTTCGACGGTGACTGATGGTGCGAAGGAGATCGATGCTGGTACGGTCATGTGCGGCACCTGATGCCCCTTACCCACCAGCGCATCGGCCTGAACCGCGGCGATTTCAACATCGGCCCACCCCGCCCCAGCAACCGTGCCGCCGCCCCCGCCAACAACCGCCGCTGCGCGTTATCCAACACCACATCCACCACCGAGAAGAACTCCCCCAAACCCTCCTCGCTCACCTCCACCCGAACAAACTAACCCCACCACCCCAAGCCGCGCGGATAGTAGATGTGCGATCCTTGAACGAGGCGAGTGCGCGCCGAGCCCTGCGGCAGCTCAGTCGACAGAAACGCCCGCCGACCGTCCATCTGGTCTCAGAAGCGCGGCCGTTTCGGCCGTGTTCTGCTGAATCCGGTGAAGCACAACGAGTGTTTCGAGGAAGACACGGGAATACGTCAGGATCAAAAAGAACACGACAGGAGCGAGAATCAAACCAAGAATTATCGCCCCGCCTCCGGCGTTGCCGAGGGCGATGAGTACAAACACTGCGTACAATCCGGCGACAACTGTCGTGAGAATGTAAAGAATCTTTGCAAGTTTCGGAGTTGCAAACTTCGTGAAGGAAAAATCAAAAATCGAAGCGAAGTAGTTATCCATGGCATGAGGCCTTTCTTACGCTTCGCGCTGGAAGCGCGTAATGGGTCGGAGCGCCTTGCATCCGGACCCGCAGGCTCGCATATCGCCAGCCGGCGCGCAAAGTCCAGCATCACCGCACCAGTGTGTCAGGCAGCCGGGACAACGGCGCCGTTGGTCGGTGGCACGAGCTCCCGATCAGCCCCCGGATGAGGGACTGACTACGTCGCGCGTTGGGATCCGCAAACGCAGAGGGTCAGAGCGTTCGCTTGGCCCAGCGGTGCAGACGGACGATGAACACGACCGCTCCGAGCGACAGCACCAGGGACACGATGTGCGAGGCGCGGTAGCCGGCAGCGATTGCCGACCTCGCGAGGTTGCTCACTTCGGTGTTCTCGCCTTTGAGGAGCGGT
>JANLRD010000087.1:0-9165 GCA_031368215.1 Acidimicrobiia bacterium | reverse complement strand
GCTGGATGCCCAGTTAGTCAGGGATCCGTCGATGCTCTACGTCGGCACCACTTACCAGGCGCAGGCCATCAACCTCATTGACTACTACCTGAAGGAGGGCGGTGGAGCGGGCAAGAAGGTCTGCTCCGTGGCTCGCAACTCTTCCTACGGCGTCACCGGTGAGGAAGGCTTCGATTTTGCGTTGAAGGAACTGAAGTTCAACGCCGGACCGAAGGTCAAGTACTCGTCGGCCGATGCGACCATGGGTCAGATGAAGAGCGCCGGTTGCGACGCAATCGTCTTTGCGACGTCGGGCGAACTCGAAACACCAGGCCTGCTCTCGGCCGGCGCCAAGATCGATTACACGCCGACCTTCCTGCTGCTCGGTCCGTCGTTCGCCAGCAAGACCGTGGTTCCGGCCAACTCCGATGCCTTCGGCAAGCAGGCTCTCGTGGCGCTCGACGGTACCCAGTGGGGCGACGAATCGGTGCCTGGCATGAAGCAGCACATGAATGACCTCCGCAAATACGCCCCGGAGCAGATCGGTGTGCCGAACCCGGCCACCGCGTGGGGTTATGCCCAGGCCCAGACCGTCGTTGCCCTGCTGGAAAAGGGCGTCGCCAACGGTGACATCTCCCGTCCCGGCTTGGCCAAGGCCATGGCTACGCTCGGTACTGTTCCCCTCGGCGGGTACTTCGCAGAGTGGAACTACACCTCACCCGCCACCCGTCAGGCACCATCTAATGAGGTCATCTACAAGGTCGACATCTCGGCCCGCGGGGGCCTCGCCGCCATCAAGCCGTACAACTCGGCCGCGGCCAAGGCCTACAAGCCCTCCTGATCCAGGCTGGCCGGAACCTCCGGCCCGTTCCGCACGACCAAACGCCTTCCGGCCCGTTCCTGCACACGCAGGGGCGGGCCGTTTCGCGTCCCGAGACCGCAGTGGGCCAGCTCACTCGCTTGGGCCGGCTCACGTCGAAAACGTGCCGGATTCCTGGCCCGTGCGAGCCAGTCGGCCCACGGAAATCGCGTCCCGGGAACTGAACGATCGTGGGCCAGCTCACTGGCTGGGGCCGGCTCGCTTCGGAAATCCGCGGGTTTCCCGACCCGAGCGAGCTAGCCGGCCCACGTAAGGGTGGGTTGGCGCCGAGAGGGGAATCCTCCGCTGGGTGGGGTGGGGGTGCCGGTAGGCTGTCGGGCCGTGTCTGCTGATCTCGCTGCCCGCATGGCCGAACTGGGCCGGCGGGCCAAGGTGGCCTCGAAGGCCATGGCGATGGCGTCCACCGCGACGAAGAACGCCGCGCTGTCCGCCGCCGCCGACCTGCTCGACGCCGCATCCGATGAGGTGCTGGCCGCCAACGCCGTCGACGTGTCGCGCGCCGACGCCGCCGGAACCCCCGCTCCCGTCGTCGACCGGCTCCGGCTGACCGAGTCCCGGATACGGGCGATGGCCACGGGCCTGCGCTCCGTTGCTGGGCTGGCCGACCCGGTGGGCGAGATCGTCGAGGGCTGGGTGCGGCCTAACGGGATCCGCATCTCCAAGGTGCGCGTGCCGCTCGGTGTCGTCGCCATCATCTACGAGAACCGTCCGAACGTCACCAGCGACGCGTTCGGCCTGTGCTGCAAGTCCGGCAACACCGCGTTCCTCCGGGGTTCGAGTGCGGCGATCGAATCGAACCGGGTGATCGCGTCGGCGATGCGCGACGGACTCGTCAAGGCCGGTCTGCCGGCCGATGGTCTCGTGCTCGTCGAGGACACGAGCTACGAAGCGGCCACCCAGTTCATGCAGTTGCGGGAGTCGATCGACGTGCTCATCCCGCGCGGTGGGCCGTCGCTGATCCGGTCCATTCTCGACAACGCGACCGTGCCCTACGTGATCGACGGTGACGGCAACTGCCATCTCTATGTCGACGAGAGTGCCGACCTCGACATGGCGCTGACGATTCTGCTCAACGGCAAGACGCAGCGCCCGTCGGTGTGCAACGCGCTCGAATCGCTCGTCGTGCACGAGGCGGTGGCGGCGACCTTCCTGCCCATGGTGGCATCGGCGATGCCCGAGGTGGAACTCGTCGGTGACGCCGCTTCGCAGTCCATCGTCGGCGCCGACCGGATGGGGCCGGCCACGGCGGACGACTTTGCCCGGGAGTTCCTCGACCTCAAGCTCTCCGTCGCTGTTGTTCCGTCGATCGACGCAGCGATCGCCCACATCGGCGTGAACGGCACCGGCCATACCGAGGTCATCGTCACCCGTGACCTCGCCAACGCCGACCGGTTCGTCAACGAGGTCGACGCCGCCGCCGTGGTGGTCAACGCGTCGAGCCGGTTCACCGACGGCGAGATGTTCGGCTTCGGCGCCGAGATCGGCATCTCCACCCAGAAGCTCCATGCCCGCGGCCCCATGGGACTGCGGGAGCTGACGACCACGAAGTATGTCGTTCGGGGCACCGGACAGGTCCGGTCCTGAGGGTGCAGCGGCGTGTCGCAGAACAGCAAGCGGGGCACCGGACGGGTCCGGTCCTGAGGGTGCACCGGCGTGTCGCAGAACGGCAAGCAGACCTTGCGACAGGTCGGTCCTGAGGGTGACAACGGGCACGCGAGAACGCACCGTTTTGCCAGTTGGGTCGTTGGACGGACAACATCAGTGCCGCACGTTTGCTCTCCGGCCACCGCGCGTTCGCTCTGCACCACCTTTGCTTCATCGCCGCACGACCTCGTGCGGCACATTACCGAAAGGCAGAACCTCCTCGTGAGTGACCGTTTCACCTCCGTTGCCGAAGTCCGTGAAGGCCTGCGCGGCCAGAACTACCTGGCCGACGATGGCATCGCTGGTGTCGTGTTCCTGGCCGACCGTCTCGGCAAGCCGATTCTGTGTGAAGGCCCGGCCGGTACCGGCAAGACCGAGTTGGCGAAGGCTGTCGCGAAGATGACGGGCGCCCGGCTGATCCGTCTGCAGTGCTACGAAGGCCTCGACGAATCCAAGGCTCTCTACGAGTGGAACTACAAGAAGCAGCTCCTGCGCATCCAGGCCCAGCGCGTCGCCGAAGAGGGTGGCACGTGGACCGACGTGGAAGAGGACATCTTCGGCGAGGAGTTCCTCCTGACCCGTCCGCTGCTCGAAGCGATCCGGGCCGAGGAGCCCGTGGTGCTGCTCATCGACGAAGTCGACCGCGTCGAAGTCGAGACCGAGGCCCTGCTCCTCGAGATCCTGTCCGACTACCAGGTCTCGATCCCCGAGCTCGGCACCGTCGTCGCCAAGCAGATCCCGCTGGTGATCCTCACCTCGAACAACACCCGTGAGCTCTCCGAGGCCCTCAAGCGCCGTTGTCTGTTCCTCCACATCGACTATCCGTCTATGGAGCGCGAGAAGGAGATCGTGCTCACCCGCGTTCCCGATCTCTCCGACAACCTCGCCGATCAGGTCGTGCGCATCGTCCGCTCGATCCGTCAGCTGGAGCTGAAGAAGTCGCCGTCTGTTTCCGAGACGCTCGACTGGGCCCGCACGCTGGTGCTGCTCGGCAAGGACACCATCGATGAGCAGACCTACAAAGAGACGCTCCACATCCTCCTCAAGTACCAGTCGGACATCATGAAGGCCGCCAAGGAATTCTCGGAGAAGTGATGGTTGTGGACGCAGCTCCGGCAGACACGAGCAGGGCCTCCGACAAGTGAGTGGTTCGTCGACCCTCACACCGCCGGTCCCGTCGGGCCCCTCGGGCGGCGTCATGGTGAACCTGCTCAACGGGTTCATCGTGGAGCTTCGTCGCGCCGGGCTGCCGGTCAGCCTCACGGAGAACCTCGACGCCATGGAGGCGGTGAAGGTCATCCCGATGGAGGACCGCGACGCGTTCAAGTACGCGCTCGGCTGCACCCTCGTCAAGAACGCCGCCCACTGGCGCGCCTTCGAGACGGTGTTCGAGGTGTACTTCTCGCTGCGCGGTTCGCAGTACTCCATCAACGCCGACGGCGAACCGGAGATGGACGGCCAGAACATGCCCGGCCAGCCCCAGGAGGGCGGGTCCGGTGGGCTCGAAGGGCTCACCCCCGAAGAGCTGGCCCAGATGCTCTACAACGCTCTGCTGAATGCGGATGAGGCAATGATGCGGGCCATCGCCAAGGCGGCGGTCACCCGCTTCAGCGGCATGGAGCCGGGCCGTCCGGTCGGCGGCACGTACTACCTGTATCGCACGCTTCGCAACCTCGATCTCGACGGCATGCTGGAAAAGCTCATGGAGGCCTCGAAGCAGCAGGCCGGCGAGCTCACCCAGTTGGAGGAGCGGCTAGAGCGCGACGAGTACGAGGACCGCATCAACCGGATGCGCCAGGAGATCGAGGCGGAGATCCGTCGCCGTCTCGTTGCCGATCGTGGTGTCGAGGCCATGGCGAAGACTCTGCGCAAGCCTCTTCCTGAAGACGTCGACTTCATGCACGCCACCCGCGACGAGATGGTCGCCCTGCGCAAGGCCATCTACCCGCTCACCCGCAAACTCGCCGTACGACTCGCCCGTAAGCGTCGTCATGGCCGCAAGGGTCCCCTCGACTTCCGCCGCACGGTGCGCACCTCCCTGTCCTATGGCGGTGTGCCGGCCGATCCGAAGTTCAAGTACCCGCGCCCGGCCAAGCCGGAGATCTTCGTCATCGCTGACATCTCCGGTTCGGTGGCGGCCTTCGCCCGTTTCACGCTGCAGCTCGTCTATGCGATCTCAGGCCAGTTCTCCAAGGTTCGCAGCTTCGTGTTCATCGACGGACTCGACGAGGTGACGAAGTTCTTCGAGAAGGTCGAGGACATCACCGAGGCGATTCATCGCGTCAACACCGAAGCCGACGTCATCTGGGTCGACGGACACTCCGACTACGGCCACGCGTTCGAGGTCTTCTGGGAGAAGTACGGCAAGGAGATCTCCCCGAAGACCACGGTGATCCTGCTCGGCGACGCCCGCAACAACTACCACGCGTCGCAGGCCTGGGTCATCAAGGAGATTCGCCGCAAGGCTCGTCATGTGTACTGGCTGAACCCGGAGCCGAAGAGCTACTGGAACACCGGCGACTCGATCCTCAACGAATACGCCGCCCACGCCGACGGCACGTTCGAGTGCCGCAACCTCCGCCAGCTCGAGAAGTTCGTCGAGCAACTGGCCTAGGCCGCGAACTGGTAGGTGCGCTGATCATCAGCGCGCCTAGCTTATTGGACGAGGCTCAGGTGTTGGCTTCGACCGACTCTTTGGCGTCGGTCAGGTGCGACAGGCACGCGGCCACGGTGCGGCGCACATAGTCCTGCGCAGTGATGGCCTTGCCGTCGAGCGTGAGCTTGCGGGCGAAGTCGTCGTGTCCGCGTCCTTCGACGGCGACCGCGGCGCGAACTGCGTTCTCCTTCACCCGTGCCAGGAGATCGCCGACGGACGTGGTGCGTGAAGGCTCCGCGGTGCGGCGGACGGGCCCGAGGTTGACGACAGGGGACGTCTCCAGCGGGAGCGACGCAATCGCGGTGCCGAGCGCAACCAGTTCGGCATCGACGACGGCAACCGAACGGAGCGCACTGTGTCCGGACGGACCGGCGGCACGCACGATGCGGTCCCACGAGTCGTCACCGATCGGCCCGCTGACCGCATCGGCGAAACGGCGGGGGAGCGACCGCAGGGTCACTGCGGCGTCGGCCATGGTCATCGAATCGAACGGCTCGCTCATGGCTGGTTCCTTTGACACTGCGCTGCTCCGCTGCGCTTCACTGCTCGCAACACCTGTTGTTCGGTGGGTTCACGTCTCGCTCGCACCCTCCCTTCCTACCAGCCTGGGTCGGAGCGCTCGCGCCGGTTGTGTGGGCGGTTGGCGCCGAGTTGTCGTGTTCGCGACGTCGCCAACTCGACACTCTGGCGCCAACTCGCCACACAACGCGACCGACCCGGGCGGCGTGGGTCAGGCGGGGCGTAGGGCCAGGACGTCGACACCCGCGGGGAGGCGGGCCGGGTCCCAGGCGAGGTGGGTGAGGGCCTGGACGCAGGCGAAGCGGTCGGTCATGCCGCTCACGTAGGTCACTGCGGAGTGGGTCAGGGCCGACGTGCCGGCGGCGTCGACCCGGAACCACTCGGGGAGGGCGTCGGGCCGGGCGACGTACATATCGACGAGGGCGCGCAGGAGCTCGACGACCTGGCCGGCTTGGTGACGAGATTCGGGCCGCAGGTAGATGCGCTCGTAGTTCCAGCGGCGAAACGCGGCGAGGGCCAGAGCGGTGTCGGCCGTCATGGCGATGCGTCCCGTCGACGCGGTGGCGTCGACCATGGCGGCGATGAACGCGTTCAGCTGATCCGAACGAGTGGTGCCGCAGCGTTCACGCACGATCGACGGGAGATCGTTGACCGACACGACTCCGGCCGCGGCGGCATCTTCGACGTCGTGGCACACGTAGGCGATACGGTCGGCCCAGCTCACCACCTCGCCCTCGGGGGTCATCGGTGCGGGGCGCGACCAGGAGTGGTTGCGGATGCCGTCGAGCGTCTCGGCGCAGAGGTTGAGCGGGGCGAGCGCAACATCGGCGCCCCAGACGGCGTGGTCGTAGCCGCCGTCCACGTAGGGCGAGAGCGCTTCCTCGCTCGCATGGCCGCCAGGGCCGTGGCCGCAGTCGTGGCCGAGCGCAATCGCTTCCGCCAGAGCGACGTTGAGTCGGCACGCCTGGGCGATCGAACGCGCCACCTGCGCCACCTCGAGCGCATGGGTGAGGCGCGTGCGCTGATGATCGCCGGGGAACACGAACACCTGGGTCTTGCCGGCGAGTCGGCGGAATGACGACGAGTGCAGGATGCGGTCGCGGTCGCGTTCGAAACAGGTCCGGACGGGATCGGGTGCTTCGTCGCGGGCGCGGATTCCGCTGCCTTCCGCAAGCGTTGCACCCTTGGCGAGGCCGAGACGCAACATCTCCTCACGTTCCTCGCGCAACAGCGGGTGGATCAGATCGACCGTGGCCGAGGAGTCCTTGTGGGCAGCGACCACGGGCACCGGCGCATCCCCGTTTCGGTGGCCGGCCATCGTCGCTCCCCACGCCGCCTCGCGATGCGAGAGCACGGCGGCGTCGAACCACGACGGGTTCTCGTCGACCGGGACAGCGTCGTGGTCGGCGGCGTTCACGGCACTCAGCGTAGGTCGGGCCGACATGTCCAACCGGTGAACGGCGTGTCGACGCGCGTCGCTGCCGCAACGGGTCAGGCTGTCGCCACGAGGTGCACGGCGACGCCCTCCGCCTCGGCTGCTCCGATCAGGGCCGGATTCTCGCTTCCTCGGGCGATCGCGATGGCGGCGCCCAGGTGCAGCGCTGCGGCGAGTGCCTCGAGGGACAGTGCGTTCAACCGGTGTCGTTCAACGAGCTCAGCCATGGGAGGTCCGAGCACCCGAAGGCTGACGAGGCCAACGTCGTCGGGAAGCTCCAGAAGCGCGGTCGCCGCCTTGGCCTTGACGACGGAGGGAGCGGCTGCGAAGGGACCCGACAACGCGCCGGTGACCGTGTCGGACCGAATGGCGTGGCAGAGCCGGTAGTACCAAAACCCCGAGGTGAAGATCGAACGGCGACGAGCAAGCGCCCGGAGCGCGGTCGAGCCGCTACCGAGCAGCCGGTCGAGCAACAGACGGTCGTCGAGGAGCAGAGCACTCATGGCGACGGTGGCGTCGTTCGATGGCGGCGACAGGTGACGGGTCGAGGTCAGTTCGCGAGATCGGGGTCGTCGATCGCCGCGACTGCCCGCTCATAGCGCCCCCCGCTGATGGCGTCGCGGAGCGCGTGCCGAGCGGCCTCGATGCCGCCGGGGACGAGCAGCAAGGCCCCGTCGAGGTCGATGACGCCGACCTGTCCGCCGTCCTCGACGCCCCACCGGTGACGGGCACTGGCGGGCAAGCTCATCTGCCCTCGGCTTGACACCCGAACAGTGGTCACGGAACTCATGGCTGCATTGTACCGTAGAACGCAGTACAAAGCGAGTGGCCGGTGGTCGGCGAACACGGCCCCGTCCCGCCGTGAGCGGAGTTGTTGCGTTGGGTCGCTCCAGGAGCGACCGAGCGCGACATGTCACGCGGCCAGCAGTAACCGCAGCGTTGAAATCGTTGACGCGAAGGCGAGCTCGCTCGCCAAGTCCGGGTCGGTGACCTCGAGGACGCGCCAACCTGCTTGGACCAGGAGACGTCGACGCTTTGCGTCTCGCTCCTGTTGCTGGCGTGAACCGTGCGTGAAGAACGGACTGACTTCGAGTGCGATCTTCAGGCCCGGCCATGCGAAGTCGACCTCGACCGATCGACCGCGACCAATATCGACGCGAAAGTTCGGCTTCCAACCGTCGAGCCCGCCGGCGGTCAGCCATCGGCCTACCTGCTGTTCGAGTTTGCTCCGATGACCGATGCCGCTTGAACGGGCGGCCAGGAGGTCGAGCAGGAGACGGCGACCCACAACGGCGCCTGGTTGCGATTGTGCAATCAGATCCAAAAGCGCAGCGATGGTCGTGAGTCGATGAGCGAGCGCGTGATCAAGACAACGCTCGACCGCCGCGGCGTTGAGCAGTCGAGGCAATTGAAGAATGGTGGCGGTGGGGCTCGTCACGTGCGAAGTCATCCACCGCCGGTGTTGGGGCGGAATCTGTGTATGGACCGCTCGAATCCCGTGGAGGCGAGCTGACTGTTGCCGTCCAACACAGACCACCGGCCGCTGGTCGGACGGCGTGGTTGGCAGAGGCATCGCATGGACAACGGCCGCGGACGTCGCACTGATGATCGAGCCAGGTATGGCGAGCGAAGCTGCCAGGATCCGTTGTGAGGCGGATTCGGGTGCGGCGCCGAGGCGCATCACCCCGGCAAAGACGGTGATGAGCGCACCGCTTTCCCGCCGACGGGCCATTGCGTGTTTGTCGACGCCGGCCGCCTGGGCTTCTCGGACAGTGACGAGACCGAGTTGGCGAGCGCCGATGTCCCGAAGGCGCGCGTCGATGGTCAGGGTTGGAAAACGGTCGCGCATGGCAACCTCCCGCGAAGGTGCGTCAACAATCTGGAGGACGCGGGGAAGCGATACCGCCACTCTGCCGTGCACGGTAGGACAACCCCCGCCACATGTGGCGCCCGGTCGCTCCAGGGGCGACCCCGCGCGACAACCCCCGGGGAGAGGACGGCGAGCGGCGCCACACCAACCCGGCCCCGCACGCGAGGTCGGGGGTCTGCCTG
>JANLRD010000049.1:0-7478 GCA_031368215.1 Acidimicrobiia bacterium | reverse complement strand
GCAACACACCACTCGGTGTGTTTGCGCCGCCAACCAGGGAATCGAATATTCCGTCGCTACGACTTGAATTGTCTGCCGCATCTCTGCGGCTCGGCGATGTTATGGTGCATCAATCGTGCTGTCAAGCGACGTCAGACACTCGACGTGCATCGACGGAATTGCAGACAAGGTGAGCAGTTACGAAATGTCGACGGTACACAGCTGACTCTGCTGATGTGATCGAGCGGCATTGTGCGATTCCTGTCGCCTCACATGGATCTTTCTGGTGACGGCGCTGTTGACGTGTTATTGAACGCCGTGATGTTCACAGACTTCCGTCGCCACGACGTAATCGCGCCGCTCCAGAGCCAATGCCTCCATCTGCGACAACGAGCCCGCAGCGTGTCCGCTCAACCACACTGCTGCCGCCAGCGCTCGCGACGCGCGTCACTGCGGTGCCATCGGGAGCCGACTGGATGCACGAATCCAAGCTCGACGGGTATCGCATTCAGTGCCACGTATCGAAGGGGCGAACCGTGCTGCTGACACGCAACGGCCTCGATTGGACCACGAAATTTCCGAGCATTCAACGCGAGGCCTCCGCAATCGCCGGCCACCATGACGTGGTCTTCGATGGAGAGATCGTGATGCCGGTGAAACGCGGCAACTCCGCCTTTCAGGCGCTGCAACACGCGATCACCGAACAGACCACGGCGCGTGTGAACTACTGGGTGTTCGACCTGCTGCACTACGACGGGCTCGATCTGCGCCCTCTACCGCTCGATGAACGGCGTGCAGCGTTGCGGGCGGTGCTCGCCGCGGCCACGGTGCGGGCGCACGTAAAACTGAGTCGGGAGCAGAAGGGCGACCCTGCCAAATTGCTCGCAGCAGCTTGTGCGAACGGAGAGGAAGGCCTCATCAGCAAGCGGCGAAGTGCCCCGTACCACGCCGGTCGCTCGATGGATTGGCTCAAAATCAAGTGCGGGCAGCAGGACGAGTTCGTGGTCATCGGTTTCACGGCGCCGCAAGGTTCCCGTGAACACATCGGCGCATTGCTGGTCGCGACACGTACGAAGGCGCGCGGTGCGCTGCAGTACGCAGGGCGCGTCGGGTCCGGCATGGACAGCGCAATGCTGCGCACGCTGGTCACTCGGCTCACAAAGCGCGATGAAAAGCCCGAGGGATTGACGTCACGTGCCGCGTTGCCGCGCGGCGTGCAATGGGTTGAGCCGACGCTGGTCATCAATGCGAACTTCGCCGAGTGGACGTCCGACGGATTGTTGCGTCAGGCCACGTTCGGTGGCATACGGGAGGATAAATCTATGCAAAGTGTGACGCGCGAGCGAAGCGCCAGTGCGATGTCAGTCGAAATCACGCATGCGGATCGCATCGTGTACACCGAGAGCGGCATTCGGAAGCGCGACATCGCGGAATACTTCGAAGCGGTGGCGCCATTGATGCTTCCGCACATCGCGGGGCGACCGCTGTCGTTGCTGCGCTGTCCGGGCGGCGCGGCGAGCGCGTGTTTCTTTCAGAAGCACTGGACCGCCGCGCAGGGGCACAACGTCACAACCCGTGAGGTCGCCGAGGCCGACGGTACCACGGACCCGTACGCTGTCGCGACGAGCGCCAGCGATCTGGCGGCACTCGTGCAGAGCAACGCGCTCGAGATTCATGCGTGGGGCTCGAAGTTTCCATCGCTCGAGAAGCCGGATCGCATCATCTTCGACCTCGATCCGGGGCCCGGTGTGACGTGGGATGCGATCCGTGATGCAGCGCGTGAGGTGCGCGATCGCCTGCAGGATGCCGGGTTGCGCAGCTGGGTGAAGTTGAGTGGCGGCAAAGGACTGCATGTCACCGTACCGCTGACGGGCGCGATGACGTGGGATCAGGCGACGCTGTTCAGCAAACTGGTCGCAACACGCCTGGCGTCGGACGAGCCGAAGCGGTTCACGAGCACGATGGCGAAGAGTGCGCGCGGTGGCCGGATCTTCATCGATTGGATGCGCAATGCGCGCGGCGCAACGGCCATTGCACCGTGGTCGCTACGCGCGCGGGCGGGCGCGCCGATTGCGATGCCGATTCTGTGGGAGGAGCTCGATGACATCGCCCGCGGCGACCTGATGTCGATCGGCGATGTGATGGCGTATCTGCGATCCTCACCGCCGGATCCGTGGGGAGACCTGCTCCGCACGAAGCAGCGCTTCACTGCCGCGATGGTCCGCACGATCGGCGCTGACGTCACCTGATTTCTGGTGTGCGCGTCAGCTACTGCGCGCGCGGCAGCACGATCTGCAGTCGCGGCACCTCGCGATTCCCGTTTCGTGACACCGTGAGCTGGCCGCCGTGCGACTTGAGCAGTTCGATGACGACCATCACCGCAACAGTCAGGATCGAATTGCCTGCTTCCGACGGCCGGTCGTCGTACAGGTCCAGCGTCTGCGCCTTCGTGTCGTGTGCGCGCGACGACCCACGCCCCTCGGCAATCGCCATCACCAGCGTCCCCTCACTGTCGTACAGTGACGCGGTGATCTGCGCGCCCTGCTTGAGGCTCGCCGACATTTGATCGAGGAGTGTGGTCACGACCTGCGTGAGGCGCACCTTGTCGCCGAGAATGAACGGGAATTCGGTCTCGATTCTGACCAGCACCTCGTGATCACGTTTCGCGAGCCCGGTGGCCAGCTGCGAAACGGCACTCTCGATCACCTCGGCGACATCAACGCGATCCAGATCGATCGTCAGTCGCCCCATGTTGAGTCGCGAGACGTCGAGCAAATCGGTCAGCAGTGTGAAGATGTGCGAGATCTGTCGCTTGAGCACAAGCTCGAGCCGTTGCATGAGCGACGGATCCATGCGCACCAGTGACAACACATCGGCCGCGGACTGCAACGGTGACAACGAATTTCTGAGCTCGTGCGCGACGACGTTGAGCAGATGCGACTGGTACTGCTTGGCCTCGTTGGCCTTGATCTGCTCACGCTCCGCGTTGAGGATGTCGAGCTCCAGTCGGGCATTCGTCGCCTTGAGATCGGCGAGGCTCGTGTGCGCTTCCGCGAGCGCAACTTCGAGCAGACCGATCGGGTCGTGGCCCTCGGCGGCGGCTGTAAGCGCGTGAGTCGGGTTGAGCGGCTGGTGCTGCGCGGACGCGAACGCAACGCCGTTCCCGTTCCGTTTCGCGACGTACATCGCGGCGTCGGCGCGCTGCACCAGAATCTCCTGATCCTCACCGTCATCAGGATAGAGGCTGATGCCAATGCTGGCCGAAATCGTGAAGGTCGCATCCGCGATCCGCACCGGCTCGCGCAGCACGGTGGTGACCTTCTCGGCAAATCGTGCCGCGCTGGTGGCGTCGCCGATTTCGCTGAGCAGAATCAGAAACTCGTCACCGCCGTGACGACACACGGTATCCACGTCGCGCCCGGCGTCCTTCAGGCAGTTCGCGACATATCGGATGATCATGTCGCCCACGGCGTGTCCGTGTGCGTCGTTGATCGCCTTGAAATGGTCCAGATCCACGAACAGTACCGCAACGCGTGCATGGCGTCGACGCGCGTGCGCGAGCGCCTGGGAGAACCGGTCGCGGAACAGCGCGCGATTCGGCAAGCCTGTGAGGGCATCGACATCGAACGGGCGTGCGGCACGCTCGAGATTTTCGCGCGATTCATCGGCCGCGGCCGACGCATGTAGTGCCGTGACAGCGAGCAGTTCTGATGCTTCGAGAATCTCGTCGGTGACGATGACCGGCAGTTCCTGCGTGACGACTCGAATCCGGCCGAGCAGTCCCTGCACGAGCGCCGGCACATCAGCCGGCGCGTTCACGTCCGAGCGAGCAGCGGCATCTGACGTGTCATCACGTATCGGCATGCGCGGCGGCAACACGACATCGAGCTGCGGATCTGCGTTCACGTCCCGTTCCGCATGTCGTTTCTGGTCATCGGTTTCCTCCGTGACAGAAAACAAAAAACGCGATGGGCACGGCAGCGGAAGCGCCGTGCTCATCGCGACCGAAGGACCGAAACGTCCTTCACCCCGACCGTTCAACTCCCGTCATCGAACTAAAGCAACTCTTGAGCCAGTAACCGCCGACGTGATGTATCAGCCAGTAACCCGCCTCGGACCGCTGTCGCGCTCGCTCAGAGTCGGCGACGCATCGAGGTTCCCAGCAGAAATGCGGTCGCCGCCACCGCCAGCATGCTCGCCGCCGGATTCTGCCTGACGAAGCTTTCGACCTCGTCGAACAGGCCACGCGGCCCCTTGCTCCGCAGATACTCGGCCGAGTCGTCGATCGCACCCGAGACGCGACGGCCGGCGTCGCCGACAGTCTTTCGCGTCCGGCGCAGGCCATCCTTCAGCGCGTCCGACGCATCGTCAACGGCCTCGGACGCCGCGGTGAATCCGTCCTCGGCGAAGCGCGACAGCTTCTCGGCTTCCTCGCGCAGTTCCCGGCCCAGCGCGTCGGCGCTGTCGTCAAAGGCATCGCGAATGGAATCGGACATTGTTCCCCCAAAGAATTGAAATCTCGAGCGAGGTCACGTCAGCGTCGACGCACAACCCGGATTGCCTGAAACACCGTTGAATGAAAAACGGCGCATCGAACACGGTCGGTGTTCAACGCGCCGTCGGCGAAGGACCCAGTGTTCCTCCGACACAGCAAGTCTCGTCGATTCGAAGCACGAGTCATGGATCAGCGTACGAGCCGGACAACGCCGAGTCAAGCTCAGCGATTGTCCGCCACAGGCGCGATATCGTGATTCATGCCTTCGCTGACTACAACTCCGCGAGCGCTGCCGCCACTTCGTCCGCATGGCCGGCCGGCTTCACCTTCTCGAACACTTTGCGCAGCACACCCTTCGCATCGATGAGAAAGGTCGTGCGCTCGACGCCCATGTACTTGCGACCATACATGCTCTTCTCCTTCCACACGCCGTACTTCTCTGCGATCGCATGTTCGGTGTCGGTCAGCAGCGTGTACGGCAGGTCGTACTTCGCCTTGAACTTCTGGTGACTCTTCACCGAATCCGGGCTGATGCCGAGGATCACCGCGCTGCCCTTCTTGAATCGGGGCATCAGATCGCGGAACTCGCAGGCTTCCGTCGTACACCCCGAGGTGTCGTCCTTCGGATAGAAGAAGAGGACGACCGTCTTGCCTTTCAGGTCCTTGAGCGCAAGCGACTCGCCGGTGTCGGTATCGAGTGAGAATGCGGGCGCAGCTTTTCCGATCGTCGGCATGGTGATGGCAATGTGCGAATGGTGACAAAAGAGTCGACGGGAATGAACAGGACAATCACGGTGGATGTTTCACCGCGATTCACCGCAATGGCTTACGCGCGCACCTGTCCGGTGTGGAGCGTTTCACCACCAAGCAGCACGGCCATCACAGCCTTCTGCACATGCAGGCGATTCTCCGCTTCATCCCACACTCGGCTCTGCGGACCGTCGATCACGCCGGCACTGACTTCTTCACCGCGATGCGCAGGCAGGCAGTGCAGAAAGATCGCGTTCGTCGTTGCGCGTTTCATGATGCTTTCGTTCACGATGTACCCCTGAAATGCACGCACGCGCTCGGTGTGCTGCGCCTCCTGTCCCATCGATGCCCAGACATCAGTCGTCACCACGGTCGCACCGTCGGCGGCTTCGGCAGGGTCGCGCATCAGCTTCACATCCGACTGCGTCTGTGCACGCGCAAGCAACACCGGATCGGGATCGTAGCCGGCCGGACACGCCAATCGCAGCGCGAAACCGAAGGACGCGGCGGCATCGATCCACGAATTCGCCATGTTGTTACCATCGCCGATCCAGGCGACTGTCTGCTTGCGTTCGTCGTTCATGTGTTGACGGACCGTCAACACGTCGGCCAGCACCTGACATGGATGCTGCAGATCCGTCAGGCCGTTGATGACCGGCACCTGTGCATGTTTCGCGAGATTCAGCACATCGTCGTGCGCGAACGTCCGGATCATGATGCCGTCGACATACCGCGTCAGCACCTGTGCGGTATCGGAGAGCGGCTCGCCGCGCCCCAACTGAACATCGCGGTCCGACAGGAACAGCGCGTGCCCACCGAGCTGGAAGGTGCCGACCTCGAACGACACGCGCGTGCGTGTCGACGACTTCATGAACAGCATCGCGAGGGTCTTGCCACGGAGCGGGCGTCGGTCGTAGTCGCCGCGGCGCATCCGGTCGGCGAGTCGCAGCAGCGCGTCAAGCTCGTACCGGTCGAAATCCGTGATGGCGATGAAGTCGCGATGAGGATGTTCAGCGGACATGGCAGCCTGGCAGGAAAACAGAAGTCGGGTCCGGTTCGACCGGAAAAGACGTGAACCTAGCCGCTCCGCCCGCATCGTCAACGACGATGCCGCTTGTCAGAGCATGTAGCGCCGCAGATCCTCGTCCTGACTCACGGACTCGAGCCGGCTGCGCACCATCGGCGCATCGACCACGATGCCCTCGAGGCCCGCCTCAGGCAGTCCGTAGAGCAATTCCTCGAGCAGCGTCGTCATCACGGTGTGCAGGCGACGCGCACCGATGTTCTCCATGCGCGAATTGCACACGGTGGCGACGCGCGCCAACTCGGCAATGCCGTCGGGCGCGAACGTCAGACTCGCACCTTCCGACGCGACGAGCGCCGCATACTGCTTCGTCAACGCATGCTCTGGCTCCGTCATGATGCGCACGAAATCCGACTCGGTCAGCGGCAGCAGTTCGACGCGGATCGGGAAGCGGCCCTGCAACTCCGGTATCAGGTCACTCGGCTTCGACACATGAAACGCGCCGGCCGCGATGAACAACACGTGATCGGTCTTCACCATGCCGTACTTCGTCTGAACAGTCGAGCCTTCGACGATCGGCAGCAGGTCACGCTGCACTCCTTCGCGTGAGACGTCTGGCCCGGCACTGCCACCACGCTGGCCCGCGATCTTGTCGATCTCATCGAGGAAAACGATGCCCGTTTCCTCTGTGCGTTCGATCGCCTCGGCGATGACATCGTCGCGGTCGAGCATTCGATCGAATTCCTGTTGCAGCAGCACGCGGCGCGCTTCGGCCACAGTCATGGCGCGCTTCTTCGTGCGCTTCGGCATCATGTCCTGCAGCATCTGCGTGAACTGCTCCATCCCTTCCTGCGCGCCCGGCTGGTTGAGCATGCCCATCATCGGCGCACTCGACACCGGCACATCGAGATCCACCGATCGTGCCTCGAGCTGTCCGTCGCGCAGCAGCGTACGGAGCTTCTCGCGCGTGCGTGTGTGGCGATCCGTGTCAGCATCGCTGACTGGTTCGGTGGTAGCAGCGCCGGATGCACCGACGAGGAAGATGTTCGGCGACGCGGGCTCGGAGGTGTTGGGCGTCGACGTCACCGAGGTCGGTGGTGTTGGTGCGGGCAGCAGCGCATCGAGCAGCCGCTCCTCCACACGCTCCGACGCTTCGCTGGTGATTTCCGCTTCGCGTTCCGAGCGCACCAGATCCATCGCGGCTTCCACCAGATCGCGCACCATCGATTC
>JANLRD010000007.1:0-13053 GCA_031368215.1 Acidimicrobiia bacterium | reverse complement strand
TGTGGATGGCGCCGCTGCTGCTTCCTCTTGCCGTGGGGGTCCAAGAGTCGTCAGCACGTCTGGGGCTGGTCACGGGCAAGGGTCTGGGGACGCTGATCCGCCAACGCTTCCCACGTTGGGTGCTGATCAGCTCTGTCTTGCTGGTTGCGACCGCCAACACGCTCAACATCGCCGCCGACCTCGCATCGATGGCCGCCGCGCAGCGACTCCTCGTGCCCGTCCCGATCAGCGTGGCCGTCGTGTTGTTCGCCGCCGGAATGGCAGTCACAGACGTGCTAGTGCCGCACCACCGCTACTCGCGCGTGTTGCGCTGGTTCGCGCTGTCGCTGTTGGCCTATGCGTTGGTCCTCGCTGTCGTCCACGTCGACTGGGCGATGGTCGCGGCCCGGACCTTCGTCCCGCGCTTCCGAATGAACGCAACCACGATGATTGCGCTCACGGCGGTCGCCGGTACGACCATCTCCCCGTATCTGTTCTTCTGGCAGGCGTCGGAAGAGGTCGAAGAGCGCAACGATGATCCCGAGGCACCGGTCGACCGCCCACACATCGTCGCTATGCGGGTCGATGTCTGGACCGGCATGCTCTCCGGCGTGGCGGCAATGTTCGCAATCATGTGCACGGCCGCAGTGACCCTCGGAGCGGCCGGCCCGGTAACCATCAAGACCGCCGAACAGGCGGCAGAAGCACTCCAGCCGCTCGCCGGGACTCTTGCCAAGGCCCTGTTCGCCATGGGCATTATCGGCCTCGGTCTCCTTGCGGTACCCGTGCTCGCCGCGTCCACCGCGTATGCAGTGTCCGAGGCGCTCAGCTGGAATGAAGGGCTCCGTCGGCAGATGCGGGAGGCGCCGGGCTTCTACGGCGTGATCGTCGGCTCGATGACTCTCGGGCTCGCGCTCGTGGGATTCGGCGTCAACCCCATCCGCGCCCTGTACTTCGCAGCAGTGTTCAACGGAGTCACTGCGCCGCCGCTCATCCTGCTGATCATCCTCCTCGCCCGTTCGCCGTCCGTCATGGGCGAGTTCCGTTCGGGGCGGGTGTCGCTGGCAGCGACGTCGGTGGCGTTCGTCGCCACAGCCCTGTTCCCGATCGCCGCGCTCCTTCTCCGCTGAACGGACGGCCGCATACCGCGCCGAGCGACGTGCCGGATTTGTTGCATTCAGCACTAACTTCAATTGGGCCGTGTCTTCTGCCCCGTCAACACTCGCCGAGATCGCCGCCCGCGTCGACGTCCGTATCAGGGAACTCCTCGACGGCGAACTGATCCGGTGGTCCGCGGTCGACGCCGACCTCGCCGCCCCACTTTCGTCGCTGCGCGACCTGGTGCTCGCCGGCGGTAAGCGTCTGCGCCCAGCCTTCTGCCACTGGGCGTTCGTCGGCTCCGGCGGAGATCCTTTCGACCGCAACGTCGTCAATGCCGGAGCCGGGCTGGAGTTGCTGCATACCTTCGCGCTGGTCCACGACGACGTGATGGACGCATCGCTGCGTCGTCGCGGCATGGATGCCGTCCACGTGCAGTTCATCGAGGCGCACCGGAGGAACGGCTGGCGGGCCGAGGACCGTCGCTTCGGAGAGGGCGTCGCCATCCTGGTCGGCGACCTCGCATTCGTCTACGCCGACCTCCTGATGAACGATCTCCCTCGCGCCGCGCAGGCGATTTTCACCGAGTTGCGCATTGAGGTGAACATCGGGCAATACCTCGATCTGCTGGGCACGGTCCGCGGAGGGCCGAGCGTCGAGTCGGCGAAACGGATCTGCACCTACAAGTCCGGCAAGTACACGATCGAGCGCCCGCTCCACCTCGGAGCTGCGCTCGCCGGGAAGCACGAACGCTTCGACGCAGCGCTCTCCGCGTACGGGCTACCGCTCGGCGAAGCTTTCCAACTGAAGGACGATCTCCTCGGTGCGCTCGGCGACGAGATCGTCACCGGCAAACCCGTCGGTGACGATTTGCGGGAGGGAAAGCCCACCGCACTGGTCGCCCGGGCGCTTTCTGCGGCCACGCCTGCTCAGCGGGCCCTCCTCGATCGGATCGGCCACACCGACCTTCGCTCCGAGGAGATCGCGGCGATTCAAGAGATCCTCGTCGACACCGGCGCGGTTGCGGTCGTCGAGGCCCAGATTGGCGAGCTCCGGGACGCGGCGATCACCGCGATCGAGTCGAGCGGGTTGACTCGGCCCGCAGTGGAGTCCCTCGTCGCCTTGGCCTACTACGTCACCGACCGCGATCGCTGAGCGGAGGCTCCGGACCTTGACCCCCTGGCGCGCGTAGTGCCGGGTCGGGGCAAGACTGGGGAGATGGGCAAGCGTGTGGTCGTGGTCGGTGCCGGTCTTGGTGGGCTGTCTGCGGCATGCAACCTGATCGGGCAGGGGCACGAGGTGACCGTTCTCGAGCGCGGCCTGATTCCCGGTGGCCGGGCCGGGCTCATCGAGGATGGTGGCTACCGGATCGACAACGGCCCCTGCGTGCTCACCATGACGGGGATCCTCTCCGACGTCTTCGCCGCAGCCGGAGCGTCGATGGAGGACCACGTCACCATTCGACCGGTCAACCCGTCGTATCGGGCGACCTTCTCGCCGACAGAAGGTGGCGGTGAGGTGCGGGTGTGGCACGGTCGCGAAGCAATGGCCGAAGAGATCCGTCGCTTCTCGGGCCCGAAGGACGCCGAAGGGTTCCACAAGATGGTCGACTGGCTGACCGAGCTCTACGAGGTCGAGACGCCGAACTTCATCGACCGCAACTTCAATTCTGTCCTCGACCTCGCCCGGCCCATCACTCCGGGCCTGAAGCTGCTGAAGCTGGGCGGGTTCGCGAAGCTCCATGGGCTCGTGGCGAAGTACCTGAAGGACCCCCGGTTGCAGAAGATCTTCTCGTTCCAGGCAATGTATGCGGGCTTATCTCCGTACCAGGCGCTCGGTGCCTATGCCGTGATCACCTACATGGATTCGGTCGCGGGCGTGTACTTCCCGGAGGGCGGTATGCATGCGATTGCCCGCGGGTTGGCCGAGGCGGCGGAGAAGGGTGGCGTTTCGTTCCGTTACGGCGCCGAGGTCGAACGGGTGCTGCGCGCGGCCGGAGGCAACGGGGCGGTCCGCGGAGTTCGGCTCGCCGACGGGTCGGTGATTCCCGCCGATGTCGTCGTCGTCAACGCCGATACCCCGGTTGCGTACTCGTCGATGCTGCCCGAGCTGGAGATGCCCCGGGTGCTCCGCAAAGGGCATTACTCCCCGTCGTGCCTGCTCTGGCTCGCCGGGGTGAAGGGTGACCTGCCGAAGGGCACGGAGCACCACAACATCCATTTCGGCGGTCAGTGGAAGCAAGCCTTCGATGCGCTGCTCGAGGACGGAACCCGCATGCCCGATCCGTCGCTGCTCGTCACCGTTCCGACACACTCCGATGCATCGCTGGCCCCCGACGGCCGCCACATCCTCTACGTCCTCGAACCGATCCCGAACCTCAGCGGGAGGATCAACTGGGACATCGAGCGTGAGCGGATCACCGCCGATCTCCAACAGCGGGTGGTCGACCTCGGCTACCCGGCGGCAGCCGACGACATCGAGGTAAGCCACGCCTACGATCCAGCCGATTGGGAGCGACAGGGCATGGCCATGGGTACGCCGTTCGCGCTCTCCCACCGGTTCTTCCAGACTGGACCGTTCCGGGCGAAGAACACGGACAAACGGGTTCCGGGCCTGGTCTTCGTCGGTTCGTCGACGGTTCCCGGGGTCGGTGTGCCGATGGTGCTGCTGTCGGGCCGCCTCGCCGCCGAACGAGTAGGGGAACTGACCTGAAATCGCGATCCCGGGAATCGGGAGGCAGACTGTCGGCGATGAAGCTGCCGGATCTGCCGTGGACCGCCCGCTCCCGTGGAGCGTCACTGAACGCGGCTGGGGCGGAGCCGGCGCTGCCGATAAAGGTGTCGGACTGGGTGACCCTCGATGAGAGCTACGAGATCTGCCGCCTCCTGAACAAGCGGAGCGGCACCACCTACTACTGGTCGACGAACATCCTCCCCAAGGTGAAGCGCCACCATGTGCACGCGCTGTACGGGTTCTGCCGTTACGCCGATGACATCGTCGACGATCTCGGTTCCGACGCCACCACGGGCGATCGCGCCAACGCCCTGGCGGCTTTCGGGAACCGGTTTCTCGCCGACCTGGAGACAGGGCGTTCCGCTCATCCGGTCCTGAAGGCGGTGGTACACACAGTGCGGGCGTTCGACATCGACGTCGACTGCTTCCGCCGGTTCCTGCGTTCGATGACCATGGACCTCACGGTGCAGACGTATGCAACGTATTCCGACCTCCAGCAGTACATGGACGGCTCCGCCGCCGTGATCGGCGAAATGATGCTCCCGATCCTCGAACCCCGTGACCTCGCGGCGGCCACGCCGCATGCGCGAGATCTCGGCGACGCGTTTCAGCTGACGAACTTCCTCCGAGACGTTGCCGAGGACCTCGACCGTGAGCGCGTCTACATACCTCAGGAGGACCTTGCGACGTTCGGCGCGGACCCGCATCGGCGTGTCGCCGACGGGCCGTGGAAGGACCTGATGCGATACGAGATCGCTCGCTGCCGTGAGCTCTATGCCAGCGCCGATCTCGGGACCGCAATGCTCCCGCCGACCTCGCAGCGCTGCATCCAGGCCGCTCGTGACCTCTACAGCGGCATCCTCGACAAGATCGAGGAAGCCGACTACGACGTGTTCACCTCCCGTGTGCGGGTCACGACCTCCCGAAAGCTCGCTATGGGCTTCAAGCTGGTTCGGCCTCGTCGTTTCGGCTGACCGGGGCGATCTCACGGGGCCCATGACGGGCGTCACTGCTTTCGACCTCTCCTGACGACGGAAACCGCTGACCACGGGGGTAGCGTTGTCAGAAGTGCTCCTCGACGCCGTTTCCGCCCCCCAGGACCTTCGCCGGTTCACCTACCCCCAACTCGAGGAGTTGGCGGGAGAGGTACGCGACTTCATCGTCGCCGCGGTCAGCGAGAACAGCGGGCACCTCGGGTCCAACCTCGGTGTGGTCGAGCTCACCTTTGCCCTCCATCGGGTGTTCGATTCGCCGAAGGATCTGCTTCTTTGGGACACTGGGCATCAGGCCTACGTCCACAAACTGGTCACGGGCCGAAAGAACGAGTTTGCTGCGCTTCGTCAGCCCGGAGGCATGTCGGGCTATCCCAATCGGGCCGAGAGCGAGCACGACTGGATCGAGAATTCGCACGCGTCGACGGTGCTCTCCTACGCGCACGGCATGGCCGAGGCGCTCAAGGCGCAGGGCGTGAAGAACCGACGGGTCGTCGCGGTCATCGGCGACGGCTCCATGACCGGCGGCATGGCCTATGAGGCACTGAACAACCTCGGACATTCCAATGCCCGGGTGCTGATTGTGCTCAACGACAATGGCCGGTCCTACGCGCCGACGATCTCGGGGTTGACGCGCACGGTCACCCGTATCCGCACCAAGCCGAGCTACGCACGCGGCAAGAAGAAGTCGGAAACGATCATCGAGAACCTGCCACTTGTCGGCCAGATCAGCCGACGGACCGTGAAGGGCGTCAAGGCCGCCCTTCGCGAGGTGATCGACGAGCCGCTGGCGTTCTTTGAGAACCTGGGTGTGCGCTACATCGGGCCGATCGACGGACACGACATGCCGATGCTCGAGTCAGTGCTCCGAGACGCCGCCGAGTTCGACGGCCCGATCGTCGTTCACTGTCTTACCCAGAAGGGCAGGGGATATCGCTTCGCCGAGGACGACGAGGAGAAGAACCTCCACGACGTTCCTGCCGGATTCGACTCGAAGACCGGAAAGGCCAAGGCTTCCCCGAGTACGTGGACCAACGAGTTCACCAACGCGCTTCTGGAGATCAGCCGGAGTCGCCGCGATCTGCACGCGATCACGGCGGCCATGCCCGGCCCGACCGGGCTGCTGCCGTTCCAAGCCGAGTTCCCGGAGCGATTCCACGACGTCGGCATCGCCGAGCAGCACGCCGTGACCCTCGCCGCGGGAATGGCGCTCGGCGGGCTGAAGCCCGTCGTTGCGCTGTACTCGACGTTCTTCTCGCGGGCGTTCGACCAGGCCAACCTCGATGTCGGTCTGCACCGGCTGCCCGTCACCTTCGTGCTCGATCGCGCCGGGATCACCGGCGAGGACGGTGCCTCCCACCACGGCGTGCTCGACATGGTCCTGTGTTCCAAGATCCCCGGGCTCACCCTGTTCGCGCCATCGTCGGCCCAGGAGCTCTCGGTGCAGCTAAGGACCGCGATCAACATCACCGACGGCCCGACGTGTGTTCGCTTCGCCCGTGGCGTCGCCCGCCAAGTCCCCGCTGATCAGGTCGGCCACGGACTCGAGGCACGACGCGTTGTCGACGGTGGCGCCACCGCACGGGTGTGCGTCATCGGCGTCGGCCGTCTGCTCGAAGCGGCGGAAGGTGCAGCATCGCTGCTGCGAGCCGAGCACGGCGTCGAAGTGACCGTGTGGGACCCTCGGGTCGTCGTGCCGCTCGATCCGAAGTTGATCGCCGATGCCGCCGGTTTCGATGTCGTCGTGACCGTCGAGGACGGTCTGGCCGAAGGAGGCATCGGTTCGATGATCACTGCGGCGATCACGTCGCACCGGCTCGACAACACGTTGCCGTTCGGGCCGGTCGTCGTCCTCGGAACACCGCGCCGGTTCCTGGCGCACGGAAAGCCGAACCAGATTCTCTCGGAACTCGGGCTCGACGTGACGGGAATCGTGAAGGCCGTCACCACAACGCTCGAAGCAGTTGCGAAGACCCACGAATCGTCAGCGCGCTGACGTCCTCGTGACCCGCTTCTCTCTTCGATGACCGCGCCCAGCACTCCGAGTCCGACACGGCTCACACTGATCCGCCACGGTCAGGGGGTGTGCAACGTCGAACGGCGAGTCGAAGGCGTGGCCCAATGCCGAGGGCTGTCCGAACTCGGTAGACAGCAGGTCGACCGACTAGCGAATCGTCTGCGCGCAGAGGGGTTTGCTCCGGACGTCATCGTGGCTTCCCCCATCCGCCGGGCCCGCGAAACGGCGGAGATCATCGCGTCCGCGATCGACCGCGACGTTGACTTCTTCGATGCCGACATCGAAGAAGTCCGTCCCGGTGAGGCCGAGGGGATGACGTGGGATCAGTACTTCGCGTTCTACGGCGCGGTGGAGGGCTGGGACCCGTCCGTGGCGTTCGCACCGGGCGGCGAGACGTGGGTACAGTTCGCCGCGCGGGTCTCCCGGACGCTCGACCGGCTGGCGGCTTCCCACGTGGGCCAGAAGATCTCGGTGGTCGCCCATGGGGGCGTGGTCGACGCAAGTCTGTTCCACTTCTTCGGGCTCGATCCGTTCACGCGCGCGCCCATCGACTTCGAGACGACCAACGCTTCAATAACCGAGTGGGAGTTGCGCTCGTTCCGGCCGTATGTGCCCCCGACCACCGGATCGCACGAATCCGCATCGGCCGACTCGGATGAGACCGGGGCCGAGGATGTCCGCCGTTGGCGTCTCGCCCGGTACAACGACGCCGCTCACCTCCACGGGCTCTGAAATCCCTTCCGCTCTGACGCACACCTGCGACAGGCCAGTATTCCCTATTTGACGATAGGAATAGTCGGGTTATAGTGATCCATCCCCACCGCAGCCGAACGCCGGAGAACCATGACTGCCAGTTCCACCCTGACAACCGCTGAGCTCGACGAGATCTCGCAGTCGTTCGAATCCAGCCATCCGATCGACGTCATTCGCTGGGCGGCCGAAAGCTTCGGTACCGGCCTCGTGGCCACGGTGAGCTTCGAAGACCCGGTACTTGCCCACCTGATGGCCGCCGCGGCGCCTGACGCCGAGGTGGTGATGATCGACACGCAGTACCTGTTCGCCGAGACGCATTGGTACGCGAACGAACTTGCTCGTCGACTGGGTCTCCGTTTGCGAGTGGAACATCCCCTTCCGACCGTGGTGCCCGACAACCTTTGGCAGACCGACACGGCGGCATGCTGCAACGCCCGCAAGCTCGAGCCGCTCCAGCGGATCCTCTCCGCCAAGACGGCATGGGTCACCGGCGTACGCCGCGCCGACGGCCCGACCCGGGCGAACGCGCCGATCATCAGTTGGGACGAGGCGCGCGATGTGGTGAAGATCAATGCGTTGGCGACGCTCTCCGACGACGACATGGCCCTGTACGCACAACTGCACGATCTGCCGGCAAATCCCCTCTCGGAAAGGGGATTTCCCTCCATCGGCTGCTGGCCCTGCACCCGTCCGGTGGCGCCCGGCGAGGACAAGCGGGCGGGCCGGTGGTCGGGGCAGGACAAGACCGAGTGCGGGCTCCACGCATGAACACGGTCGCGGTGCGAGCCACCAGCAACAAGCACAGCGGGCTCCACGCATGAGTGCGGTCGCGACCACGGGTTCCCTCAGGTCGGAGGGTAGCCGCGTGCTGGCCGAGTTGGAGGCCGAAGCGATCACCATCATCCGTGAGGTGGCCGCGGAAACCCGGGCACCGGTGCTGCTCTTCTCGGGCGGTAAGGACTCGGCAGTTTTACTGCACCTCGCGCTGAAAGCCTTCAGCCCGGGTCGGCTTCCGTTTCCCGTGATGCACGTCGACACCGGCCACAACTTCGACGAGGTGCTCTCGTACCGCGACGAGTTCGTGGCTCGGCATCGGCTCGAACTTCTCGTCGCCAGCGTCGAGGAATCGATCCGGCGCGGACGGGTCAGCGACCCGGGACCTACCGGCAGCCGCAATCGCCTCCAGTCCGTCACCCTCCTCGACGCGATCGCCGAGCACGGCTTCGACGCTGCGTTCGGCGGAGGACGACGCGACGAGGACAAAGCTCGTGCGAAGGAGCGGATGCTCTCGTTCCGGGACACGCGCGGACGCTGGGAGCCCCGCCAGCAGCGCCCTGAACCGTGGAACATGCTCAATGCGCGCATACGGCCCGGCGAGCATCTGCGCGCCTTTCCGCTCAGCAACTGGACCGAGCTCGACATCTGGTCCTACATCGGCTTGGAGGGCATCGCGCTACCGAGCATCTACTTCTCGCACCGCAGAGTCGTTGTCGAACGGTCCAGGATGCTCCTTGCGGTCGGTGGACCGGTAGTTCTCGAGCCACACGAGTCGGCCTTCGAGGAAACCGTCCGGTACCGAACGGTGGGCGACCAGAGCTGCACCGGAGCGGTGCGCTCTCACGCGGCCACCGTCGACGACGTGATCGCCGAAACGGCGGCGGCTCGCATCACCGAACGCGGCGCAACGCGCGCCGACGACGGCATCTCGGATGCCGCCATGGAAGACCGCAAACGAGAGGGCTACTTCTGATGTCCGCCACCCGCACCGACACACGTCAGCTTCGGATCGCCACCGCCGGTTCGGTCGACGACGGCAAGTCCACGCTCATCGGTCGACTGTTGCACGACACCAAGACGATCTTCGAGGACCAACTCGATGCCGTCAAGAAGGCGAGCCGCCGATACGGAGACCAGGAAGTGAACCTTGCGTTGTTGACCGATGGTCTGCGCGCCGAGCGCGAGCAGGGCATCACGATCGATGTCGCCTACCGCTACTTCGCCACGCCCAAGCGCAGCTTCGTTCTGGCCGACACGCCCGGGCACGCGCAATACACCCGGAACATGGTGACCGGTGCGTCGGTCTCCGACGTCTCCCTGGTGCTTGTCGACGCCCGCCATGGCGTGGTTGAGCAGACACGGCGCCACCTCGGCATCGCTGCGCTGCTCGGCGTCCGGCACATCGTGCTTGCTGTCAACAAGATGGATCTGATCGCCTGGAGCGAGAGCGCGTACACCGCGGTCGTCGAAGAGGTCGAAGCCATCCTTCGCGACCTTCACGCCGATGTCACCCTCCACCCTGTTCCTGTCTCTGCGCTCCAGGGGGACAACGTCGTCGACCGATCGGCCAACGCACCCTGGTTCGCGGGGGCAACGATCCTCGACCTGCTGGAGTCGATCGAGATCGACGAGTCGGCCGTACACGTCGGTGCCAGGCTCGCCGTGCAGTGGACGATCCGCGCCCGAAGTGACTACCGGGGCTACGCGGGCCGGCTCACCGGTGGGCCGATCAAGGTGGGCGACGAGGTCGTTGTTCTACCCGCAGGGCTGCGCAGCACCATACGCACGCTTACGGTATCGGGAGTAGCAGCAGACCATGCTTCGCCTGGTGACGCGATCGCCATCGAACTGCGGGACCACGTCGATGTCGGCAGGGGCGACGTACTCGTCGTCGGCAGCGCAACCCTCTCCCCGGTGGTCGGCAGGGAAATCGATGTCGACGTCTGTTGGATGACCGACGAGCCGGCCGTCGAGGGGCGGCACATGCTCGTGAAGCACCTCACCCGTCACGTCGGCGCAACCATCACCTCGGTCGGCTTTCGGCTCGACCCGACGACGTTGCAGCCGACGCCGACGCAGTCGCTTGCTCTCAACGATCTCGGGCGGCTCAGCCTTCGCCTCGACGAGGCTGTCGTCGCCGACACTGCCGGGCACAACCGGTCGACCGGCTACCTCATTCTGATCGACGAAGTTTCGAACGCAACAGCCGCCGCGGCGACCATCGTCGCCATCACCTGACACCCTCGCCACACTGCCCAGAATCCCCTTGACGGAACTTCGATTCCGGTATTAGATTACCGGTATCGAAGTTCAACCTACGGATATGGAGCAGTCATGAGCACCCCCATCACCGTCGCCCACGGCGACGGCATCGGCCCCGAGATCATGGATGCCACGCTTCGCATCCTCGACGCGGCGGGCGCCGACATCGCCATCGAAGAGATCACCATCGGCGAGGCGGTCTACGCCAGCGGAGCAAGCTCGGCGGGAATCACCAGCGAGTCGATCGATTCACTTCGACGGACGAAGGTGTTCCTGAAGGCACCGATCACCACCCCGCAGGGTGGCGGCTTCAAGAGCCTGAATGTGACGGTACGCAAGACCCTCGGCCTCTACGCCAACGTGCGGCCATGTCCCTCGTATGCGCCGTTCGTTCGGACGAAGCACCCCGTGATGGACCTGGTGATCGTGCGGGAGAACGAGGAAGACCTCTATGCCGGCATCGAGCACCGCCAGACCGACGAGGTCTTCCAGTGCCTCAAACTGATCACGCGTCCGGGCTGCGAGCGCATCAGCCGCTACGCCTTCGAATACGCCCGTGCCTACGGGCGCAAGAAGGTCACCGCGTTCACCAAGGACAACATCATGAAGATGACCGACGGTCTCTTCCACCAGGTGTTCGACGAGGTTGCCACGGAGTATCCGGACATCGAGAACGAGCACTGGATCGTCGATATCGGGGCCGCCAAGATGGCCGACACCCCCGAAGTCTTCGACGTGATCGTGCTGCCGAACCTCTACGGCGACATTCTTTCCGACGTCGCTGCACAGATCGCCGGCTCGGTTGGCCTCGCTGGTTCGGCGAACATCGGCACGCATTGCGCGATGTTCGAGGCGATCCATGGATCCGCGCCGCGCCGCGCCGGCCAGAACGTGGCGAACCCGTCGGGCCTCATCCTCGGAGCCGTGCAGATGCTGGTGCACATCGGCCAAGGACAGGCTGCATCACGGATGCACAATGCATGGCTCAAGACCATGGAAGACGGTAAGCACACCTATGACATCTTCGACCCCAAGGTCAGCACGGAGAAGGTCGGGACCAAGGAGTTTGCGAGTGCCGTGATCGAGCGGATGGGCGAGGAACCCGTCAAGCTCAAGAAGGCCGCCTACGGCGCGTCGCCGATCATGGAGATCAAGGTGACGAGCAGGGCACCGCAGACCAAGGTCCGTGTCGGCGTCGACGTGTTCCTCCATCACCGCGGTCAGAGCCCCGACGCACTGGCGGCGGAACTGCTTCCCCTGGTCGGCCCCTTCAAACTTGACATGCTCTCCAACCGTGGCCAAAAGGTGTGGCCGGACGGTATCCCGGAGACCCTGCTCGTCGACAACTGGCGTTGCCGTTTCCTCGGCGTCGACGGAGCGTCGGTCACGGCCGAGGACATGGTTGCCCTGCTCGGCCGCGTCGTTGCGGCGGGCCATGACGTGATCAAGACCGAGGGTTTGTACACCTTCGATGGCGAGGCCGGATTCACGAAGGGACAGGGACAATGACCACGACCAGGAAGCAGAGCGAGGCCGGATTCACGAAGGGACAGGGACAATGACCACGGATTCGGTACAGGAGTTCGAGCTGGAGATCGAGAGCGACATCGAACCGACGTCCTTCGCCAGAATCCTGGCGACCCTGGTGAACGGTTCGCCCGTACACCTGGCGCGGGTCGTCGTGGGGGGCACCGTCGTCTACCCGACGACCTACGGCTCACTGTTCGATCCCTTCACCGTGCGTGCGTGTCGCTTCCGGGTACGAGACGCCAAGGCGCACTTGTCCAGCGACGACGTCGCGGCGATCATGGCCCGGGTCGGGGCGCGGTTCTCGTGGACCGGATTCACGGTCGTGGATCACGTCGCCCGAGAGGATCTGCTCGCGTCCTGAACAACCCACGCACCCGCGCCCTTCGCGTGTCTCTGCGCATCGATGCCCCCGGTCATGTCATGGCGGGGGCGTCGACGCGTCGGACGACAGATCGGCCGCTACCGTTCTTCCCGTGGAAACGACGACGTCCGACCAGTACCCGCCTTCGGTCCTTGTCCTGCGTTCCGACGACGCCTGCGTCGTCATCGAGACCTCCACCGGTGGACCGACGATCCTCCACTGGGGGGCCGACCTCGGAAGTGATCCCGAGGGCATTGCCGGAGTTGTCGAGTCACCGGTTCCGAACGGCGGTCTCGATGTGGTCGCGCCGATGTCGATCACGCCCGAACACAGCGCGGGATACCTCGGTCGGCCCGGTATCGAAGGACACCGTCCCGACGGTCGCGATTGGGCACCGCGATTCGGGCCCGTGAGGGTTAGTCCCGGCGACGACGCGACCACCTTCGTGACCACTGATCCGCTTGCCGGTCTCACCCTCCGAACGATCATTCAGATGCGGGACTCCGGCGTGGTCCGTATCCAAAGCACGCTTATCAATGAGGGGGCAACGG
>JANLRD010000290.1:0-2766 GCA_031368215.1 Acidimicrobiia bacterium | reverse complement strand
TCGATCGCCGTGAGAGGAAGCGTCTCGTCGAGCATCGTGTTGACCACGTCGACGAACGGCACCTCGGCGATGACTCCGGCGAACACGTCGGGGGCGAGGTTCATCGATGCGCCCACGAGCAGCCCTCCGGCGCTCCCGCCCCACGACACCAAGCGGCCCGGCGCGACATCGCCCTCCATGGTCAGCGATCGCGCACACGCAACGAAGTCGGTGAACGTGTTCTTCTTCGCCAGGAACTTCCCGTCGAGGTACCAGCGTCGGCCGAGCTCGCCGCCGCCCCGGACGTGGGCGATCGCGAAGACGAACCCGCGGTCGAGCAGCGAGAGTCGCATCGTCGAGAACGTCGGATCCGACGAGATCTCGTAGGACCCGTAGCCGTACAGCAGCCCCGGCGCCGTTCCGTCGATCGGCGTGTCCCGATGCCGCACGATCGACATCGGAACGAGTGTCCCGTCGGATGCCGCGACCAGACGTCGCTCGGTCACGTAGCGCTTCGGATCGAAATCTCCGAGGACCGGCTGTTGCTTGCGGAGCACCCGTTCGCCGGTCGCCAGGTCGAAGTCGAAGACGCTCGGAGGTGTGGTGAGCGAGGAGTATCCGAATCGCAGGAACGGCGCATCGACATCGGCGTTGGAGACCGGCCAGACGCTGTGCACCGGCTCGTCGTGGGCAACCACGCTCTCGCCGGCCCACGAGCCGTCGTCGCCGAGGGCCAGCACACGAAGCCGTTCGAGACCCTCGACCCGCTCATGAAGGGCGATATGGCGACGGAACACCTCGATGCCTTCGATCTTCGGTCGACGCTTGACGTCGTCTCCGCGTTGCGTGAGTTCGTCATCGGTGCCCCACTCCGCCGCAAAGGCCGTCCACGGAGCGCCCGGACCTGCTACGGCGCAGAGCCGGAAGTTCTCCGCTCCGTCGTTGGTGACCACGAAGAAGCGGTCGGCGCCGTTCGTCCCGCGATGATGATCGATGGCGTATTCGCGACCCTGTTCACGTTCGCGGAACACGACGAACCCGGCGTCGAGCGCATCGGCGCGCGCGACGCGCGTCTCGGTGGTGACCTGGCTCCCGATCACGAGGAAGATGTACTCGTCCGTGGCACTCATGCTCACGCCGCAATAGAAGCGTTCGTCGGGCTCATCGAAGACGAGCTCGTCATCGCCCGATGACCCCATCCGGTGACGCCACACCTGGTGAGGCCGCATCGCATCGTCGAGGACGAGATAGAGGACCGATGATCCATCGGCCGACCAGGCGACGCCGGCCGCGGTCTCGGTGACGACGTCAGCGAGATCCACGCCGGTGGTCAGGTTGCGGAAGCGCAGCTCGTAGATCTCATCGCCGGCCGTGTCCACGGCGTAGGCCAGCAGTCCGTGGTCGACGGTGACCTCGAACGTGCCCAAGGAGAAGTACGCGTGGCCTTCGGCGAGCAGGTTCTGGTCGAGCAGGATTTCCTCGTCGGCCGTGTCGTCAGGGTTGGTATCGACCGAGGCGGTTGGACGACGGCAGTGGATCGGGTAGCTCTTTCCCTCGACCGTCCGCGAATAATACGACCACGTACCTTTTCGCGTTGGCAGGGAAAGGTCGGTCTCCTGGATGCGTGCCTTCATCTCCAAGAAGATCGACTCGCGCAGTCCGGCGAGCGGCGCAAGCGTTTGCGCGGTGTATTCGTTCTCCGCCTCGAGATGGGCGATGACCTCCGGATCCTCTCGGTTGCGTAACCATGCATAGGGATCGACACGCGACTCGCCGTGCAGGGTCGAGGTGACGGGACGCTGCGGCGCTTGGGGAGCGGAGTGGATGGAGGGGTCCGACGACATGGACCGAGGCTAGGGCCGCTCTCGGGCCGGCAAACGTCACACTCGACGGCGATCGTTCGCCGGTTCCCTGCTCGTGGACGGCGTCGACTACAACACATGCATGCCGATCTACGCCCTTGGAGACCTCACGCCGTCCATCGATCCGAGTGCGTTCGTCCATCCCGACGCCGTGATCATCGGCAATGTCGAGATCGGCGCGGAGTCGAGCATCTGGCCCTGCGCCGTGCTCCGCGGCGACCACGGCTTCATCCGCATCGGCGCCCGAACATCCATCCAGGACGGGGCGGTGCTGCACACGACGCCCATGTGGCCCACCATCGTCGGCGACGACTGCGTCGTCGGACATCAGGTCCACCTGGAGGGCTGCACGATCGAATCCGGGTCCTTGGTGGGTAACGCGTCGATCGTCTTGCACCGGGCGATCGTGCGCAGCGGTGCGCTCGTGGGGTCGAACGCCGTCGTCACGAACGACATGGAGGTCCCGAGCGGAGCGATGGCTCTGGGGGTTCCGGCGAAGATCCGCGAGAACGCCGCTTCAGCCGACCTCATCGCGAAGTCCTCGGCGTCCTACGTCGAGAACGGGCGTCACTTCAAGGCCAATCTGCGACGAATCGACTGACGACGGGCACCGTGGCCAGCCCGAACAGCAGGTGAGATCTCGTCGAGAACGATCCGAAGGGACGCCGGAACCGGGCTGACGGACTTGCAGCCGCATACCGGTGGGCAATTGTTACTATGGCGGTAGTGGAAATTGCCACCGGCAATCCCTGAGGAGTCCCAATGAGCACCACCGTCTCCGATCTCGACCTCGGCAAGTACAAGCTCGGCTGGGCCGACGACGTCGACAGCTATACCTTCACGCCGAAGCGGGGCCTCACCAAAGACATCGTGGAAGAGATGTCGTGGATGAAGGGCGAGCCGGACTGGATGCGCAAGTTCCGCC
>JANLRD010000254.1:0-9216 GCA_031368215.1 Acidimicrobiia bacterium | reverse complement strand
GAGTTCGACGCCGATGTGGGCGATCGGTGAGCCGATCGGACCCATCGAGAACGGCACGACGTACATCGTCCGGCCGACCATGGCGCCGTCGAAGAGTCCGGTGAGCGTTGCCTTCATCTCCACCGGGTCACGCCAGTTGTTCGTCGCTCCGGCGTCATCCCGGTCGACCGAGCAGATGAACGTGCGGTCTTCCACACGGGCGACGTCGCCGGGATCGCTCGTGGCGAGGTAGGAGTTCGGGCGCTTCGCTTCGTCGAGCCGGGTGAAGGTTCCACTTTCGACCAAGAGCTGACAGAGCCGCTCGTATTCCTCTGCCGACCCGGTACACCATTCGATCGAGGCCGGCCTGGTGAGCGCAGCAACGTCGGCCACCCAGGCGAGGAGCTTGGCGTTCGTGGTGGGCGCAGCTGTGGTCGTGGCAGTGGACATCGGAACTCCTGAATCATGCTGGCGCGCGACACCGGTCGAAGAGACCGAGGACATTGCGCCGAAGATCTGTTGGGCGCGTTTCGACCGATGGAATGTGCCGTTGCGCCTGACCGGGGGGTCAGTCGAAGCCGGGAGTTCCCATGTCGAGCTCCGAGCCGAGTCCGAGTTTCGTGGCGAGGCCCCGGTCGTTCACGCCGAACACGACGCGCTGACCCTGACGAAGCATGCGGAAGATCGAACCGTGGAGCGCGTCGTCAGCAAGGTCGTATTCGGTCCGTTCCGGGTTGTCGCGCAGGAGAACTCCCTGGCGGGTCACTGGGTCATAGGACTTCACAACGCCCTGCATGTCGATGCGCCTCCTCGAAGAGCAACTACGGATGAAGCGGGCAGGCTACCGGAGGGATCCGGCACTCCTCCGAGTCTGGCCGATCTTGCGACCGGATATCAATACGAGTGAAGGAAAACCTGGTTCCATCTGTAATGGAGATGACCCATCGCCGTCGGGCCGAATGGCCCTGATGATCCTGACGATCGCCCCGCTGACGTCCGGTTCGCCGCCCGGACGCGAAACGAGACGCCCCAACCGCAACGGTCGAGAGCGTCTCGTGGCTGGCAGCGGGTGACCGCGAGCAAAGCGGGCACCAGCGCGCTCGGCCGGTGGCGCCGGCCGGAGAAGGCGGTTCTACTTGGCGACAGGCGTATGCGAGGCCTTGACGATCTTGCCGGCGCGCAGGCAGCCGGTGCAGACGTTGACCCGCTTGACGCCACCGCCGACGACGGCGCGGACGCGTTGGATGTTCGGATTCCAGCGACGCTTGGTGCGGATGTGGGAATGGCTCACGCTCATGCCGAACGAGGGCTTCTTGTTGCAGATCTCACAGACCGAGGACATGACCGTTCCTTTGTTCGTCACGTCGCACGACGCAACCACTTCAGCAATGATGCACACAGACCGACGAAACCGTCCGTTTGCGAGCGGTAAATCGTACCAGCCCCGGCTCCCCTCATCTGCACCCCCACCCTCACCCTCGTCGACCCGGTCACGCCCAGCCCGTGCCGCAGTATCCGTGGGCCAGCTCGCTCGCAAAGGCCGGGAGACTTCGAGAAAGCACGCCCTTCCTGGCCCGAGCGAGCCTGCTGGCCCACGGGGATCGTCGGGCCCGGCGCGGAAGCGGTTCATCGCGTCGCCGCCTCGTAAGATGGACCACCCATGTCAGCGCCCGAATCCCTTGCTTCCCCCAGCGTACGGACGGCGCTCACCGCCGACGATCTCGTCGGATGGATCCTCGCCTTCCGTGACGGCCTTCGGGCCAATCAGGCGCCCATGAACCGCCTCAACGTGTACCCGGTCCCCGACGGAGACACCGGCACCAACATGGCCCTCACGTCCGAAGCGGTGGTTGCCGAGTTGGCATCGGCGGCCGCCAAGGCGCCGCTGACGGTCGCGTCGGCCTGCCAGGCGATCGCCCACGGGTCGCTGATGGGAGCGCGGGGCAACTCCGGCGTGATCCTCTGCCAGATCCTGCGGGGCCTCTCGACGGAGTGCCGAAGCCACGAATCGGTTTCCGCTCCGGTCCTGATCCGGGCGTTGGCCGCGGCATCAACCGCCGCCTACGGCGCCGTGATGAAGCCGATCGAGGGCACGATCCTCACGGTGGCGCGGGGCGCGGCAGAGGCGGCGGCGGCGCTGCCGGATTCGGCAACGCTTCTCGACGTCGTCGAAGCCGCGAGGTCCGGGGCGGCCGACGCTCTGGCCTCGACCCCCGATCTCCTCCCGGTTCTGAAGGCCGCCGGGGTCGTCGACTCGGGCGGCACCGGCTACCTGGTGCTGATCGACGCCCTCCTGCACCAACTCGACGGCCGGGCCATTCCTGCGGTCGAGGCGCCGGGCAACGATCTTGCGCCCGACCCGCTCGGTGACCTTCGCTCGACGGCGTCGCCCGACGGAGCGAGGGGCGTTGAGGAGCTTCGCTACGAGGTCATGTACTTCCTCGAAGCCCCTGACGAATCGATCGACGGGTTCAAGGACGCATGGGCGGCCATCGGGGACTCGATCGTGGTCGTGGGCGGCGACGGTCTGTGGAACTGCCACATCCACACCGACAATGTCGGCGCGGCGATCGAGGTGGCCCTCGACATCGGTCGGCCGCGCACGATTCGTGTCACCGATCTCCACGAGGAAGTGGAGGAGGAGCGGTGGGTTCGCGAGGCGACCGGTGCGTCGATCGTCGACGAACCGCCGCACGTGCACGAACCCTGTCAGACCGCTGTCGTCGTCGTCGCCACCGGTGACGGCCTACGACGCCTGTTCCTTTCGCTCGGCGTTCAGCAGGTGGTGACCGGCGGCCAGTCGATGAACCCTTCCACGGCCCAGCTTCTCGAAGCGGTCGAGGCATGCCCATCGGACAGCGTCGTGATCCTGCCGAACAACAAGAACATCATCGCTGTGGCCGAACAAGTAGGCGCGCTTACTTCGAAGCAGGTGAAGGTGATCGGCACGCGAGGGGTCACCGAAGGGCTCGCGGCCGCCATGCAATACGACCCTCAGGGCGAGCTCGCAGCGAACGCAGTCTCGATGTCGGCGGGAGCCACCGCGGTGGTCAGCGGAGAGGTCACGGTGGCGGTGCGCGATTCGACCTCCGACGCCGGCCCGATCTTCGAGGGCGACCATCTCGGCCTCACCCGCGAGGGTGGAATCGTCGTCGTGCAGCGTGAGCTGGTCGACGCGTGCACCGGTCTCCTCAGTGCAATCGTCGAAGACGGCCACGAGATCGTGACCATCATCGAAGGTGAGGGTGCCACCGCCGGAACGACCCGCGTCATCACGGAGTGGCTGGCCGACCACCGTCCCGAGGTCACGGCCGAAGTGCACCACGGCGGTCAGCCCCTCTACCCGTACCTGTTCGGGGTGGAGTAGACCATTCGGCCCATTGCCCCGTCCGCCGCTCAAACCGGCCGGGAACCGCGCCGATGCATTCGATTATGCCGGGAGCGTCGTCGTCGTCCTCCCCGTCGGACGACCACACGTGGGACGCTTTGCTGGTCGGGGCTCCCGACCTGCTCGACCTGCGTCAATCCGACCTGAGCGACCGTCGCGACGGCGAGCGACGCGACGAGGCGCCCGGTCGCCGGCCAGGCGATCTCGCGGTGTCCCGACTTCGCTATGTCCACGCCGTGATCGGCGTGATCGCCGGATTCAGCGCAATGGCGTGCGCCGGTTTCGCGTTGTTCCGCCCACCCATCACCCGACGTGCCAGCGAGTTGTGTGGAGATGGCCTGGGGGGGCAGGTGATCCTCCACCGGGGCCTCAGCTGGCTCTGGATCCCGGCGATGATCGCCATGGTGCTGGCCGTCGTGGTCCCGCACCGCAAGCAGCGTCCGGTCCTCACGCTCTTCTGTGCCGGGCTCGTTCTCGGTATGGGTGCCGGCGCGATGCTGCGGGTGGAGACGGTGATGGCCGGACTCTGCCTGGCCTGACACGGCCTCGCGGGAAGCGTCCGGTCATCAAGTGAGAGCGGCTGCTCAGCTTGGGTCGACGAGTGAACGCAACACCCCGGCGCCGTATCGCTCCAGCTTGGTCTCGCCGACGCCGGTAACCGAGGCCAACTCTGCGAGCGTCGACGGATATCGAGTGGCGATCTCTCGCAGGGTCGCGTCGTGGAAGACCACATAGGCCGGCACGCCCTGCTCCTTCGCAATGGTGGCGCGCCACGAGCGGAGTCGCTCGAAGCGATCGCCGGCATCGGGGGACAGTTCGACCGCGGCCGCCTTGGCACTGCTGCGAGTCGAGGTCGGCTTCGCCCCTCTCGCCGCCCGCTCGACCTCCGTGCGCATCATCACCGTCCGCGTCCTGCCCAACACCTCAGCGCTCGCGTCGGTGAGTACGAGTGTGCCGTAGTCGCCCTCGACGCTGAGGAGGCCCTGCGCGAGGAGCTGGCGGATCACACTGCGCCACTCCGCGTCCTTGTGGTCGGACCCGATTCCGAACACGGTCAGCTCGTCGTGGTGATGCTGCGCCACTTTGTCTGTGCGCTTACCGGTGAGGATGTCGATGATCTGGCCCGCGCCGAACTTCTGGTTCCGTTCCCGCGCAAGACGAGACACCGCCGAAAGAATCTTCTGTGCCTCGACGGTTCCGTCCCACTGTTGCGGCGGGCTCAGGCAGGTGTCGCAGTTGCCGCATGGCTCGCTCGCCTGGCCGAAGTAGTCGAGAAGTTGGACGCGTCGACACTGCACGGTCTCGCACAGCGAGAGCATGGCGTCGAGGTGCTCTCGGAGCCGCCGTCGATGAGCGGCGTCGCCGTCCGACGTGTCGATCATGCGTCGCTGCTGGACGACGTCCTGCAGTCCGTAGGCGAGCCACGCTGTCGAATGGAGCCCGTCACGACCGGCGCGTCCCGTCTCCTGGTAGTACCCCTCGACGGACTTGGGGAGATCGAGATGGGCGACGAAGCGCACGTCGGGTTTGTCGATGCCCATGCCGAACGCAATCGTGGCGACGACGATGAGTCCGTCTTCGCGGAGGAAGCGCGCCTGGTTCGTCGCCCTCACACGGTTGTCGAGGCCGGCGTGATAAGGGACCGCAGGGAAGCCGTTGTCGTTGAGGAACTCGGCCGTCTTCTCCACCGATGCCCGCGAGAGGCAGTAGACGATGCCGGCATCACCCTCGTGCTCCCGGCGGAGAAGATCGATCAGCTGACGGTTCGGGTTGTCCTTCCCGACGATGCGGTACTGGATGTTCGGTCGATCGAAGCTGGCGACGAAGTGCCGGGCGTTGTCGAGCTTGAGCCTCGACGTGATCTCGGCGTGGGTCGCCTTCGTCGCCGTGGCCGTCAACGCGATGCGGGGCACGTTCGGCCACCGGTCGTGCAGGTCGGAGAGCATGAGGTACTCGGGCCGGAAGTCGTGGCCCCACTGCGACACGCAATGTGCTTCGTCGATGGCGAAGAGCGAGATTGTGCCCCGATCGAGAAGTCGTATCGTCGAGTCGACCCGGAGGCGTTCCGGCGCGAGATAGAGCAGGTCGAGGCGACCGGCGAGGAAGTCGCGTTCGACCTCCTGACGCTCCTCGGGTCCCTGTGTCGAGTTGAGGAAGGCGGCGCGTGCACCGACGGCGCGCAGCGCGTCGACCTGGTCCTGCATCAAGGCGATAAGCGGGGAGATGACCACGCCGGTACCTTCACGGACGAGGGCGGGTACCTGGTAGCAGAGAGACTTCCCGCCCCCGGTCGGCATGAGCACGAGCGCGTCGCCGCCGTCGATCACGTGGGAGACGATCGCTTCCTGGTCACCTCGGAAGGCGTCGTAGCCGAACACCCGCTTCAGCACGTCCCGGGCGGCATCGACCGTCGTGCGCATACCACCAGTGTTAGCCCATGGACCACCGGTGGGGCGTACGTCCTGGGTCGGCCCTCGTCGCCTGGGTCGGCTCGAACGCCCATGCGCACAAATCCCGACCCAACGCGCTCAGCTGACCCAGGAGACGATCCAGCTGAACCAGGAGCACCGAGGTGACGGACTGTCAGAGGGCCCGGCCTACGCTCTTCGGCTGTGAGTTCGCAGGCCGGTGACGCAGTCGAGGCCGGCCGACGCCTCCGTCAGCTCGCGTCCATCGGGGTGGAGCGTCTCGAAGGCGTCGGCGCGAAGAAGCTGGCGGCGTTGCGTGATCAGGGCATCGACTCCGTTCTCGATCTTCTCACCACGTTCCCGCGTCGCTACATCGACCGGACGGCGCAGAAGCCGATCCGCGACATGGTGCCCGGCGACGAGGCACTCGTGCTCGCCACCGTGAAGCGGAGCGAGGCCCGTCGGAGCCGTCAGGGTCGCACCTTCGTGGAGGTCGACGTGTTCGACGGCTCGGGCTACCTGAAGGCCACCTTCTTCAACCAGCCGTGGCGGGCGAAGCAGCTGCCGGCCGGCACCGAGGTCGCGATGTTCGGCAAGCTCGACGTCTTCAACGGCCAGCGTCGGATGACGAACCCGGTCGTCGACCTCGTCGGCGGAGACAAGACGGGCAAGATCGTGCCGCTCTACCCGCAGTCCGAGAAGTCCGGGCTCACCACAGGTGAGATGGCGGGCTGGGTCGGCGAGGCCCTGCGGCGGGCGGGCCGGTTCGCCGATCCGCTGCCGCGCCGATTCCGTGACGATCTCGACCTTGTCGGACGCGATTGGGCGATGCATCAGATCCATGAGCCGGATGCGATCGGTTCAACCCATGCCGCGCGCAAGCGTCTGGCGTTCGATGAGCTTCTGCGCCTTCAGCTGGTTCTGGTGATTCGTAAGCGTGCCGTTGAACGCGACTCGATCGGCATCGTGCATCCCTCGGCCGCGCTCGAAGGTCACGGGCCGTTCGTGTCCGCATTCCACGCGTCGCTGCCCTTTCCGCTGACGGGTGCCCAGCGGCGTGCCAATGCCGAGATCGCCCGCGACCTGGCGTCGCCGCTGCCCATGCATCGGCTTCTTCAGGGCGACGTGGGCGCGGGCAAGACCCTGGTCGCCGTCACGGCGGCCCTGATGGCCATCCAGGACGGTCATCAGGCCGCCCTCATGGCGCCGACCGAAGTGCTCGCCGAGCAGCATTTCATCGGCATTCGTCGGGTTCTCGACGCGGCGGCCCTGACCGTGCGTGAAGAAGGTTCGCTGATGGGGGAGCGCCCGGTCACGGTGAAGCTCCTCACCAACAGGACCACCGCTGCCGAGCGCCGCGATCTCTTCGGTGCACTTACGAATGGCACCGTCGACTTCCTCATCGGAACCCACGCGCTGATCGGCGAACACGTCGAGTTCCACTCGCTCGGCGTCGTGGTGATCGACGAGCAGCACCGTTTCGGCGTGGAGCAACGCGCGGCGCTGCGGGCGAAGGGGAACGGACGTGACCCCGACCTCCTCGTCATGACCGCCACACCGATCCCGCGCACGGCGGCAATGACGGTCTATGGAGACCTCGACACGACGATCCTCGACGAACTCCCTCCCGGGCGCACGCCCATCGTCACGCACTGGTGTCGTACTCAGCTCGAAGTCTCAGCATGCTTTGCGCACATCCGTGACGAGGTCGCCTCCGGCCGTCAGGCCTATGTTGTCTGCCCTCTGGTCGAGGGGTCGGAGAAGATCCAGGCCCGTTCCGCCACCGAGACCTACGAGGAGCTCTTGGGTGGCGAGCTTCACGGACTTCGGCTCGGCCTGCTCCACGGTCAGCTGCCGTCGAGCGAAAAGGAGGCGGCCATGGCCTCCTTCCGGGCGCGCGAGATCGATGTGCTCGTGGCCACCACGGTGATCGAGGTCGGTGTCGACGTCCCGAATGCCACGATCATGTGCATCCTCGACGCCGACCGTTTCGGGATTGCCCAGCTCCACCAGCTGCGCGGTCGCGTCGGCCGTGGCGCGGACAGGTCGTTCTGCTACCTGCTCGCCGAGCCGAAGACCCCGGACGGCGAGGCCCGTCTCGAGGCGATCGAGCGATCCACCGACGGGTTCGAGCTCGCCGAGATCGACCTCGAGCTTCGCGGGGAAGGGGCGATCCTCGGCACCCGCCAGAAAGGACGGAGCGACCTCCGGCTGGCATCGCTCCGCAAGGACAAAGAGCTCGTCGTCGAGGCTCGCCGGACGGCCATCGCGATCGTCGCGTCCGACCCCGAGCTGCTCGGGAACCCGGAGCTCAAGGACGAGATCTCGCTGTTCGTCGACCCCGAGGAGGCGGAGTTCCTTTTCAAGGGATAGTCACCAACAGGGTGCGGTGATGTCGGATGAATCGGGCTTCAGTGTTGACGGGGAGCTGCCGAAGAACCGTTCATGGGACAAGAAGGCTCTCCATGCACACCTCTTCCGGTCGCCATCCTCGGCGTTGGCTCGATCGGTCGGGCGTACGCTGACGCTCTGGTCGACCACCCGACGCTGCGACTGGTGGCTGCTGTTGACCCGATTGTCGAACGGGCGCGCCACGTGCTCGACGGCAACGCGGAAGTGCATGCGCTCCGCTCCGTGCACGATCTCCTCGACCTTGCCCCCGCGCTCGGCCTTCGCGCCGCCATAGTGTGCTCACCCACGTTGACCCACGTTCCGTCCGTGACGGTTCTTCTCGACCGCGGAATCGGCGTGCTTTGCCATCCTCCCCTCGCCCCGAGCCGACCTTCCGCCCGGATGGTCATCGACACCGCTCGGCGTTCACGTACCCCGCTGATCGTGGCGCTCGACCATCGGAAAGCCGATGACGTCGCTGCCGCAGCGGACCTTGTTGCGTCCGGCTCTCTCGGCGAAATCCGGCTGGTACGGGTGCATCTCCGCAACGGACAGCCGGCGGAGCATGGCATCCTGCGCGAGCTCGGCACTGTCGGCATGGATCTCGTACGCGCGCTGATCGGCCCGATCCTCCACGTGACCGCGGACGCGACCGACGTCTCAGACGCTCGAACGACGACGGCGCAGCTTCTCGTCCGCACTTCCGGCGACGTCACGGCGAGCGTCGTGCTGTCCGCGGACTCAGCGCTCGCCCCCGGCTGGGAAGTGCTGATCGAGGGTTCCGAGGGTGCTCTGCGGCTCGACGCCGATGGCCTGAGCCGCCACGCCGGTCTCGGCTGGGAAGTCGTCTGCGGTCCGACCCCGCCCGCGGAACTCCGCCACCGTCACCTCCACGAGTTCGCGGCGGCCCTGCACTCCGGCGCGACGAGCACGCCGTTCGACGACGCCAACACGCTTGCCGCCGTAGCGGTCCTCGAGGCCGCCCGACGTTCGGTGGAGACCGGCGGCTGGGCACGCGTCATCAGCGATCACCTCGTCACCCGCGCCTAG
>JANLRD010000198.1:0-13312 GCA_031368215.1 Acidimicrobiia bacterium | reverse complement strand
GTAGGGACGCCGCCCTCGGCGTGACGCCGGGCGACATATGCGGCGAGCTCGTCTTGACGGGCCGAATCGAGAGTTGTCGGTGGTTCGTAGGCCGCGAGCATGTTCTTCCACATCGCGTTCGCCCGGTCATAGGTGGTCGGCGAACCGGCTTCGACCCAGGTCTCCCAGTTACGCCAGTCGCTGAGCATCGGATGATGGAACGCGGTGCGGAACCGGTCCTGGGTGTGCTGCGTCCCGAAGAAATGACCACCGGGGCCTACGTCGGCCATGGCATCGAGCCCGATCTCGGCGGCGTTGACGACGGGCGGTTCGAGGAACGACTCCATCATCCCGAGCAGTTCGGCATCGAGCATCATTTTCTCGTAGCTCGCGTGCAGGCCACCTTCCATCCAGCCGGCGCCGTGCATGAGGAAGTTGACGCCGCCCATCAGCGCGCCCCACAGCGAGAAGACCGATTCGTACGCAGCCTGGGCATCGAGCGCATTGGCCGCACACACGTTGGACGACCGGTAGGGCACCTTGTACCGGCGGGCCAACTGCCCACCGATCATCGCTGCCTTCATGAACTCCGGGGTACCGAATGCCGGTGCGCCCGATTGCATGTCGACGTTCGAGGTGAAGCCGCCGTAGATCACCGGTGAACCGGGACGCACCAGCTGCGTCAGCGTCATGCCAAGGAGCGCTTCGGCGTTCTGCTGAGCGACCGCGCCGGCGATGGTGACCGGCGCCATTGCGCCGGCAAGGGTGAACGGCGTGATGCAGACGACCTGATTGCGCTTCGACATCTCGATGATCCCGGTGGCCATCGGCAGGTCGAGGCGCAGCGGCGACGACGTGTTGATGATCGTGAACAGCGACGGTTCCCGTTCGAGCGTCTCGTCGTCGATGCCGCGCGCAATGCGCACCATCTCGATCACATCGCGGTTCCGCTCGGCGCCGAGCGAGTACACGTGGATGGGCTTGTCGGCCAACGTGAGCGCGTCGAAGGTCGCATCGAGGTGACGGATGGACGCGTGCAGGTCGATCGGTTCGACCGGGTACCCGGCGAAGAAGTGCACCGTGTTGAGCATCTGCCCGAGCCGGATGAGGTTCTGGTAATCGTGCCGGTTCCCGATGCGTCGACCGTTGTCGCGGTCGAACACGTTCGGCGCGCTGGCCACCGAGCCGAACGCCACCCAGTTCCCGCCGACGTGCAGCGAATGTTCGGGGTTCGTGGCGTGCAGCGTGAACTCGGCGGGAGCTGTGGACATGGCCGCCTCGACGACCTCACGTCCGATTCGCACGCGTTCGCCATCAATCGTGGCGCCGACCTTTGCGAAGAGTTCTCGGGCATCGGGGTTGAGCACGTCCATACCGATGCGCTCGAGAACTTCTAGCGAGGCCAGGTGGATCATCTCGAGTTCGTCGTCAGAGATCACCTGCGTCGGGGCGTAGCGCAGGCGCGATTGGCGGAACGGACGCTGCGCGGGAAGACGGGAACGGCCTTCCGGCGCCGCCCGACCTCCGCGTCGGCGACGCACCTCTCGGCCGGACCCTACGAATTCCTCGTCACTCATCTACGCGTGCCTTCTCGATTCGCCCGATTGCGAGCGGAGTCGAGACTAGTGACCATCCGTCTGCCACCGGTAGCGTCGCTCCTATGAGCGCATCGCCGGACCTGCAATTCATCAGCTTGCAACGAGGTGAGCCGGCTTCTGCGGACGCTCGCGTCGCGACGATCACGATCAACCGACCACCGATCAACCTCTATGACGGCGCCCTCCTCCGCGAGTTCGAGCAGGTCGGCGTGGCGCTGGCCCACGACAAAGACGTCGGCGCCGTGGTCGTGCGGAGTGCCGTCCCGGGTTTCTGGATCGCCCATTTCGACGTCGCCTCTATCCTTCGTTTCCCCGCCGGCATCGAAGTGTTCGAGCTTGCCCAGTTCACCCGGGTCTGCGAGCTCTTCCGCAGCATGCCCAAGCTCACGATCGCGGTGATCGAAGGACGAGTGGGCGGCGGCGGTAGCGAGCTCGCCATGTCGTTCGACGTCCGGTACGCCGCCCGCGAGACGGCGATCTTCAATCAACCCGAGGTCGCGCTCGGCATCCTCCCTGGTGGGGGTGGCACCCAGCGCCTCCCCCGCCTCATCGGGAGATCCAGGGCCATGGAGGTCATCCTCGGATGTGAAGACATCGACGCCACGACGGCCGAAGCCTGGGGCTGGGTCAACCGGTGCTTCCCGGCTGATGAGGTCGTCGACGCCGCAATGGCGCTCGCCCGTCGGGTCGCCTCGTTCCCGCCCCACGCCGTTCGGGAGGCCAAGGCAAGCGTCCTGCGGGCCGAGCACGGGTTGCCCGAGGACCTCCTCGAAGAGATGCGCAGCTTCTTCCGGACCCTCGGCGACGACCGGGCACGCTCGGCCATGGAGGCATTCCTCCGTCTCGGAGGCCAAACGCTGGAAGGCGAGACCCGCCTCGGTGACCTCGTCACGGAGCTCGGTTGACCACCGCGATGTCGGCCGACGCATCCTTCACCCACGACGGGTTCCGGTTCGCGGCCGAGGTCACCGGCGCCGGACGGCGGGTGCTGTTCTGCCACGGCTCCGGCGGGAGCCGGGCATCGTCTCGGTACATGATCGATGCACTCGCCGGACACGCAACCGTCGCCGCCCACGATCAACGGGGGCTCGGGGAGACAGGGCTCCGCCAGGAATCCCCCGATCCGTTCGCCAACGCCGGCACGTGGACCATGGCCGACTACGCCACCGATGCCCTCGCCTTCGCCGATTCGCTCGGATGGACGACCTTTGCCCTTCTCGGCGTCAGCTTCGGCGGCATGGTCGCCCAGGAGGTTGCGGTTACGGCACCTGGCCGCATAGAACGACTCGTGCTCATGTGCACGTCGTCCGGAGGAACCGGACGGGCGTCCTATCCGCTGCACCAACCCCGCAACCTTCCGGCCGATCAGGAACGCCAAGTTGTGCTCCACCTGATGGATAGCCGTTTCGACGAGGAATGGCTGATCTCCCATCCGTTTCATGCCGCAATGGTCCGCTACCGGGACAAGCAGGCCGCCGTGCCCCGAACTGCTGCGCAGACGGTCGGCGAACGCGGACAATTGCTTGCCCGCGCCGGCCACGACGTGTGGGATCGCCTTCCCCACATCACGTGCCCGACCCTCGTGGCGTCCGGCCTGTTCGACCTGATCGCGCCCCCTGCCAACGGCGCCGCCATCGCGTCGCAGATCCCCGGCGCGACGTTCGCCGAGTTCGACGGCGGCCATGCGTTCTTCGTGCAGGACGACACCGCCTGGCCCGCCGTGTACGCCTTCCTCGACGAGGACTGACGACCTCAACCGTCCGCCCACCCGTCCCGCCGCCGCACATCGAACCTCTGTTGCCGCACATCGTCGGCCGACCCGTTCCACCGCCGCACATCGCGCCCCTCCTGCCGCACATCGCGCCCCCCTGCCGCACATCGTCCGTTTTCGGACCGGTTCGGGTCATTTTCGGCTGATGTGCGGCAGGAGGACGCTGATCTGCGGAAGGAGGACGCTGATGTGCGGCAGGAGGACGCTGATCTGCGGCAGGAGGATGTGCGGCAGGAGGACTGCGATGTGCGGCGGGGCTTTGCGGCGGGCTCAGAGGGCCGCGTAGTAGCGAACCAGCGGCAGAGCGACGAAACCGGCCTTCTCGTAGGAGCGTCTCGCCGCCGCGTGAGACGCATCGCCTCCGGTGGCGACGGTCGCCAGCGTCATGCCGGCTCGGCGCATCTGGTCCAGGGCGAAGCGATTCAGCGCGGTGCCGATGCCGTGGCCCTGACGGTCCGGGTGCACGGCGATCAGGCTCAGCTCCCCTACCTTGCTCAGCGGATCGACGTCGATCACGACGAACCCGACGACTGTCCCGTCCTGCTCGGCAACCCAGAGGGAGCTCGTCTCAGCGGCGGTGGATTCGAGGAGTTCTTGGTGTTGCGTCGTCTCCCAATCCGGGTACACCAGGGCGTTCAGCTCGCGACCGAGGAGTTCGGCGATCGAGTCGTGGACACCCGCAAAGGCCGCGAGGTTGATCGCCTCGACCGAAGCGACGTCGCAGTCTTCAGCCAGATGGATCGCGAGTGGTTCCATCCGGCTATGTTCGCGCCCCGACGCGCCCCGACGCGCCCCGACGCTGACCGACGCCTACCGACGCCTACCGACGTCGACTGTGACGACGCTTCGGCCGCATCGAGCGACCACGTCGCCCACCCGTCTACGCTCCCCGCATGACCCGACGTGTTGTCACCGGTGTGGATGCAAACGGCAAGTCCGTGTTCGTGAGTGACGCCGAACTCGACGTCATCACGATGGCGCTGCTGCCGGGCACGGCAGTCAGCGAGGTATGGGCGTCGGCCGCGACTCCGCGAGCGCGAACGACGCTCGCCAGCCCCGGTATGGCGTCGTACTTCCCCCCGCCCGGCGGTGTCCGCTACGGGTTGTGGACGTTTCCGCCAGAGGTGGGTGCCGGAGTGCTGCCCGACGGCGTCGACATCGGCGCCGCACTGGGCGAGTTGGAGACGATGCTGCCCGGACTCTCCGCGCACATGGAGCCCGGCAGCCCGGGCATGCACACGACCCAGACCGTTGACATCGGTCTCGTGCTGTCCGGCGAGATTGATCTCGAACTCGACGACGGTGCGATGACCCACCTCCGCGCCGGTGATTTCGTCATCCAGAACGGCACCCGCCATGCATGGCGCAACCGTAGCGGCGCTGCAGCGACGATGGCCTTCGTGCTCATCGGCGCCCATCTCGACTGAGCCGCGCTCGCAGTTCCTCAGTAGATGGCGAGGTGGCCGGTCACCTCGTCGATGGCGGCAGCGAGGTCCGGTCCGATCGCCAGAGCGGTGATCGTAGGGACGCCCCCGAACTCCGTGCGACCGGAGTCGGTGATGAGATGCGATCGCAGTCCGGCGCCACGGGCCTTGGCGTCGAGGTCGAGCAAGTCCTCCTCCGACCTCGCTTGCAGCGTGACCTTGCGATTCGACGTCGTCATCCACGCAAGCGCGGCGGCATCGATCGACATAACACCCCGACCGGTCGAAGAATCGCAAGCGGCGACCACCGCCTCGACGAGGAACGCCATCGATGCGTGCGCACCCTGGGCGATCTCTTTGCCGCGTCGCATGTTGAGGTCGCGCCGAATGACGATGACCTGTTTGAGGGAAGCAGGATCGATGGCCGACACGCGTTACCGACGTGTCCCCGAGAGACGGGCGAGCCGGGCCACGGCCATTTCGAGCACAACCGAACCGGGGAGATCACGACGACCGCGCAGATCAAGATCGGCCTCGGCCAGGATATGCACGGCCCGGCTCACACCGGCAGAGCCGAGCTTGCGGGACTGCACAAGCGCCTTCTTCGCCGGAAAGGTGCTCCCGGTGATGCCGAGATGCGCTGCCGCCTCGGTCTCGTCGCGGGCGCCGGCGCCGTCGAGGCGCAACATCTTGCCAACGTGGGTCTGCAGGCTCGCCATGATCTGCAACGGATGACGCTCCCCCGAACCCATCATCCGGTGGAGCTGACCCAGCGCCCCTGCGGCGTCACCGCGATCGATCGCATCGGTCAGGTCCCAGGGCGCGCCTGACCCGGCCGAACCGAGGAACGGCTCGATGTCCTCGGTTCTGAGTCGAGCGCCGTTGCCGTGCACCGCGGCGAGCACCTCGAGGATCCCGTTGAGCCGGCCGAGGTCGTCGCCCAGATGCTCGGCCAAGTGCTGCTGAGCGCGGGCATCAAGACGGACAGGGGCATCGGCAAGCCTGGCCGCGAGCCACATCTGGCGGCCCTTGCCCGACGGCACGCCTGCGTCGATGACCGAGCCCTTCTTCTTCGCGGCGTCGAGCAACTTACGCGAGGTCTGGCCGCCCCCGGCGACGAGGATGAGCGTGGTCGAATCGAGAGGACCGGCAAGGTAGTCGAGCAGCGGTTCGAGGTCGCCTGAGGTGAAACGACCGATGCCGCGACCGACCACGATCCGACGCAACGAGAACATCGGCGGCGTCTGCGCGGCGTCGACGAGCGCAGCAATCTCGTAGTCCTCGGTGGAGAAGTCGGACAGCGCCAGTTCTGCGGACTCGTCCCCCAACGCGTCGGCCACCGCGCTTCGCAAGGCATCGGCGACGAGCACCGGATCGTCGCCCTTGATCAACAGCACGGGAAGCGACGACATGTCCGCGACACTACGCGGTGATCCCCTCCGCCGGGCTCGCGGCCCACTCGCCGCCGACTCAGCTCACCGCGACTTGGACACGTCGATCCCGCACCTCCAACACGGCAACCGTCACGGCACCCGCCCGCATCGTGAGACCGGGGAGCGCCCGCTTCCAGCGAAGGCCCGGCGGCGCTCCGACCCCCGCTGCGCTGATCGCCATGCCGACGTCAACTCGGTGGTGGATCGCACGGATCACCGCTACCTGCGGCTTGCCCCCGGACGCGACGATCACGAGATCGATGGCACCGATCCGTGACGCCCGGAGTCGGGCGAGCAGCACCCCGGCTGATACGCCGTGCGAGATCACCAGCACATCGACGTGCTGCCACAACCCGTCCGGCCTGAGACCGAACACGATTGCGCCACTGCCGAGCGGCCGCGGCGTACGGGCCAACTCGATCTCTGTCGCCGTGACCGTCGATCGGAGCGTCGGCATGGCGAAGACGAGAACCGCGAACGCGATGATCAGCGGTCGTCGGGCACGGCCAGCCCGCTTCAGGAAGGGTCGACCGACCAGTGCGACAAACCCGGCCACGGCGAGATCGGGGAGCGTCCACGATCCGAACGGTAGCGACGCCGAACCCCGTGCCAGTGCCGCCACCAGGCCCAGCAGGAACCTCGTGGGCACATGCACGACCGAGCTCACCGAAGGACCGAGCAGCCCGGCAGGAAGACCGGCGAGCACGCCCCAGCTCATGATGGGCGCCGCAATCACCACCGCGCACATGTTGGCAAGCACACTTACGACCGGCACGCCGTCGAAGATCAGCAGGGCGATCGGTGCCGTTCCGAGTTGGGCCCCGATGGTCACCGCCAACGGACCGGCCAACCACCCGAACGATTGCAGGTGCTCCGACAGCCACGGTCCGATGAGCGCGATTCCGCATACCGCGCCCACCGACAGCCCAAACCCGACCGAGCGGACGAGGAGCGGATCGACGACGAGCAGCACGATCACCGAGAGCGTGAGAACGCGCAGAAGCGGCTGCGGGCGACCGATCGCTCGCGTTACGACCATCACTGCTGCCATGACCGCAGCACGGAGTACCGACGGTTCGAAGCGGACCACAAAGACGAACCCGACGATCACGAAGAGCCGGAGGGTCGCCGGGATCCAGAGGTTTCGCCGGCCGACGATGGAGGTGATCGGGATCACGCCCGCCAGGAGGAACGCCAGGTTCTGGCCGGAGACGACAATCAGATGCGACAGCCCCGACGCCCGGAAGTCGTCGGTCAATTCGGGACGCGCCGAGCTCACGTCGCCGAGGACGAACCCGGCGAACAGCGTCCGCTGCGTGTCGGTGAAGCCGACCGCGCTGCGCAACAGGGCCGACCGGATCGCGTTCGCCTGTCGATAGGGAACGCCGCCGGCATGGCGCGCATGGAGCCGGCGGAGACGGAAGCGGCCGGCGAGATGGCGGGCATCCTGGAACGGGCGACGGATCGGGAAGGCGACCGTGGACCCTGACACGACAAGCTCGTCGCCGACGCGCAGAGAGGCTCCGCGCATCGACGAAGGCACGACGGCACTCCACCGGTGCCCGTCGAGGGACAGGTCGACGCGGCTGCCGCCGAGCGACGGTTCGGCGTCGGCGCGCACCACCGCCCGAACGGCATCGTAGGACCGGGACGGCGCGTGGAGACCGTTCTTGGCCCGGGTGGCCCAACCGGCGAGCGCCGCCAACGTGATCGAGACACCGATGCCGAGGGCCGCGACCCGGCGAACCGGAGAGCTGCTGTGATCCGGTGAGGAACGGAACAGCCCCACCGTTGCGCCCACGAAAGTGCCGGCTCCGAGGGCCACTGCCGCGGTCGGCGACCATGGCCAGATGCACCCCGCAACCACAACGAGCGCCGCGGCCACAATCGCCGCATCGGAGTAACCGGACGGAGCTGCGGCTGCAGTGACCGTGCCCCGGCCGGGGTTCAGACCCGGACCCGGGTCTTGAGCGTTGCGAACTTCGTCTCGCCGATCCCCGGGACGTCGAGCAACTGGTTCACCGACCGGAACCGGCCGACGCGGGTTCGCGCTTCGATGATCCGCTCGGCGATCGCCGGACCGATCCCGGGAAGTGCGTCGAGTTGCTCGGCGGATGCCGCGTTCAGGTCGACGATGGCGGCCGGACCCGTCCTCGCGCCGGTCACCGACCCCGTCGATGCCCCGGACCCGGTCGTGCCGACGACCACGCCGGGAGGGGCCTGTCCACGATGCGGGACGAAGATGCGCTCTCCGTCGCCGACGCGCGCCGCAAGGTTGAGCACATCGGGATCGGCGTCGCTTGTCAGGCCGCCGGCGGCGGCCACGACATCGGTGACGCGGGCCGGGTCCGACAGCCGGTACACCCCGGGAAGGAGCACAGCGCCGGCGGCGTGGACGACGACGGTCGGCGTCGCCGGGCTGACGGGTGTCGATGCGGGCGACGACGGGCGAATGGCCGCCGCTTCGCCCGAGGGCATCGAAACGGGCGGGGCGGGTTGGGGAGCGGCCGGGGACGGCAGCGAGATGGGTGGCGCCTGACCCACCTCGACGGGCAGAGCGGCGGCAGGCGTCAGCGGGAGCGTTGGATCATCCGATGACGCTTGCGGGGCGGACCGGGGCACCCGCGCCAGCGCAGCCGGTCCGAACACCGCCAAGGCGCCCACGACGGCGACGATCGAGCCGCCGACGACCACGATCCGGCGTCGGCCGGACAGCCGACTCCGCAACCTCCTGATGAACCGCTCGACGGCTCCCCCGACCTGCTCGACGGGCGTCGGCCTCGGCCGGGGTCGGGCGAGACCGCTGAACGTGGATGCCGCCCGTACCGTCATCGTTTCCGGCGTTTCCATACCGACCTCCGCGCTCACCGCCGGGCCACCCGGATGCTGAACGCACAGCGGGACGACCGACGAAGTGCCACCGGGGAAGCGACACCGCAAACGCTACGGCGTGGGTGTGACGATCACCACGGACGGACGGGTTCGGCGCACCGGCGCGCCGGCGTCTCGAGGGCGCTATTCCGCCGTCCGGTGAGTGGATCGGGACGTCGAACCGGACGGTGGACCGCTCAGACGGGAGCCGCGTCGACGACCGGCAGTAGCGCGGCGGAGTCGGCGAGAAGCGCCGACGTTTCAGGCGAACTCTGCAGGCGGGCGCGTCCGTCGACTCGCGCCTCGACCTCGAGCGGAATGCGGGAATACGCCTGCCAATGGCCGTAGCCACGAAAACGAAAGCGCGCATATGACTTGAGGTAGCGGGCGAGGAATCGGCCGACCCCGAGTTCCGCGAACTGCCGAACGTGGACCTGCTCGTGAGCAAGCAGTTCCGCGAAACCGTGGCCTCGGGCGACGGACTTGCGGATGATGACGAGTGACCCGATCGTGATCCCGACGGAACCGGGCGGCACGGGGCCGCCGATCCACAGCCAATGCCCGTCGACCTTGCTCAGCCGCTTCGGGACAGGTGTCCTCAGTCCCATATCGACGTTCTCCCGAGCGCGAACACGACCACCTCCGACGTCAGAACAGCCGGGCAGCGAGCTTGCGGCGGTACTCGCCGACCTTCGGGTGTTCGCCGAGGGCGGCGAGCAGATCGACGTACTTCTGGCGGGCGTCGTCGTCGGCTTTCACGTGATCGAGCAGAAGGTCCAACTCGGCGAGCGACTCGGCACCCACGCCGGTCTCCGACATGCCGAGACGGGCGCGTGCCGCAAGCTCGACGGTCTCGGGGGTCTCGGGGATGCGGGCGAGTAGGGAAAGCGGCTCGTCGAACTCGCCGCGTTCGATCAGCATCTTCACCAGCCCGACGATGGCCCGAGCGTTGCCCGGCTCGACGGCGAGCACCTCACGAAGTCCGTCTTCGTTGCCGGCCGCAAGGGCGTTGTCGATCGCAATGTCGACAGGCGACGCCGCTGGCGCAAGTCGATCGACCCACATCTTAATCTGTGCCTCTGGAAGAGCGCCGATGAACGAATCGACGACCTTGCCCTCGTGGATCGCGAAGACCGCCGGAATCGACTGCACCTGGAAGGTAGAGGAAACCCTGGGGTTGTCGTCGACGTTGACCTTCACCAGCACAACCGCGTCCTTGGTGGCGTCGATCACCCGCTCGATCATCGGGCCGAGCGTGCGACACGGCCCGCACCACGGAGCCCACAGGTCGACGACGACCGGAACCGATTTCGATCGCTCGACCACCTCGGTTTGGAAGGTGGCGTCGGTGACGTCGATGTACATCAGGCACTCCAGGAACGAACGGTGGGCCCGCAAAACTACTGCCTCCGGGGCGCTCTCGATCCAGCGCGCCGGCCGGCGACGATCCGCCCAGGGCAACGCCCGAGCACCGAACGGCCGCGGCTCGCGTACGGTGGGGGGACACATGAACCCGATTCCGTCTCTCACGGCGTCTCCCACCGCTCCGGAGCGCACCGTCTCGGCCGCCCCGGTGCCTCCGGGCATACATGCCGAAAACCTGACCGCCTGGTTCGCTTCGCACGTGCCCGGCGCTACCGGCCCACTTCGCTTCACCCTCATCGCCGGCGGCCGTTCGAACTACACCTACCTGGTCGACGACTCCGCCGGACACCGCTACGTCCTTCGCCGTCCGCCGCTCGGGCACCTGCTCCCGTCCGCCCACGATGTCGCCCGCGAGCACCGGATCATCTCGGCGCTCGCCGATACATCGGTGCCCGTCGCCCCCGCCCTCGGCTTCTGCGACGATCCCGCGGTCAACGAGCGCCCGTTCTACGTCATGGCCTACCTCGACGGGCTGGTCTTGCGCAATGCCGATGACGCCCGTCTGCTCGACGACGCCGCGAAAGTCCGGGCCAGCGAGTCGGTCGCCGACGTCCTCGCCGATCTCCACGCGCTCGACGTCGATGCCGTCGGCCTCGGCGACCTCGGCAAGCGGGAGGGGTACCTCGAGCGCCAGCTGAAACGGTGGTACGGCCAGTTCCAGCAATCGAGCACCTATCCGGTACAGACGATCCACGATCTCCACGACGAGTTGCTCCACCGGATTCCGCAGCAGCAGGGAGTCTCGATCGTCCACGGCGACTACCGGCTCGACAACACCATGGTGAACCGGGCCGGCGAGGTCATCGCCGTGCTCGACTGGGAGCTCTGCACGCTCGGTGATCCTCTCGCCGACGTGGGACTGCTGCTCGTCTACTGGCCCGAGCCAGACGATCCGAATCCACCCCTCGGCCTTGCGGCAAGCTCGACTCCAGGCTTTCTCGGTCGCCAGGCGCTTCGCACGCGCTACGCCCAGCGGACCGGCCGGAACCTCCGCGATCTCGACGTCTACGTGGCGTTCGGCTACTGGAAGCTCGCCTGCATCCTCGATGGCGTCTATGCGCGATACCGGGCCGGTGCCATGGGCGACGACGGGTACGACTGGCGGACCCTCGAAGAGCAGGTGCCACTGCTGGCGACGAGCGCGGCGAACGCGCTGGAAGGATTGTCATGACCGATCTCGTCATCTGGGAGAACCCCGTCCCCGAGGGGCTCAAGGATCCGGTGCTTGTCGTTGCGCTCGAAGGCTGGATCGAAGCGGGCTATGCGTCCGCCACAGCCGTCGGGACCCTCAAGCAGCAGATCCGCACGCATCGATTGCTGCGCTTCGACACCGACGAGCTGCTCGATCAGCGCGCCCGGCGCCCGACGATGCGGCTCATCAATGGCGTGAACACCGAGCTCCGCTGGCCGCGCCTGCAGCTGCGCCACGGACGCGACTCTGCCGGGCAGGATCTCCTCGTGCTCACCGGACCCGAGCCGGACATGCGGTGGAACGCTTTTGTACGCGCGCTTATGGAAGTGGTCGAGCGCCTCGATGTCCGACTCTGCGTCGGCTTCGGGGCCTTCCCCGCTGCAGCGCCACATACCCGGCCGGTGTCGATCGGCGCCACGGCGACGAGCCAGAAGCTCGCCGACGAGGTGGGCTACCTCGAAGCCACGATGGACATCCCTGGAGGCGTGCAGGCGGCCATCGAACGGGGCTTCGCCGAAGCGGGGCGTCCCGCCGTCGGCCTCTGGGCACGGGTTCCCCACTACGCCGCCGCAATGCCGTTCCCGGCCGCCGCGTCAGCCCTCCTCGAAACCCTGGCCCGCGTGACCGGTCTCGTGATCGACACGGTCGAGCTCCGCAACGCCGGCACGGCGGCAAACGCCCAGATCGACCAGCTCGTGCAGAACAACCCCGAACACGTCGAAATGGTGCGCCGCCTCGAGGAGCAGGTGGCCTCGGAGATGCCGATGCGACCCGGCCGTTTCGGCATGGCGGGTGGCGACCTCGGCGACCTCCCCAGCGGCGACGAGCTCGCCGCCGAACTGGAGAAGTACCTGCGAGAGCAGTGAGCGCGTCGCAGTTCTCGGATCACGCCCGCATGGGGTAAACCCGACGCCATGTTCTCCCTGCCTCCGTTGTTCCCCGCGTTCGTCGCCACCAAGTCCACTGCAGCCGATGGGACGGTCAGCGTCACCCGGGGTGTCGCCGAGTTCTCCTCGGGTGACCTCCCCGCCGGAGAGGTCACCGTCCACGTGCAATGGTCGAGCGTCAACTACAAGGACGCACTGGCCACGCTGGTCGACGGCGGCGTGGCCCGGATCAGTCCGCTCGTGGCCGGCGTCGACGTGGGCGGCGTCGTCGTCGCCGTCGACGGGTCGGCCGACGTCGCCGTGGGCGACCTCGTCATCGCCCACGGGTACGACATCGGCGTTGCCCGCCACGGCGCCTACGCCCACTACTGCCGCCTCCCCGCGGATCAGGTGCTCCGTCTTCCCCATGGCCTCATCGTGCAGGAGGCAATGGCGATCGGCACCGCCGGCTTCACCGCCGCCCAGTCGGTCCGTGCCCTCGAGCGGGCCGGGCTGCGCACCGACCGCGGGCCGATCCTGGTGACCGGCGCAACCGGTGGCGTCGGGTCGACCGCGGTCGCCATGCTGGCCCAGCGCGGCTTCGAGGTCGCGGCGTCGACCGGCAAGGCCGATGAGCACGACTACCTCCGCTCCCTCGGTGCCACGACGATTCTCGACCGCTCCGAACTCGCCGTCGATGCCGCTCGCCCGCTGGAGAAGGAGCGCTGGGCCGGGGCGGTCGACTGCGTCGGC
>JANLRD010000043.1:0-32541 GCA_031368215.1 Acidimicrobiia bacterium | reverse complement strand
ACCGACACCTACGGCTACAACGCGGCCCGTCAACCCGTCACCGCGACCGTCGCCGGCATCGCGTCAGCCTTCACCTATGACGGGAACAACAACCGCACCCAGATCACCACCGCTGGCATGGCGACAGCGGAGACGGTTGACGTCAACAACCCGCTGCCGGTCATCGTCACCGAGAAGAAGGCTGGTGTGGCCGTCCGGACATACAGCTTCGCCCCGGGCGGGACAGTGCTCCGCTACTCGGACGTGGCCGCCGGAACGTCGGGCTGGTATCTGAGTGACGCGCTCGGATCAGTGACGGAGATCGTCAACCCGACCGGCGGCACCGTTGCCACGTACCGCTACAACCCGTTCGGCACCACCCGAGCGACCACCCTCGTCGGTGCCGGATACACGAACAACCCGCTCAAGTACACTGACCCTGACGTGGACGTCTCAGTGTTTTTCCTTCGGGTTGCCGAAGCTGACCCCGCAGCCCGGAGCGCGTACGAGGCCTCCGTCGCAGCTTGGCCAGATGGGCCGCCACTGACCCTTTTGGCCTCTCGCATGGCGAAAGCAGTTGTGGCGCAGGTGGAGGCTGATCTTTCTGCGAGATGGGGCGCAGTTCTCCGAATCGCCGAAGAAGCGCTCGCCGGATCCGACGAGCAAGCGAAGGACATCGTGGCGACGGGTTTCCTCGAAGCTCTTCTGGGCGAGGCGATTCGCCGCAATGTAGGTACAGAAGTACTTCGAAACCAGCTCGGAGATCTATCGAGAGAGTTCGTGCAGGGTTGGGAGGCTCTTGAGGCTGAAGGATGAACAGTCGGAACCGGGCCGTTGGGTTTTCCTAGAACATGAACGGACCCGTAGTCAACGCGTACCTGTGCTTCTTCAAAGAGGGAGACGGGGGCCCAAAACACCCGATCAGCGACGGGAACAGAAGCCTCCTCTTCCGATTCAGCGGTGATTCGCCGGACTTCGGTGCGCTCGTCGGCGAAACTGGAGCGCCGATCGCGGCGGGAGAGACTGGAGCCGTCACCTTTTGCGTTCCTTGTTCGAGAGGCGAACGAGGTTGCCCAAGACGGGGCGCTATTCGATGTTCGGCTCGTGCCAAGACTCGTCGGCATCGGCTGCCTCTCCCGATGACCATGAGGATGTCCCGTTGTCTGTTGAAGTGCCGCTGGTGCTCCTTCGCCCCGCACTCGATGGTGTCCGCACAATTCGCTTGAAGCCCTTGCAAGCTTCGTCAGAAGGAGTAAATCCACACACTTGCACTGCGAGTGCCCACCCACCATCGGCGAATGGTTGACGCCGCCGACGAGAAAGGTTGCTGCCACTCCGCAAGGAACGTGCGACACATTGGGAGGTGGGCGGAACCCACCACCGACAAGGTGCCCCGGACCGTGTGCGGTCTCGGCCGTCGCCGGAGAAATGCGACGCGGTTCTCGCCTCGCTCGACCCGTTCGTGCTGACGCCCCTGCACTTCGTTGCGGGTTGTCGCCGGCAAATCGAGATAGCATGGACGCTATGTCGTGGGTGAGGTCGAACTGAAGGACGAAGTCCATTCCTGGTACCTCGAACTCGACGAAGACGACCAAGCTCGAGTCCGATTCCACAACGACCGACTCGCCGAGTACGGCCCGCTGCTCGACGAACCATTCACCAGACAACTCGAGGGTCCGTTGCGCGAACTCCGATTCGTACTGCACGGACGCAACTTCCGAGTCACCTACTGGATCGCCACGGGACGCCACATAGTGGTGTTGACCGTGTTCACCAAGACCCAAAGACGAGAAGCACGCCAGATCGCCAGAGCTCTCCGCGCATATCGACTTTGTATCGCTGAGAAGCACCTCGAACAGGAACCAACATGACGAACCGAACTACCTGGACCGAACTCAAAGCCCGCACTCCGTTGACCACGCAAGGTCAAGCGGCATACGACGACGAAGCGCGGGTCTCGGCGTTCCGCGCTCTCGTGCACCGGGTCCGGACCGACGCCGGGCTCACCCAGGCCGAACTCGCCGAACGAATGGGCACGACACAATCCGCGATCGCTCGTATGGAAGGGGGTGGGGTCCGACCGACCCTCGAAACGCTTGAGAAGCTCGCCCGCGCAATCGGCTCCGACCTCGTCGTCGGCCTCGCCCCCGATATCGCCGACGAACGGATCAAATCGCTTGTCGCCTCCGGCCGTGCCGTGATCCGAGAGGCCGGCTGACGGAAGCACGCCCCCGCCCGTCGACTTCGTGTCGTGTCAACCGACCGGGGTGTCGATTCGGGGTGGACGGGATGGCAAGCTTTGCCATAAGTCGGGTAACATCCTCATATGTCGACCATGAACGTGTCGCTCCCTGACGAGCTCAAGGCCTACGTCGATGATCAGGTCGGTGAGGGCGGTTATGGGTCGACGAGCGAGTATCTGCGTGATCTGATCCGCCGAGACAAGTACCGTCAGCAGCTTCGACGTGCGCTTCTTGATGGTGCTGCGTCGGCTCCCGGTCCGATTGCTGATTCGTCGTACTTCGAGACACTGCGCGGGCGAATTCGAACCGCGGGCTGACTCGAGTGTCGGAGAGGTCCGTCCACCTGCGAGCGGCAGCGGCGGCGGATATCGACGCGGCAGCCGACTACTACGTCGCCGAAGCAGGTGGCGACGTTGCGTTGCGATTCGTTGACGCGGTTGAGCGGGTTCTCGACCAGATCGCCCGCTCCCCGCAGGCGGGGAGTCTCCGCTTCAGCTACGAACTCGATATCCCCGATCTGCGCGCCCGTCCGTTGGCTCGGTTCCCGTATCTGGTGTTCTACGTGATCGCCGAAGAGGGCATCGACGTGTGGCGCGTTCTACACGTCCGCCGAGACGTGGCATCGGAGATCGCCACCGACGCTGCTCGGTAGCCCGGGAAGGTCCCGGCGATGGCGTCGGAGCCGTGTGTCTGGTGAGCGGCCGTCCGATAAATCGATGCACATCGATGTATTGACCGTCGGAACATGGCCGTTGACCTGTCGGTTCCGGCCGGTCATGGTGTTTTGCGACAGAGCTCCCGTCTCCCCTCGGCCTTTTTGGCTGACGCCCCTCCACTACGTTCCGGGTTGTCTTCCGGGCAATGAAAGCGACTGAGCGTCGACCGGTTCGCGAAGCGGGGAAGGCCGGATGGCGTCGCAAACCCTTACTCTGAAGGGATGAGCGAGCACGCTTTGGAGATCGTGGTTGGCCCAGATGGTGGAGTCGACGCCCGGGACCTGGCTCGCCTAGGCGTGCGGCCGGGCGATCATCTGCGCCTTGTCCCGATCGAAAAGCGCACGCCCACGTCGTTGCTCGGCGCGTTTCCACGCGAGATCGGGTTCACCCAGGAACATCTCGACGACATTCGTCGCGAGATGGCGACGGGCATCGGCAACGACATTCGTCGTCTGATTCGTGCCCGTTTCCCATGTCGCCGACACCCAGGTCGTGGTCTGGATCTGCGCCATCCCGGCGACCGCATCATTGTCGCAACCGCCGAGGTGCTTCGGGTGCCCCTCGTGAGCGCCGACGGGAAGGTCCCGGCGATGACGTCCGGGCCCGTGGTGTGGTGAGCAGATCCTCGGATCGAATCGATGAACGTCGATGTATCACGAATGTATCAATCCGCTGCGTTTCAACCAGTCCGGCGAGTGGTCCTACGTACGCATAGAATACAAGTAACCGCTGTTCAGCGGACTGGAGAGCACGCAACGACACCGGCCGAGACTGGCCAGGTCTCCCTTGTAAACAGCAGGTCGTCAGTTCAAATCTGACACTCGGCTCCCGACTGTGCGCGTGCTCCGGTTCTGCGAGACTCGCTCTGCGCCGACCGAATCCGTCCAGCACCTGCTGCCGATCGGTAGGCTCCACGTTTTGGGGAACGCCCGCGGGCGTCATGAAGACAAGAGGTCACCCATGAGCCAAGGGCGTCAAACCAACGCAGACTCGTACGGCCGGTCGGCCGGTCAGGCGGCGGCGCGTGGTCTCCTCCTCCTGCTCGGCGCACTGGTGCTCGGCCTGCTTCTCCTCCGTGGAGTGAACGACACGCCGAAGTTGGTGATCAACAAGCCCTCAGCTGCCGCCAGCGACACCGCAGCGACGGCTCAGGACAGTGCCGCCCTGACCACCGATGCCGCCGGCGCAGTCGTGAATCCACCGGCCTCGACTCCTGCGGTCACCCGACGAGCGCCTGCGCTCGTGAACGTTCTCGTGATCAACGGCTCGGGGAAGACCCGGGCCGCGTCGAGGGTGGCCGACTACCTGAAGACCAACCAGTACAACCTCCGCAAGTCCGTCGACGCGAACTCGAAGACGCTGAGCGGGGTCGTGTACTTCAACGCGGACTTCCAGGTCGAGGCGTCGGACGTCGCGACCCTCCTCGGTATCACCGGCTCCATCGGTGCGATGCCCGTGCCGCCGCCGATCAAGACCGGGATCACCGTCGCCGAGCCCTACGACATCCTCGTTGTCGTCGACGCCGCGATGGCCGATCGGTTCGTCGCCGCCCCGACCGGGAGCGGCAACGCGCCGACGGCAACGGCGGGGCCGGCCGCCGGCGCGTAGTTCCATGGCGGCGCCGGCGACACCCGTCGTCCTGGCGTGTTTCGACAAGTACCGATTCACTGCGTCCGCTTCGGCGCTGTGCCGGGTCGTGGCCGACGTGGCGTGGGAGCGGGGGCTCGATGCGCTGGTCCGTCCGATGGCCGACGGGGGCGAGGGGACCATCGACGCACTCGCCGCGCAGGGTGGCCAACTGCGGCTATCGACCGTCACCGGTCCGCTCGGTGACCCGGTCGAGGCTCGGTGGCTGATCCGGGAGAAGACGGCGTTCATCGAGATGGCCCAGGCGTCTGGGCTCGACCTGGTCGGCGGACCGGACGGGAACCGTCCGCTTGACGCGACGACGTTCGGAACCGGCCAGCTCATCGCCGAGGCCCTCGTGTCGGGAGCCAAGCGAATCGTCGTCACCCTCGGCGGTTCGGCAACGACCGACGGCGGCCTCGGTGCGTTGAACGCAATGGCGCCGCTGGCCCGGTTCCGCGGCGTCGACCTTCTCGTCGCCTGCGACGTCCAAACGACGTTCACGTGTGCGGCTACCGACTTCGGGCCGCAAAAGGGAGCATCGCCGGCGCAGGTCGCGCTGCTGACCGGGCGTCTCGAGCAACTCGCCGATCGTTACCTCGGGGAGCGGGGGATCGATGTCCGGTCAGTTCCGGGAGCCGGCGCTGCTGGTGGGCTCGCCGGGGCACTCGTCAGCATCGGCGCCCGGGTCACCTCGGGCTTCTCGTTCGTGGCCGAGGAGGTCGGCCTGGCCGACGCCGTCGCTGCCGCTGACATCGTCTTCACCGGCGAGGGGCGTTGCGATGCCGAGTCGTTCAACGGCAAGGTCGTCGGGGGTGTGTGCGATCTGGCCCACGAAGCGGGCGTCCCCGTTGTCATCGTGGCCGGGGAGATCGATGAAGACTTCACTTTCCCGGTGTCGCTGAACGCATCGAAGGTCCGATCGGTGTCGCTCACGAAGCGGTTCGGTGCCGAACAGGCGTGGAACGCGCCGCTGTGGTGCGTGCGCGAGGTCGTGCTGGAGCTCCTCGCCTGAGCTCTGCCTTGTTGGCACTCGACGGTGTCGTCTGCCAACGAACGCGCGGCGAGCGAGTAGAGTTGGCACTCACAGGCCGTGAGTGCCAGACCTTTCCATCCTCCGGGTGGTGGTCTGGTCCCTTGCCGCCTCGATCCCCTCACCCGTACTTCTCAAAGGAGACGAACATGGCGAAATTGATCGCCTTCGACGAAACCGCCCGCCGCAGCCTGGAAAAGGGTATGCAGCAACTCGTCGACGCCGTAAAGGTGACGCTTGGCCCCAAGGGCCGCAACGTCGTGCTGGAAAAGAAGTGGGGCGCCCCCACGATCACCAACGACGGTGTGTCCATCGCCAAGGAGATCGACCTCGAAGATCCCTACGAGCGCATCGGCGCCGAATTGGTCAAAGAAGTTGCCAAGAAGACCGACGACGTTGCCGGTGACGGCACGACGACAGCGACCGTGCTCGCCGGGGCCATGGTCCGCGAGGGCCTCCGCAACGTTGCTGCGGGCGCGAACCCGATGAGCCTCAAGAAGGGCATCGAGGCAGCGGTTGCCGCCGCCATCGAGGCCATCAAGGAAATCAGCCAGTCGGTCGACGGCGACCCCGCCAAGATCGCCCAGGTTGCCTCCATCTCCGCAGCTGACACCGAGATCGGTGCGCTCATCTCCGAGGCCATCGACAAGGTCGGCAAGGACGGGGTCATCACCGTCGAGGAGAGCCAGACCTTCGGGATGCAGATGGATCTCGTCGAAGGCATGCGGTTCGACAAGGGCTACACCTCGCCGTACTTCGCCACCGACATGGAGCGCATGGAGGCGGTTCTCGAAGACCCGTACATTTTGATCGTCAGCACGAAGATCTCTGCGGTTCGCGACATGATCCCGGTGCTCGAGAAGGTCATGCAGACCGGCAAGCCGCTCCTCATCCTCTCCGAGGATGTCGAAGGCGAAGCGCTTGCCACGTTGGTGGTCAACAAGATCCGTGGCACGTTCAAGTCCGTCGCCGTCAAGGCCCCGGGCTTCGGTGAGCGCCGCAAGGCGATGTTGCAGGACATCGCCATCCTCACCGGTGGTCAGGTTGTGTCCGAGGAGGTCGGTCTCAAGCTGGAGAACGTCACCCTCGATCTCCTCGGCAAGGCTCGCAAGATCGTCATCACCAAGGACGAGACCACCATCGTCGAAGGCGCCGGATCGGCTGAAGACGTGAAGGGCCGCATCGCCCAGATCAAGGCCGAGATCGAGAACACCGACTCCGATTACGACCGCGAGAAGCTCCAGGAGCGCCTCGCCAAGCTCTCCGGTGGCGTTGCCGTCATCAAGGTCGGCGCCGCGACCGAGGTCGAGCTCAAAGAGAAGAAGCACCGCATCGAAGATGCCGTCTCCACTACGAAGGCGGCCGTCGAAGAGGGTGTCGTGCCCGGTGGCGGCGTTGCCCTTCTCCGAGCCCAGAAGGCGATCCTCGCGGTTGCCGACACGCTGACGGGCGACGAGGCCACGGGTGCCCGCATCGTCGCCAAGGCCGTCGAGGAGCCGATCAAGCAGATCGCCATCAACGCCGGCATGGAAGGTGGCGTCGTCGTCGACCGGGTTCGCTCGATGAAGAAGCCCTCCGAAGGTCTCAACGCCGCCACGGGTGAGTACGAAGATCTCGTGAAGGCGGGCGTCATCGACGCCGGCAAGGTGACGCGCTCTGCGCTGCAGAACGCAGCTTCGATTGCCGCACTGTTCCTCACAACCGAAGCCGTCATCGTCGACAAGCCGGAGAAGGAAGCCGCCGGCCCGATGGGCGGAGGCATGGACGACTATTAGCCGCCGGCCGGAGCGAACCGGCCTGCAGTTCCAAAACCTGCGACCGCCGCCGTCTTCCGAGACGGCGGCGGTTCTCGTTTCCGGAAGGTCGATCGCCCTTGCCAAGGCGCTACGCGCACATAGGGCAATCCGACGAATCGGCTCGAGTTCGCGGGACCATGGTGTGCGTGGATCTACGTCGCTTTCTCCCCTCCAGCGTCATCAGCCGCCGAGTTGTCCCGGTGCTCACCGCCGTGTCGGTGTGCACGTTTCTCCTGACTTTCCCATCGGGTGTGCCCGGTGCTTCGGCCGCTAGCAAGACATCGACCTCGGTGAAGCGCACGACGAAGACCACGGTGAAACGGGTGACCGGGACCACGAGGAAGACCACCCGGACAACGGTGCGATTCGTGCCGACCCAGGTCGCCGGAGTCACCATTACGGCCCCGCCCCTCACGACCACAATCCCGTCCGCACCGCTGCCGACTGCCGCCACATCGACCACGTCGGCGCCCACGACTTCGACGTCGACGTCGACGTCGACGACCACGGTGCCGCAGCTTGTCGTGGCGCCGTTCGACGTGATCGCAGTCAATGAGCGGGTCGACGCCGTGGCCGGAACGACCGTGACGTTCTCCATCGTGGTCGCCCAACGCGGGGCGTCGAATCCCATTGCGCTGAGCCTTGTCGGGCTTCCGGGCGGAATGGGTGCCACGTTGAGTCCCAATCCGGCGACGGGCCTTGCCGTGCTGCGGATCGCGGTCCCCGCAGACGCGATTGCCGCGGACTATCCGTTGCGCGTCGTCGGATCGTTCGCCGGCGCCCAGGCGTGGGCGACCATGGTCCTTCGGGTGACACCTCTCCCGGGGTCCACGACCACGTCGACCACGTCGACCACGACGACGACGATCGACACGTCGGGCCTCGCACCGTCGTTCGGTTTCCGCGTCACCGGTGAGGGAAAGACGTTGGTCACGGGCGGGCAGGTGCAGTACGACATCGAGCCGATCTACGACACCGGATACAACGGTTCGATCGAGTACTTCGTGTCCGGGCTGCCCGACGGTGTGTGGTTCGGCTTCTCGGAGAAGATCAGCACGAAGAAGACGGTGCTCTGGCTGAGTTCAACCGTGCCGATGCGTGCGGGTCGCTACACGTTCACCGTCACCGGCGTTTCGAAGGGTCTGAAGAAATCCGGCGAAGTCCCGCTCGTCATCGGCTGAGGATTCCTGCCGACCGAACTCGTTCGCACACGCATCCCGGACCCCGCAACCCCAAGAGGGTGACGCTGGATCGTTCGTTCGCATACGGTAGAGGGGATGACCACTCTGGTGAGTTCCCCTGTCCGTTCACGTGCCCGTCTCCTGCAAGCCGGAGTCGTCGCCGCGGTCGTGGTGGGGTTGCTTGCGGTGCCATCGGCGGACGCGGCGACCAAGAAGCGAACCGTCAAGCGAACCGTGAAGCGGCCGGTTGCAACGAAGGTCATCCCACTACCTCCGACCACGGCACCGGCGCCTCAGCCGCTCCCACCGACCACTGCTGCGGTGGCGACCACTGCGCCGCCCACCACGGTGGCAGCGGCGGCGCTCACGATCACGAGTGACTTTCCTCGCCGGCTCGCAGTACCCGGCGGAAGCGCAACCTTTGTGCTCACTGCGAAGTCACGCTCCGCCGAACCGACGACGTTGAGCGTGAGCGGGCTTCCCGCCGGTGTTCGTGCGGTTCTCGCCACGAACCCGACAACGTCGACGACGACGATGACGCTGACCACGACGGTCGGCATCACGCCCGGTGGGTACCAGCCGTTTCTCGTCACCGCCATCGGCGGGGGAGCGTCAGCCACCCTGGCTCTGGAGCTCGTGGTCGACACGACGGCGGCTGTTGCGACAACGGTTGCTCCGGGAGCCCAGCAGTCCTTCTCACCGACAGCCGACGTGCTCCTTCCCGGTCCGATCTTCCCTGGTAGCACGACCTTCGTGGCATATCGCGTGAACCTGAACCGGCTCCCAGGCGTCTCCGGCGCAGCGATTGTCAGCGCGGGCACGGTGCCCCTGGGACTCGCGCTCGGTGTTTCCCAGACGTCGGTCACGGGTTCGTCGTTCGACGTCAGCTTCTCGGCATCATCGACCGCTGTCTCTGGTTTCTACCAGCCAACGGTGAGCGTCGCGCTCAACGGCTACACGGTGTTGATCGCCTTTCCGGTGCAGGTCAACGCGGTGATTTGAGCTGTCGCCGTCGCCGTCGCGTCCAAAGGACGCGCCGAGCGCCGGCGAGCGCTGTCGCTCCCACTGCCGTAAGCGCGCCTATGAATACCACATCACTCTGCTGAGTCTGCCCGGCGCGCGTCGTGGCTCTTTGCGCCGAGGATGCATTCGTAGGGCGGCGGCCCGATGCCGTAGATGCGGCGGTGCTCGGTTCGTCCCCCGTCGGCGAAGACGACTCGGGCGATGCCGCTGACCTGTTCGAACCTGTGGCATCGACCGACGAACGGGACGTTTCGGGCAATCTCCGCGTTTCGAAGACGCCGGTCTGGGCGAACACGGCTGTCGCGTTGCCGTCGCCCGATGTGCCAGCCGACTCGGAGGGGCTGAGCACCTCGACGTCGCCCAGGCCCGCAATCGCGGGACTATCCGACTGCTGCAGGGTGAACAGCGTCGAGCGCAGGCCGAGTGCGGCGTCGAATCGCGGTCCATCGATCGTCAAGTCGGTGCCGTCGCCGCTCACGGTGACCTGGGTGGCGCGTCCGGACGGACCGACCTTGGTCACCTCGACGCGTGACGCATTGCCGCGGTAGCCGACTCGTCGTCCGATCTCCTCGATCGGCATGGTCACCACCCACGACTTGAGATCCCCGGTGGGGTACGTGCCGGACTGCAGGTAGGGGAAATCGCCGGATCCCCCGAAGGCCTCCTGCGGCGTCGCGATCGTTCCTCCGCCGCTGGCGGAGTAGAACGTGACCGCAAGCTTGTCCTTGTCGTAGGTGACAACCTTGCCTCGGGTTGCCGTGACGGCGTCATCCATCGCGCTGTACTCGCCGCGAACGCCGATGTACACCTGGCAGCGCTGCGTCGGACACACTTCGCCTGCCGAGGCCATGGTGCGGAATGCGTAGGTCCGCGCGGCGACTGCCTGCGCTTGGAGCGCCGCGGCCGGCCATCTCGGGTCGGTGACCTCGCCCATGCCTCGCAGGTACTGCTCGACGTCGAGTTCGTTCACGACACGAACACCGCCCTGGGCCCGCAGCTCGAACGCACCCCGGTAGCGGTTACCGGCGTACGTCACGGTGCCATCGTCGGGGGCGACGACGAGAAGCGGGTCACCGCGCACGGTAGTGGGCATTCCCGCGGAAGGGGTTCCGGAGGCTGGAGGCGAGGCCCCTTCTTCGGCGTCGCTGGTGATCGGCTGGGCCGGCACCTCGGACGACGGTGCGACCGGAACGGGTTCGGGTGACGGCGGGGGAGGTTCGTAGGGGAAGATGCCCGGCAGGAAGATGGCGGCCGCCGATGGTTCCACCGTTGACGGCGCGGCCGTGGGCACGGGAGTCGGGGGCGGGAGTGCCGGTGCGATGACCGGCGTCGAAGTGGGGCTTTCGCCGGGAGCGGTCGGCGTCTGCAAACGGAACGAGATCGGCTCCATCGCCAGAGCCGGTGCCGGCGAGCGCGACGCCTTGGCGGGCGGTTCCGGTGGTGCGCTGATCGTTGCGACGAGCGCCCCGTCGGCCGGCCGCACGGTCACCGAGCTGCCCGGGGCGACGCGTCGCCCGGCGACTGTCCCGCCCTCGCCGAGCACGAGGGTCACGGATCCCGATCCGCCGAGCGGAACCCGAATGTCGCCGCTTCGCGCGCCGAGTGCCGTGCCCGGGTAGAAGTGTCGCAGGATCTCCGCGGCCGAGCGGCCCTGGCGTCCCATCCAGTAGGCGCCGTCTTGGGCCATGCCGACACCGTGACCGAAACCTCTACCGACGATCGTCACCCATCGGCCATTCGATCCGGCGGGAGCAGCGACCGTGGAGGTCCCGGATGACCGTTCCACGGAGTTGGCCGTCGCCGTCGTGGTTGTCAGCGGTATGGCGATGGCAACGGTTATGGCGACGATCCCGGCCCACGTCCATGCTCGCCCGACCACGGGTCAAGTTTCGCGCTGGTCGGGCAGGCCCGCGCACGCATTCGGTACCGGTGGCTTCGGCGGCACCGACGATGCAGCGATCGGTGGCCCCTACGCTGGTTGCCATGACTGAGCCGCTATCACCGAAGGTTGGTTGGGGAGTTCTCCACCTGTTCTGGAAGATCACGCCAACGACCGACGCCGAGGCGGCCACGTCGGCGGTCAAGTCGTGCATCGCCGACGATCACCAGGTGATCACGTTCGCCACGCTCGGACACAAGGCCGACGTTGGCACGATGGTCGTCGGCCCCGATCTTTGGCGTCTTCGCCGGCTCCAGACGGAACTGGGCCGCGCCGGGCTGCTCCTGGTCGACTCCTATGTTTCCTTCACGGAGGTCTCCGAATATGCGAAGGGTGCGCCCGAGGCGATGACCCGGCCCCGCCTGTACCCGGGCACGATGCCTCCTGAGGGCATGCGCGCCGTGTGCTTCTACCCCATGTCGAAGCGCCGCGGAGTGGGCGCCGATGATGCCAACTGGTTCACGCTCCCATTCGACGACCGGAACCGGCTGATGCACGATCACGGCAAGTCGGGTCGCACGTTTGCCGGACGCATCTCCCAGTTCGTGACCGGGTCGACCGGCGTCGATGATTACGAATGGGGCGTCACGCTGTTCGCCCACGATCCGGCAGACCTGAAAGAAGTCGTGTACACGATGCGTTTCGATGAGGCATCCGCGCTCTACGGCGAATTCGGTCCGTTCATCTCCGGGATGGTCGACGCGCCGGAAGTGGTGTTCGGCGAGCTCACCCGGTAGTGCCGAGGGGGTCGGCGATCCAGACGTCGCCCTCCGCCCGCAGGACCTGGGCGTTGTCGACGAAGCCGTCACCCGGCATGAGGCGCCCGCTCACCCCGGTGAACGTCGCGTATGCAGACGTGGATTTCGTGTCGAGCAGGGCGGTTCGGGCGACTGCGGGGGCGGCCTTGCGGGGAAGAAGGGTCGGGCCGGCGATGCGAGCGATGAGCGAGCCGACGTCGTAGGCGACGACGGTTGCCCACGACGGTCTGATCGCGGCTGCCGCGGTGTCCTCACGGAACGCCACGGCCGACCGGCCGCTTCGCTGCCACGAACCGCGAGAGACGCATCGCGTCCCTTCGGCAAGCCCGAAGGGCGCTGTGCGGCACCCGAGGGCGTCGCCGGGGACGACGAGGGATGGTGGCTCGGCCGAGGGGGTGATCCGTAGGCGCGCGTATCGTTCGAATGAGGCGTCCCCGTCGCCGGTCACGATGATCGGGACGTGTTCCAGCAGCGCGGTGTCTGCGGGTTCGTTGGTCGTGACAACCGGTCTGCTGGTTGACGCCGCATCGACTGGTGCGAGCTTCGCCGCGATGGCATCGCGCATGGTTACCGATCCGGCCGCACCGGGGGTGGCGACGATGGCGATCGACGCGACGTTCGGGTTGGCGGTGACGATATAGCGCGCTGCCTCGTCTGAAAGGCTCGTCTTCGACGGGCCGAAACGCACCGAGGAGGTCGGTTCCTTTCCCGTTCCCCAGGTGAAGGTGAACAGCTCGACCTTGCGACGCCGGGCAAGCGGGGCGAGCACGTCTTCGGTCGACTCGAGGAGACCTCCCGTGACAGCGATGACGTCGTCTGACCGCACGACGCGATCGACCGCACGGGAGAAGGTGCGGGCGCTCTCATCGAGCACCCGCACGCGGATGTTCATGTCGGCGGGAAGCCTGCCGTCTTCGATGGCGTGTCGGATGGCGAGGTCGAGGCCCTCGCGGGCTTCCGTGCCGAGCCCTTCGAGTGGTCCGCTGGTCGGCACGACGAGCACGATGGTTGCGTTCCTCGTGATGGTCGGCCGGGTCGTCGTGGGTCGCAGGGTGGTCGGCGGGGCCGGGGTGATCGCGGTCGACGCCGACCCCGACGTTGAGGTGCAACCGGTCATGGCCGACAGCAGTCCGGCGAGCGCCACGAATACGGCGATGCACGGAGAGCGAGGTGACAGCGACCTTTGGATCCGAGGGAGCCTACCGACCTCGCGGGAATCGCTTCGGCTGACCCGTCTCCATGCCCTGCCACGTCCGTACGATGGTGGGCGCTCTCGCTTCACCAGCCCCAGGTTCCGGATGCGCCCTTGAACGGCCCGACCACCCGGCTGGTGATCCAACCGCCGTAGAAACCGCCTTCCTGGGCGACCACGATCTCGCCGTTGACCCGGCACTCGTCCATGCGGCCCGGGTAGAGCGCGAGGTGGTTTGCGATTGCCTCGAACCCCTTGGTGGGGTTGGTGTAGGTCCACGCGCAGTCCCTGTCGACCAATCCTCCGGCGACGAGGGTGAAGTAGGTGGCGAGGCCTTTCCACTCGCAGAAGGTCGGTCGGGTGCCACTCGGTCGTATGTGCTCGGCCGACACGTCGTCCATGGGGAGGTAGTACGCCGGCGGGTGGCTGGTCTCGAGAACCCGGAGCGATCGGCGCGTTGAAGCGATGAGCACGCCACCGAACACGACTTCGACGAGTTCGTCGGACGGTTCGACGCGGGGCGGGCGTGGATAGTCCCAGACGGACTCCTGTCCGGGGCCGGGTTCGATCCTCGGAGGTCGATGCATCCACCGAGCATGCCAGCGAAGGTGTGCAAACGTGGACTCGTGAGCGACGATCAGCGCGAGGGCCGCACTCCGGATGAGTTGCTGGCCGAAGCCGGCCTGGCCCTCGGGGAGGCGATTCTCGACGCGCTCGGTTCCTTTGCCGAATCGCAGGCGGTTCGTCTCGGAGGTACGACCCTCGCGGAGGAGGGCCGAAGGGCCGGTGAGGAGATGGCGAAGATCGTTGCACCGCGTCTGGCGGCGCTCCTCGCCGCCGATGTCGACTCGCAGCGCGGGACTCCGCTCACGATTCTTCGTCAGGCGCATCTCCCGTTGACCGAGATGCTTCGTGTGCATGGGATTGCAGCCGTCCAACGCGACCCTGCCGACGTCGCCGCGCAGCCTGACGACGTGTTCGCCGTTGCCCCCCGCGCGTTCTCCGATCTCGGCCCTTCGGTGCATGAAGCTGGTCTGCGGTGGGGCGTCACCAAGGCGTTCGCCCACCGTGCCCGGCATCAGCGTTAACGGACCTTGGAGCCTTTGTCGGCCCGACGGCCGGGCCGGTCCGTCCGGCGTTGGTCATAGGCTGTGGCCTGAGCGAAGGTCTCGATCGCGTGGATCACGGGTCGCAGCCCTGCGCCCTTTTGCGACAGTTGGTAGAAGGTGTGGTCGTCGACTCAATGCTCGACGATGCCTTCGTCTTCGAGTTCGTCGAGTCGTTCGGAGAGGAGCCGGTCGCTCAGACCCGGGATCTGATGGCGGAGGCCGGAGAATCGCGACGGCCCATTCGCGAGGACGAGCAGGATGGCGCCGGTCCATCGCCGTCCGATCAGCTCGATGACGTGATGGAAGTGCGGACAGTATGCGCCGTCGCTCGACGCGACGCCGGCTTCGTTGGTGGTGGTGTTGTCGTTCCTCGGCGTCGACAGGTGGCCAAACCTCATCGTCCCGCGCTCGGTCCGTAAGCGTAACCAGCTCGTCCGCAAGCGCCAAGTGGGACTGGGCGCTCATCGATGACCTCTCGTTTCGATGAACGCTCCGTACGGGAGTCCACGTCGAACGTGGTCGGGGGTGCCCGCTACCCTGGGGTGCATGGCTGTGCGAATCGATTGCCGCCACTACTCGTCTCGGTCCACGCCGGCGGGAATCATCGAGAAGTGCCGACTCGACATGGCCCAGGTCATCCCGTTCGACTGCCCGGAAAACTGCATCTTCTTCGAACCTCGGGCCATCAGTGGGGTTGGATGGGCCGTCGAGGACCCCGACAACGGCGACACGACATGAACTCCGTCGCCGGGCGCCGCGCCGCTCCGATGCTCCTCTCTGCTCCAAAGCGCTTCACCGCCCGCGACACGGGTTCGATGACCTCGGACCGGGAAACGTTGTGACGTCCGATCGGGTCACGCGCGCGGAGCTCCTGCGCTGGAGCGAGACGCTCGCTGGAATCGCGCGGACGGGACTCGGCTTTTCCCAGGTGCAGTACGAGCGTGAGCGCTATGAGGAGGTCCTGCACGTCGCGTCGGACATGCGGGTGGCCGCCGGTCACGACCTCGTTCGTGAGGAGCTTCACGGTGAGTGGATGCGCAGCGTCGGAAGCGGCGTCCCCGGCTACGTGACACCGAAGATCGCCGTCGGCGCAGTGGTCGGCAACGACGACGGTGAGCTGCTGCTGCTCCAGCGGGCCGATTCCGGGCACTGGCTCTACCCCACGGGCTGGGCCGACATCGGCTATTCCCCGGCGGAAGTGGCGGTGAAAGAGGTACGGGAGGAGACCGGCATCGAGTGCGAACCGGTCTCGGTGCTCTCGATCGTCGATGGGATGCGCCACGGCTTTACCACCGTTCCGCTCTACTCGATCGTCTTCTTCTGCCGGGCCACCGGTGGGACGCTTCAGCCGCATCCGCTCGAAGCCACCGATGTGGGATGGTTTCGGGAGGACAACCTCCCGACGCCCCTCATCGGTCTGGAGCGCTGGGTGCCGCAGGCATTCGCGGCAGTGCAGGGCGCGCGGCAACCCACCCAGTTCGACCCGCCGAGAGATCCTGTGTGGCGCACGTGAGAGGACTGCTCTCGGTCTACGACAAGACCGGCATCGTCGACTTCGCCCGCTCCCTGCGCTCGTTGGACGTCGAGATCGTGTCCAGTGGCGGTACCTCGGCCGCACTCCGTGCCGCGGGGATCGACCACCTCTCGGTCGAGGACGTGACCGGGTTTCCCGAGATGCTCGACGGTCGTGTCAAGACACTTCATCCAGCGATTCACGGAGGCATCCTCGCCCGTCGCGATTCTCCCGAACATCTCGCGACCATTGCCGCCAACGGCATCACGCCGATCGACGTTGTGGTCTGCAACCTCTATCCGTTCTCGTCGGACCCTTCCGTCGAGTTGATCGACATCGGCGGTCCTTCGATGGTCCGCTCGGCGGCCAAGAACCACGATGCCGTCGGCGTCGTCGTCGATCCGGTGGACTATGGGCCGGTCATCGCCGAGCTCACGGCGTCCGGCGCACTCTCGACATCGACCCGAGTCCGTCTTGCCAGAAAGGCGTTCGCCCACACGTCGGCATACGACGCGGCGATCGTTCAATGGCTTGATACGTGTATAGATGATTTGGACACCGGCGGATTCCCGCCCACCATCGGGCTCGCACTCGAACACGCCGAAACGCTTCGCTACGGCGAGAATCCGCACCAGCGCGGTGCGCGATACCGCTTGCACGGCGCCACAAGCTGGTGGGACCGCGCAACGCAGCACGGTGGCAAGGAGCTCAGCTATCTCAACGTCTACGACGCCGACGCGGCATGGCGTCTGGTGCACGACCTCGGGGCGGCAGGCGGCGCAGAGGGGATCGCGCCGGCTGTGGCGATCATCAAACATGCGAACCCCTGCGGTGCCGCGGTTGCGTCGGATATCACGACGGCCTACAGGCTCGCCCATCTCGGTGACCCCGTCTCCGCGTTCGGCGGGATTGTCGCAATCAATCAGCGTGTCCCTCTAACCCTCGCCGAATCGCTTGCCCCGGTCTTCAGCGAGGTGGTGATTGCCCCCGGCTACGACGACGACGCGCTCGAGCTGCTCCTGGCGAAGAAGAACCTCCGAGTTCTGTCGGCGCCTCCGCCGGGAGCGTCTCCGCTTTCCGTCCGCTCCATCGACGGAGGCATGCTCGTCCAGACGCCCGATGTGATCGGCGAGGACCTCGCCCGGCGAAACGAGTGGACCGTCGTCACGAAGCGCTCGCCGTCGGAGCATGAGTGGCGCGATCTCGCGGTCGCATGGGTGGTGTGTGCGCACGTGTCGTCGAACGCGATCGTCATCGCCAACGACGCCATGGCCGCAGGGATCGGTGCCGGCCAGCAGAGCCGCGTCGATGCAGCGCAGATTGCGGTGCGAAAGGCGGGGGAGCGGGCGATGGGCGGCGCGTGTGCGAGCGATGCGTTCTTCCCGTTCCGAGATGGCCTCGATGTGGTCGCCGCGGCGGGCGTGCGAGCGGTGATCGCCCCCGGCGGTTCGATGCGCGACGACGAGGTCATCGCTGCCGCTGACGAGCACGACATCGCCATGGTGTTCACCGGACGCCGCCACTTCCGCCACTGATGCGGTGTCAGATGCCCCGTCGGGCAGTTTCTGACCCCACCTGTTGCCTCCTCGGCCTCCTGCACGCAAACTGGCACCCGATGCGAAGACACTTTGATGATCAGAGGTGGCAGAGGTGACCGGGTTCGCTGGGTCGGTGCAACAACGGCGCAGGCGGGCCCGCTCCGCAACGTTGGTCGTCGTGGCCGGCATCGTCCTCTCGGCCCTCACCACGCTCGTCGGGGTCGGCCCCCAGGCGCTGTCGGTCAACATCATCACGACCCCCGTCCAGGTGACGGCTCAGGTGACCAACGCCCCACCGGCCGGTGCTCAGCATCGCGTGCTCGTGCGATGCACCAATCTCGCGTCCCTAGCCTCCATCGTGACCCAAGACCTCGAGTTCTTCTTCGCGACCACCGGAACCCAGACTCAAACGCTGTCGGGCCTCTGGGGCTGCAAGGCCATACTTGCCAATGTTCCCGGATACGTCAGCGGCCAGGACGTCGCGGTCGATTGGGCCGGCCTCTCGGGGTACTTCACCTGGCTCCGCACGTTTCCATCGACCCAGCCCACGACCCAGCCCACGACGTCACGGCCCGCGGCACCGACGCGTCCCGCGGTCGAGGTCGTCGGCGTCGACTTCGGGAGCCAGCTCGCCGGGGCGACAACTGCGCCGCGCGACGCGATCGTGCGCAATACCGGCCCTACCGCCTTCACCGTGAGCCGGTTCGAAACCGCGGACCCGTTTGCGATCGTCGGCGGAACCTGCCAGCAAGGCCCCGTCCAGCCGGGCGCCGAATGCACGCTGCAGGTCACGGCTCGGCCGCTGAACGCCACCGCTTTCGAGCGCACCCTCACGGTCGAGGTCCAGGCGGCGGGCGCCGCCAGAGCTCAGGCGACGCTGCGCGTGCAGGGTTCCGACGTCGAGAACTTCTCGGTCGGCGGTGCGTCGTTCGGCACGGTCAACGTCGGGGCAGCGTCCGGACCGCAGACGATTCCTGTGGTCAACGTCGGCAGCCTGTCGGCGCGCCTCTCCAAGATCGCCGTGAGCGGCCCGTTCCAGGTCGCCCCGGGCGGCACGTGCGAAGTGAACACCACCACCCTCGGGCCGCGGGCGCAGTGCACGGTCAACGTGATCTTCGCTCCGGCGGCCGACGGAGCCCAAACCGGAGCGCTCGAGATCACGGCGATTTCCCCGTCGAAGGACATCGTTTCCTCCGGGGTGCTGAACGGCACCGGAATCGTCTTGGCCGGGAAGCTTCAGCTGACTCCTCCGGTCGTCGACTTCGGACGGATCCGCGTCGGTGCAACGTCGCCCAAGCAACAGGTCACGGTCTCGAACGTCGGCACGGCGCCCGTTACGATCACCGGGGTCGGCTTCGCGGTGTCTGTGCCGGCGAACCGACGGAAGAAGGCTCCGGCGACGACGCGGTTCGTGCCGACAGACGCCGGGTTCGCCGCCGTGAGCGGCTGCAAGCGTCCGTTGCCGCCAGGTGGTAGCTGCATCGTGACCGTGACCGCCAGACCGGGAAAGCGCGGGGAGCTGACAGCGCAGCTGCAGGCCGTCGCTGCCGGCACACAGGGCGCATCCCAGCTCAAGGTCGTCGGCTTCGCCCGCTCGATCACGGCAACGCCTTCCGCGGTCGTGCTTGCGCCAACGCCGATCGGAACGCCGTCCGCACCGTCGGCACCCGTCATCGTGACCAACACCGGTGACGAGCCGGTGGTCATCGCCGCGGTCACCCTCGGTGGGGCGCAAAAAGCCGAGATGGCCATCGTGTCGAGTGACTGTCCCAAGGCGACGCTCGCTCCGAATGCCCGCTGCACGTTCGTCGTGCAGTCGACTCCGGCGGGTGGAGGGGCGCGAAGCGGCACCGTAACCGTCGTGACCGCAACGAAGGAGCAGGCCATCGTCGGCGTGCGGTGGTCCGCCCAGGCCGGCGCGCTCGCCCTCAATCCGCCGCAGTTCGATTTCGGGACCCTCAGTGTCGGCGCGGTGGCACCGCCGCAAAAGGCCGAGGTGCGCAACGTCGGGAAGGTGCCGGTGATCGTCACCCGACTCGACCCCTCTGATGCGGCCGTCATCCTTGTGCAGGGTTGCGTCGGGAAGCGTCTGGATCCCGGGCAGGCATGTGGGTTCACCGTCGCCGTCCGCGCCGGGCAGGCCGGACCGATGACCGGCGGGGTCGCCGTCACCGGCTCCGGCGGAGAGAAGGCCGGGCAGCGTCTTCGCTACGTGGGCGTAGGGGGTTCCACCACGGTCGCGCCGACGATCCTGCAGCCTCTAACGGCAGCGTTGCCGCCGGCTCTGGTGATGCGACCGGCGACGGGCGAGGTCGGTCGGCCGACGACGGCGGTGGGCACCGGATTCCCGGCCAATGCCGATGTGACGCTCACGTGGCCGGACGGGGTGACGGCCGGGTTTGCCCGGACCGACGGTGTGGGGACCTTCCAGAAGGTTCTTCTCCCGCTGGGCAACCTGCGCATCGGTCCGACGACGGTCAAGGGGACGCCTGTCGCCGGCGGCGCTGGCGCCGAAGCGCCGTATCTCCTGCGCTACGCGACATTCCGGCCCCAGGGCGGCAACCGCTCCATCGTCACGCGAGGCTGAATGGGTGGCCACCGGGCCGCATTGCAATCATGCACGCAGACTCTTGGCCCACCGCTTGGACCAGGCATCGATGGGCGTCAGCGCGACGATCAACTCATGTCCGAGCTCCGTCAAGCGGTAGTGGCGTTCGTCGTTCTGATCGACGATGCCGGCTTCGGCGAGTTCGAGGACGCGGTCGCGAAGCACTGCCGTCGAGACCCCGTCGCACTGTTGGGCTAGAGCGCGGAATCCGACCGGGCCGTCACGGAGTTCCCACACGACGCGGAGCAGCCACCGGTGGCCGAGCAGGTCGAGCGCGGCCATGAGCGGCCGACCGCTCGAGCTGCCTCGGACGGGTTTGCCGGGTTGGGGAACGCGGGGCATGCGCTGCTCCTTGTGATTCGGATTCCGAATCGCTACAGTGATGTTGGTTCGAAATCCGAATCGTACTGCGAGGTTTCCGTGTCGCCCCGAATCCAGCCACTCGAAGCACCGTTTCCAGATGCCGTCGCCCCTGTCGTGGCGTCGATGATGCCGCCAGGGGTGCCGCCGATCGGCCTGTTCCGGGCGTTCGCCAAGAACCTGCCCATGGCCATGGCGATGCGTTCGTGGGGAGGCTACGAACTCAGCAAAGCGCTCTCGCTCTCCATGCGTGACCGCGAGATCGTGATCGACCGGACGTGCGCACGATGCGGATGCGAGTATGAGTGGGGCGTGCATGTCGCGTTCTTCGCTGACCGCGTCGGGTTGTCGCGGGAGCAGATCGCTTCGCTCACGTTCGGCGGACCCGACGATGGGTGCTGGACGGTCGAGCGGGACAGCGTGTTGATCGCCGCCGTCGACTCGCTGCACGATTCGTCCGACCTCGCCGACGCACTCTGGGAGCGCCTCCGGTCGATGTTCGACGAGCGCCAGGTCCTCGATCTACTGATGCTGACCGGCTGGTACCACGCCATCAGCTTCGCCGCCCGGGCGGGCCGAATCCCCCTCGAGCCCGGTGCGCCGCGCTTCGTCGACGTGGCGCCTCCGTTCCGAGGCACGCTCACTCCGGTTGGCATGGGAGATCTGAATCGCCCGTCGGAGTCCGGCGACGATCAGCGATGATGAAGGTGTGATCGAACGGTTCCGAGCGTCTCAGACGCGGAAGGTGATGCGGTTCTTCGCGGCAATCCATGGCGCTGCGCCTGGCTGGTCGTTCACCTGGTGGCTGCTGCTGATCAAGCGCGGGATCCTGCCGACTGCGCTCTCGGTGTGCTTCGGCTGGCTCGTCTCGGCCATTTCGCGCGATGTTTCGGCGACCGCGCCACTCATCGGCGTGGGCATCACCTTCATGTTGCTGGTGGTGCTCCTCCCTGTGCACACCATGGTCAGTGCGAACCTGGGTGATCGTGTCGCGTCGCATCTCTACGACCGGCTCACCGTCGCGGGAGTGCGCCCCGAAGGCATCGGTCATCTCGAGCGGCCGGAGCTCGCCAACGACCTCACCATGGCCCGTGATTTCGACCAGGGGATCATGGGCCCGCCGCTCTCGATCAGCATGGACTTCCTCACCGGTGGTTTGCTCGATCTCGTCATCGGAGCCGTTGCCGCGGTCGTGCTGTTCGGCTTCACCTGGTGGGCGCCGCCCGTCGTCGTCGCCGGGTGGGTGGCGACGCATTGGCTCTTGCGGGAGAGCGGCGTGTGGCGCGACCGCAACACCGACGAGGTTCGCACCGCGCAACGCCATGCCGACTACTCGTACCGCCTCGCGGTCGACGCGCTGCCGTCGAAGGAGTTGCGGTTCTTCGGACTCGCAGGTTGGGTAACGGAACGATTCATCAGTACACGTACGAAACTCTATGAACTCCAGTACGAGGCGACGAAGCTGCGGGAGAAGTCGCTCGCAGGTGCAATCGCGATCGTTGCCTTCGCGAACGGTCTTGTGTTCTGGGCTATCGGCGTGGCCGCCAACAACGGCAACCTATCGACGGCACGAGCGGTGGTGTTCGTGCAGGCCGCGATCGGCGTGTCCTCCATTGCGTTCGGCGGGCTCAACTGGGCGCTCGACGGGGCGAGCGCTCCGGTCGAGGCTCTGGCGAGGCTCGAGCCGGCGATGGCCAAGGCGGGTGCTCTCAGCACGACCACCGAGTCGTCGACCGGCTCCGTGCCGCGCGACGTTGCCCCAGAGATCGCGTTCCGCGACGTTCGATTCGCCTACGGGAGCGAAGGAGAGCGCAACGTTCTGGGTCACCTCGATCTGACGATCCCGGCAGGGAGGTCTCTCGCCATCGTCGGACAGAACGGCGCCGGGAAGACCACGATCGCCAAGCTCATCTGCCGTCTCTACGACCCGAACGACGGACGAATCGACATCGCCGGGTCACCCCTGACGACACTCTCCGCAGACGACTGGCGGCGCCGAGTGACTGCGGTATTCCAGGACTATGTGCGCTTCGAGCTTTCCCTCCGCACGAACGTCGCACCGCTCGGTGCCCCCGATGGCGTGATCCGCGCCGCGCTCGCGGATGCCGGTGCCGAGGGCATCGCCGACGGCAACCTCGACACCGTGCTGTCCAAGGGCTACGCGGGTGGCACGGACCTCTCCGGAGGGCAGTGGCAACGCGTCGCGATTGCGAGGGCCCTTTGCGCGGTTCGTATGGGCGCCGACGTGGTGCTGCTCGACGAGCCGACGGCGCAGCTCGACGTGCGGGGCGAAACCGAGATCTTCGAGAGCGTCCTCCGGGCCACGAAGGGCTGCACGACCATCCTGATCTCGCATCGGTTCTCGACCGTTCGTCTTGCTGACCGGATCTGCGTCGTTGAAGGCGGTCGGGTCATCGAGCAGGGAACCCACGACGAGCTGATCGCCCTGGGGGGCCGGTACCGCACGATGTTCGAGCTGCAGGCCTCCCGTTTCGCCGACGGCGAAGTAGCAGCCGAGCTCGACGAGCACGGCCAGGAGGTCCTCCTTGACAGTCTCTGAGCCGCCGACCGGGGCCGGCGCCGGCCGCGTCGCCGACGAACCCGAGCCGTTGCCGGGTGGGTTCTCGTCGCTGTGGCGGACGTTCCAGCTGGGATACCGCGCCGAGCCACGCCTTCTGGTTCTCTCCCTTTCGCTCGCGCTCTTGATGATGTTGCCCGATGCGCTGTTGGCGTTGTGGCTGAAGCTGCTCGTCGACGGAATCACCAGGAACGACAGCGGTTTGGTCCGCGTCGCCGTGACCGGCCTGGCGGTCTGCGTCGCGGGCACCTGGGTGCTGCGCGTGCTCTCGAACCGCGTCGGACGGCGGTTCCGTGACCGCGTTGCCATTGCGCTCGAGTCCCATGTGGCGAGGCTGCAGGCGAGCGTTCCGACGGTGGAGCACCACGAGCGGCCCGCCTACCTCGATCGTCTCGCCATGCTCCGCGACCAGGTGTTCGCTCTCGATCATCTGTTCATGTCGCTGTTCTCGACGCTCGGCTGGATCGTTCGTCTCGCCATCACCGTGGCGCTGCTGGCGTCGATCCACCCGGCGCTGATCGCGTTGGTGCTCTGCGCGCTGCCGGCCGTGTGGGTATCCACCTGGCGACCCGGAGTGGAGCGCAAGGTCGAGGAGTCCGTGATTGCCAACACCCGCCTGGCCCGCCACCTGTTCGTGCTGTCGACCACAGCGGCCGCGGGCAAGGAGGTCCGTGTCACCCGCACCGGCGACTGGGTCGCGGCGGAGCGCACTGCGGCGTTCGAGCGTTCGTACCAACCGCGAGCGAAGGTGCGCATCGCCACGGCCGCGTGGCAGGCGGGCGCGTGGGCGGTGTTTGGCGCGGGCTACGTGGCGGCGATCGTCTTCGTGTCCGAGCGGCTCGGCCGATCCGTCGGATCCGTCGTCCTCGTTGTCAGCGCAGGTATGCGGCTCGCGATGTACGTCGGCGCCACCGCCGGGGAACTCGGATTCCTCCGGGGTTTCTGGCTCGACTCGTCGCGGCGCCTCACCTGGTTGGAGGACTACGCCGCGGCCCAGGACACCGGAATCGGTGTGCCGGCCCCGAAGGTGCTCAGCACCGGTATCGCCTTCGAGCACGTCAGCTTCTCGTACCCGGGCACCTCTCGTGCCGTGCTCGATGACGTGTCGGTTGCCTTCCCGGCCGGTTCGGTGGTCGCCATCGTCGGCGAGAACGGTGCCGGCAAGTCGACGCTCGTGAAGTTGCTCGCCCGCATGTACCGCCCGACGGGCGGGCGCATCACCGTGGACGGCGTCGATCTGGCGACGATCAACTCGGCCGAATGGCGCGAGCGGCTGGCGGGCGCGTTCCAGGACTTTTACCGGTTCGAGTTCCAGGCGCAGCGGACCGTCGGCCTCGGTGACCTCCCCCGCCTGGATGACCGACCGGCGGGTGAGGCAGCGATCGACCGGGCGGGTGCCCAGGACGTCGTCGAGCGCCTTGCGTACGGTCTCGACACCCAGCTCGGACCCACCTGGGAGGGAGGTTCGGACATCAGCTTCGGCCAATGGCAGAAGCTGGCGCTGGCGCGGGGGTTCATGCGCGACACGCCCCTCGTCGTGATCCTCGACGAACCGACCGCCGCGCTCGATGCCGAGACCGAGCATGCATTGTTCGAGCAGTTCGCCGAAGCGTCGAGGGCGCAGGCCATCGACGGCCGCGTGGTCGTGCTCATCTCCCATCGGTTCTCGACCGTGCGGATGGCCGACCTGATCGTCGTGATGGACGGCGCCCGCGTGGTCGAGATCGGCAGTCACGACGAACTCCTTGCGCAGGGCGGTCGCTACGCCGAACTCTTCACCATGCAGGCGGCGGCGTACTCGAGTCGGCCGGAGCCGTGAACTCCCCTGCCTCGCGCCCTGCCTCGTGCCGTTTGCGTGATCGCCGTTCCCGGCTGAGCGTCGCCCCGCAACGGACCCCGGGGCGGACGAATACGCTGGGCGAACTATGACCAAAGCCCCCGTCCATGTGACCGTGACCGGCGCCGCCGGGCAGATCGGCTACTCGCTGTTGTTCCGCATCGCCTCCGGCGCCCTCCTCGGGCCGGACCAGCCTGTCGTTCTCCGCCTGCTCGAGGTCGAGCCGGCCATGAAGGCCCTGAACGGCGTCTGCATGGAGCTCGACGACTGCGCCTTCCCGCTCCTTGCCGGCATGGAGCCGACCAGCGACCTGAACCATGCGTTCTCGGGCACCAGCTGGGCGCTGCTCGTCGGCGCCATGCCCCGCAAGGCGGGAATGGAGCGTGGTGATCTCCTGAGCGCCAACGGCGGGATCTTCCAACCCCAGGGCCGGGCCATTGCCGCCAACGCCGCGTCGGACATCCGCGTCGTCGTGGTCGGCAACCCGTGCAACACGAACTGCCTCATCGCCCGCTCCAACGCGCCCGAGGTTCCCGTTGATCGCTGGTTTGCGATGACCCGCCTCGACCAGAACCGGGCCAAGGCGCAGTTGGCTTCGAAGGCCGGAGTTCCGGTCGCCGACGTCAAACACGTCACGATCTGGGGCAACCACTCGGCCACCCAGTACCCCGACGCTCGCAACGCCACGATCGGCGGCAAGGCTGCCTTCGACGTGATCAGCGACCACGCCTGGCTCGACGGCGACTTCATCTCGACGGTGCAGAAGCGCGGCGCGGCGATCATCGAAGCCCGCGGTCTTTCGTCGGCGGCCTCGGCGGCCAACGCCGCCATCGATTCCGTCACCAGCATCTGGAATCCGACGCCGGCCGGCGAAGTGGCGTCGCTCGCGGTGATCAGCCGCGGTGAGTACGGCGTGCCGGAAGGCCTGCAGTTCGGCTTCCCGGTTGTGAGCGACGGCACGAACTGGACCGTCAAGGAAGGTCTGGCGATCGACGAGTTCGCGAAAGGCAAGATCGCCATCACCACCACGGAACTCCAAGAGGAGCTCGCCGAAGTGAAGAACCTCGGCCTGGTCAGCTGAAGCCAGTGAGTCACGGCGCTGCTCTGCGCCGCTTCGCCGTACTGCTCGCACTCAACGCTTCGTCACCCCGCGGAACGTGCGTCCGATGACTTCGACACGTGCCCGGGTTTCGTCACTCGACGTTGCCCGGGCCGTTGCGCTCGTCGGGGTGTTCACCCAAAACTACGTGGTCGCCTTCAATCTCGCGCCCCTTCGCCGCGGGTCCTGGCCCGACGTGTTCGACGGTTGGCTCGCCCGAGCCGTCGACCTCTACCAGGGCCCGCTGACCACCCGCTTTGCCGCTGCGCTCGTGACGATCTTCGGAATCGGGCTCACCCTCCTGTCGCGCAAGGACGGCTTTTCGCCCTGGGTGCCGGCGCGCCGAGGCCTGCTGCTGCTCGTTGTCGGCATGTGGTTCAACACGGTTTGGCCCGGAACGATCCTGCCGTTCTACGGCGCCTACCTCATCATCTTGTCAGTGTGGACGAAGGTCCGTCGTTCATGCGTCCTGCTCCTAGGCGCGCTGACAATCACCGCGCTTACCTTTGTCTCCCGCCTGCTCATCTTCTTCGCGACCGAGAACGAGCCTGAACGATTCAGTGAAGATCTGTCGTGGTTGGTGATGCGCGATCCGTCCGGTAGCCGTATCGGCACATCGAACCCGCGCGGGTTCGTCGCCTCGATGCTGTTCTGGGGTGCGCATCCGCTCCTTCCGTGGTTGGCGTTCGGTTTGATCGGGATGTGGATCGGCCGCCAGGCGTGGCAGACAGAGCGTTTCCAACTCCGGCTCTGCGCGGTCGGGGCAGCGATGCTGGTCGGCGGTTACACCGTGTCGTCGATCATGACCCGGGTATCGTTCGGCGGCGGTAGGGGTCGGTTCGCGTGGGCCTGGAGCACCGCACCGGCGTCTGCCTTCTTCGACTCACCGATCAAGTTCGACAGCCCGCTCTATGTCGCGACGGCGGTTGGCTCGTCATTGCTCGGGATCGGCATGGTGCTGCGCTTGGCCACCGTGTTTTCGCAGTCGGCGGTCGTCAGGCTTCTCGCCGACGCAGGGACGGTGACGCTTTCGATTTATCTCCTCCACGCGCTGATTCCGGCCGCCCTCTTTCGATGGCTATACCACGACCAACAGGTCGGCGTGGGGTGGGCGCTGATCATCGCCCTCGGTTGCTGGGCCTCGGCGATGATGATCGGGGCGTTGTGGGTCAGACGCGTCGGCGCCGGTCCGGCCGAACGACTCCTGCGCGCCATCGGCGGCCGGTAGCCATCGATCGAAACCGGCGCGGCGCCCGATTTCCGGAGTTCGTGGTGCGGTCTGCCGCTAGACGGCCCGGCCGAGGAACGCAGCGAGCTGGTCGGCGTTCGAGGCGCCGGTCGGCGCTTCCTGGATCGGGCCGAACGGCATCTTGCCGTCCTCGCCGCGCATCGCAGCCGGGATCGTGGCCTTGGCGCCGGCGAGCACGCCAGCGGCGAGCTCGGGCGCCAAGTCGGTCGAGCGGCCGGTTGACTTGGCAAGGTCCCAGCCGTGCACGAAGGTGTCGTTCACAGCGAATCCAATGAACGCCCGACCGGGCACCGGACCGAACGGTGCGGTGAGGACCTTGTCCATGACACCGTCGGCGGCGAACGCCGCCACGAGTCGGGTCGAGATGTCGTCGAACGCGGCGAGGTAGTCGCCCGAGGCGAAGTCCTGCTGGGCCCCGGAAGGCGGGGCTCCCTCGACGACAGCCAGGAAGAAGTGCTGGGCGCCGACCACGTGATTGATGAGTTCGCGCACCTTCCAGGACTCACACGGAGTGGAAAGATCGAGATGCTCGGGCCGAACTGCGGCCAGTTCCGCCCGGGTCGAAGCAATGGCGGCTTGCAGCGGGGCAGCACTCATGAGAACTCCTGGTGGTTGGTTCGGACGGAGTCGTGCCGGACCGATTGTTTGGCCTTTGCTCCGGCGTTCTTGTCATGTTCTCATGCGGAATCGACGATGATGGATAGGTAGGCCAACCGCAAAGGGGTCCCCCGTTGTCTCATCTCGATACCGCAATCAAACGATCCGCCACGTTCACCCGCGTCGGAGAGAAGTCCTTCAAGGCGCACCGCGTCTATGACCGGCTGGCCATGCTCGTGGCCATCACCACGGTGGTCGGCAGCGTCTCCTACAAGGCGATCGACGTCGGTGCCAACATCGGCCCGCTCGTCCTCATCGCCCTGATCGTGGCGCTCGGCACCGGGCTTGCCGGTTCGTTCCGTCCGCATCTGTCACCCAAGGTTGCCGTTCCGTATGCGCTCGCCGAAGGCGTGCTGCTCGGGGCGATCTCGAAGTCGTATTCCAACGTCTCCGGCGGCATCGTCACCATGGCCATCGTCGGCACGTCGGCGTTCTTCGTGAGCTGCCTGTTCCTGTTCCGCAGTGGCATTGTCAAGGTCACGCCGCGGTTCATGCAGATGATCGGCGCCGCCAGCCTGGCGTTCTTCATCGTGCTGATCCTCAGCCTGGTCGGTCTGCCGATTCCCGGCGTCGGCGACCTTCGCGGTGGCGGCGCCCTGCTGATCGGGGCCTTCGGCTTGGCCATCGGCCTCGGTTCGCTGTTCGTCGACTTCGAGCGTATCCGCCGAATCGAGGAAGACGGCACCATGACGGCGAACGCCGAATGGTTCCTCGCCCTCCAGCTGATGATGAGCCTGGTGATGGTCTACATCAGCCTGCTCCGCATCCTCGGGGCGTCGTCTCGTCGCTGACGCTTCCCCTTCTTCGTCTGACGCAACGGGCGTCGCCTCCGGGCGGCGCCCGTTTCGCGTCTCGTCCACGACATTGCTCGCAAAGCATTCGTCACGAGGCAAGGTTGGGACCGAGGCCGTCTTCCCAGTGAATCCGCTCGTCCGGCTGTGACCTGAGCAGACCGTGGCCATAGGCTCACACTCGAACGCCTCGCCGAGTGGCGACCAACAGCGATAGGGAGACATCGTGCTCGATCACGTCATCAGGGGCGGAACCATTGTCGACGGCACCGGCACACCGGGTGCGCGCGGCGACATCGGCGTGCGTGGCGGACGTATCGTGCAGGTCGGCGGCTCCATCACGGAGGCCGCGACGAACATCATCGACGCCGAGGGCGCGATCGTGACCCCCGGTTGGGTCGATGTGCACACCCACTACGACGGTCAGGTGAGCTGGGACGAGGAGATGGATCCCTCGGCCGGCAATGGTGTCACCACGGTCGTCATGGGCAACTGCGGCGTCGGTTTCGCGCCGGTGCGGCCGGGCGGCGAGAAGGCCCTGATCGAACTGATGGAAGGCGTCGAGGACATCCCCGGCACTGCGCTCTACGAGGGCATGGAGTGGGGCCGGTGGGAGACCTTCCCCGAGTATCTCGACTACATCGCCGGTCGCCAGTACTCGCTCGACATCGGTGCACAGATCGCCCACGGATCGGTGCGCTACTACGTGATGGGCGAGCGGGGCGCCGACAACGAGGACGCCACCGCCGACGATATGGCCGAGATGGGTCGCTTGGTGCAGCAGGCGATCGAGGCCGGTGCGGTTGGCTTCAGCACGTCGCGCACGATCGGGCACCGTTCGCTCTGGGGCTCGCCCGTCCCCGGTACGTTCGCGCCGGAGGAGGAGCTGCGTGCGATCTCTCTGGCGATGAAGGCGGCCGGCAAGGGAGTCTTCGAGATGATCCCTTCGGGCACGGTGGGCAAGCTCGAGGGTCTGGGCGGCGAACGCTTCTCGCCCCTTGAAGAACTCCAGCTGATGGACCGGGTGTCGCGCGAGAGCGGGCGGCCGGTCACCTTCACGCTCGTCCAGTCGCCCGAGTACCCGCCCGACATGTTCCGCGAGATGCTGGCCCAGACGCTCGTACTGAACGCGTCCGGTTCGCAGCTGTACCCGCAGGTGTCGTCGCGTCCTATCGGTCTGGTGACCGGCCTGTCGGGCTACCACGCGTTCTTTCGCCGCCCGACCTACATGCGCCTCGCGGCATTGCCGCTGGCCGAGCGGGTGAAGGAGATGGCCAAGCCCGACGTGAAGGCGGCGATCCTCGGCGAGCCCGACGTTCGGGTGGACGAGCCCGGTTCGATGGCCAACCTCTACACCCTGTTCCAGAACGCCGCTCCGGTCATCTATCCGCTGGCCGATCCGGTGGATTACGAGCCGCAGATGTCGGAGTGCCTCGGCGCTCGGGCGGCCGCCACTGGCGACGACATCATGAGCGTGATGTACGACTTCCTACTCGAACGGGATGGTCAGGTGATGGGTTCGCTGATGGGCGGGCTCGACGTGCACCAGGCGCAGGAAGTGGTGCGCGAGATGCTCACCCATCCCGCCACGGTGACTGGTCTCAGCGACGCGGGAGCGCACGTGACGATGATCTGCGACGCATCGATGCCCACTACCCAGCTCACCTATTGGACCCGCGATCGCAGGCGTGGTGAGCAGATCCCGCTCGAGTTCCTCGTTGCCAAGCAGACGTCTCGCAACGCGGCGCTGTACGGGTTCGCCGATCGTGGCACCTTGGCGCCGGGACTGCGGGCCGACATCAACGTGATCGATCTCGACGGCCTCACGGTGTCGCCGCCCAAGGCGTTCCACGATCTGCCGGCGGGCGGCACGCGGCTCATCCAGCCGGTGCAGGGTTACGTTGCCACAATGGTGAATGGTGTTGTCACCCGCCGTCACGATGCCGACACGGGTGCCCGTCCGGGTCGCCTCGTTCGCAGCTGACTCGCCGCTGACGCATCGGCTCGACGTCCGACGCAGCTGTCCGATTCCCGCTCGCGTCCGTCGCCGCCACCGGTCATGCTTGAGCGTGTGCGCACGACCGTGACCCCTCGAACCGTTGATCTCGCCTGCCTGGGCGTGGTCACCGTCTGGGGTCTGAACTCCGTTGTCATGAAGCGGGCGCTGCAGCGATTCGACCTCCCGACCTTCAACGTGATCCGGTTCACCGGGATGATCGTGATCGGCTGGGCGTTGCTGGTGTTCAATCATCGGCGACGTGGTCATGCCTACCTCCCCGAACCCGCTGACCGTCGACGCCTCGCGTTCGCCGGCGGTGTCGGATTCTTCGGGTACCTCTACGGGTTCACCATCGGTCTCAAGTACACGAGCGCGTTCTCCTCGTCGCTGCTGACCGGTATGTCTTCCCTGTTCGTCGCCCTGCTTCTCTGGGTAACTCGGGTCGAGGCGCTGTCCCGACGACATGTCATCGCCCTCGTGTCGGCGTTCGTCGGCGCGGTCGTCTTCGTGGTCGGCCGGGGGAACGGTCAGATCGCCTTCAAGGGTGGCGACGTGGTGGCACTCGGTGCCGCATTCCTCTACGCCGCCTACCTCGTGATCAATCGCCCGCTCACCACGAAGTACCCGGCGGCCTCCTTGACCACGTGGTCGATGAGCGTGGCGTACGTCGTCGTGCTGGCCGTCGGTGGACCCTTCGTGAAGAATCAGGATTGGGCCGCGCTCGACACGGGGGCATGGCTGGCGATGGTGTGGGCGATCACGCTGCCGGTCTTTGCCGCGTGGACGATCTGGGCATGGGCCAACGGCCGTGTCGGCGTGGCCCGCCCGGCGCTCTACCTGGTGTTCGTGCCCGTCGTGTCTGGAGTGGCCGCCTGGTGGGCGCTCGACGAAGAGGTCCACATGCTCCAGATCGTCGGTCTGGTGCTTGTTGTCGGAGCGCTTCTGCTCGGTCGCCAGGGGAGTCGCGGCCGACCCTCGGGAGTGGGGCTCGCTGCCGATTCGTAAGCATCCAGCGCGGACGGTTTCGACGCCTCGTTCATGGTCCGGCGTAGAGGGATCCGTCGGTTTTGCGGCTGATGAGGGTGGGTTGGCCGGGTTGTCGGTCGATGTAGAGGTTGTTGTCGTGGAGGAAGTGGTGGTGGGGGTCACAGAGCAGGGTGAGGTTCCACACGACGGTTGGTCCGCCGTCGTCGTGTTCGACGATGTGGTGCACTTCTGCGCGGGTGTGGGGTGCGTTGCATCCGGAGAATTGGCATCGTTCGTCGCGAATGGTCACGGCGAGGCGTTGGAGCAGTGTCGGGAATCGATGGTCCCGGCCGAAGTTGAGGATTTCGCCGTCGATACCGAGAATCGCCGCGTAGAGGTCGACGTTTCCGGAGGCGGCCAGGTCCATGGCGGTGGTGAACGGTACCGGTCCCTGACCGACGATCTTCGCGGTGTGATCGGTGAGCGACAGCGTCAAGACGACTGCGGTCCCACGCGCCGACGATCCGGCTGAACGCACGAGATTCCTCTCACTGTCATCGCCGTCACCGTTGTCGTTGCCTTCGCTATCGCGGTCGCTATCGCCATCGGCGTTGACGAGTGAGACGAGGGCGTCGGCGAGGCGGGCGGCGAGTGGTTCTTCGTGGTGTCCACCGCGGTGTTCGGCCCGTTCGGGGTGTGCGGTCCGGTAGGCACGGTCGGCGATGGCTTCGAGTTCGGCGCGTAGCCGGGC
>JANLRD010000141.1:0-34024 GCA_031368215.1 Acidimicrobiia bacterium | reverse complement strand
GTCCACGAGAACGGGTCCGACTTCGGGATCTCGCGGGTCTTCAGGATCAGCTTGCCGGTGGCGAGGTGCCAGAACGAGTCCGGGTCGACGACGGGATCAGCGGCGGCCGATGCGATCGCCGTGAGGACCAGTACGCGTCCGGCCGTTGTCGGACGGACCTTGGTCAACCATCCGGGCGTCGTCGTCGGGACGACACAAGTGGACGGAGTGGCGGCGAGGGCAGCTGACGTCACGTACTGAACATCGGTTCAGCGGGCCCGAACCTTGAGCCGAGCGTGCGGCGGCCGGCGGGAACCCGATGCGGGGCTCCATCGCCGGCGAACCGGTGTTTCATCGCCCGCGAACTGCTTTTTCGGCACCGAAAGGGCGGGAAATGGCCGTAGTGGGCGACGAGCATGCCCGTTGCGGGCGATCTGGCGTCGTCGGGCGATCCCTATTCGCCGGAGCGGGCAGCCGGAGAACCGTTCTCGGCGTAAGACGAGAGCAGCGCGAAGAGCTCGTCGGGAACCTCGACCCCCGAAGCGGCTGCCAGTGCGCGGTTGGCGATTCGGCGTGCCCCGGGCAGTCGGACTCCCGGCTGCGCCGTCATCGCCGCCAACTCCTCCTCGACCCGCGCGGCAAAGCCCGGACCAGCGATCGCCGAGGGGTCGATCACGAGAAACATCTGACCGACGTCGGGTGGTCCGCCGGCGTTGTTGCCGAACCCCGATGCCTCGAACGAGAACGACGACCCCGTAAGTCCGCCGGCGAGAAGGTCGACGAGCAGTGCGAGCGCGGACCCCTTGTGGCCACCCGATGGAGCGATGGTCCCGGCCAGTCCGGCAGCCGCGTCGGTGGTCGGCTCTCCTTCGCCGTCGAGAGCCCACCCGAGCGGAATCGGTCGTCCGGACGCTGCCGCGTCGTTGACGGTGACCCACGCAACGGCCGAGGACGAGAGGTCGGCGACCAGTGCCGAACCGTCGCCGCGCGGCACCCCCCAGGCGATCGGGTTGGTCCCGAAGAAGGGTGCCTTGCCGCCCCACGGTGCCATGGTGGACGAGGAGTTGGCGAACATCAGGGCGACGAGGCCGTCGTCGGCGAGCCGTTCGACGAACCAGCCGAGGATGCCGGCCGAGTACGAGTGCGAGATGGTCAGCAGGCCGATGCCGAGCGAACGCGCGACCTCGCCGACGACAGGCGCGCCGAGTTCGAACGCCGGGTGGGCGAACCCGTGACGGGCGTCGACGGCGACAACGGCAGGTCGGGGCCGGGTCAGGACCGGAACGGCACCGCCCAGGACCTTGCCGCACGCCAGATGGTCGGCGTAGGTCGGCAGGTAGGCGAGGGCCACGTTGCGAATGCCGTCGGCCTCGCCTTCTCGGATGCTGCGGGCGGTCGCGCCTGCCTGAAGTGGCGAGGCGCCGCTGGCCAGGAGCACGCGGCGGGCCAGCGTCTCGACATCGTCGAGCGAGAGAGTGACGGTCACGCCACGAAGTTTTCCAGCTCGTGGAACCGTCGGCGACGGAGATGCTCCGGGACCCGCTTCGCTCAGGCACCGCGACTTCGACTAACACAGAGCACGCCATGGGAGAGCTGCGCCAGACCATCGTCACCCTCGACCTCGAGGGTGTCCTCGTCCCGGAGATCTGGATTGCGGTGGCCGAGCGCACGGGAATAGCGGAACTCCGTCGCACGACCCGTGACGAGCCCGACTACGACGTGCTGATGAACTACCGGATCGATCTGCTGGCCAAGCACGGGCTGACGATGTCGCTGATCCAGGACGTGATCGCCGGACTGGCCCCCCTGCCCGGTGCCGTCGGGTTCCTCGACGAGCTCCGCAGTCGCACGCAGGTCGTCCTCTTGTCCGACACGTTCGAGCAGTTCGCCGAGCCCCTGATGCGCCAGCTCGGCATGCCGACGATCCTGTGTCACCGCCTCATCGTGGAGAACGACCGGATCACCGGGTATCGGCTGCGCATGCCCGATCCCAAGCGCGCTGCCGTCCACGGGTTCCAGGCGCTGAACTACCGCGTGATCGCCGCGGGTGATTCGTACAACGACACCTCCATGCTGCTGGCCGCGGAAGCGGGGTTCCTGTTCCACTCGCCGCCGAATGTCCAGGCGCAGTTCCCCCAGCTCCCCGCTCTTGAGACCTTCCCTGAACTGCTGGAACGGATCACCGCAGCACTGAGCTGAGTCCTGCCGCAGCAGCGCTGCCGCTCGAGGAAATCCCGGGAGGGCCACGCCCGAGCCTTTGCTACGCTCGTCCCCAGTTCGTCGGGCCAGCGTTGTCCCGAGGAGCGAATCCTGTGTTGTTGCCGTTGGCGACGTCCCTTTGTTCGAAGGCCGTCGTCCGATTTCACCTCTCACATTCATTCGTCCTCGGAAAGGTTGTCCCAATGGCTGGAACGCCCGTCTCGCTCACTCGTAAGCCCGCATCAGCGAAGGCTGCCGCCCGGGTCAGGGCCTCGGCCGACGTCATGCTGCCGTTCACGGACTTCCCGGCCAAGCAGGGGCTCTATGACCCCCGTTTCGAAAAGGACGCGTGCGGTGTCGGTTTCGTCGCCCACATCAAGGGTGTGAAATCGAACGCCATCGTCCGCCAGGGCATCGAGGCGCTGAAGAACATGGAGCACCGCGGCGCGGCAGGAGCCGAGCCGAACTCCGGCGATGGTGCCGGCATCCTGGTCCAGACGCCGGACCGCTTCTTTCGGGCCGTTCTCGCCGATCTCGGCCACACCCTTCCCGAGTTCGGTCGCTACGCCGCCGGCATGGTGTTCCTCCCCATCGACCCAGCGGAGGCCGACGCCGCTGCTCGTGCCATCGACGCCATCGCCGCCGAGGAGGGCATGCGCACCGTTGCGTGGCGCGCTGTTCCGACCGATGCATCGATGCTCGGCCCGACGGCGCATGCGGTGATGCCGACCTTCCGCCAGGTGTTTCTCGCCGGCAACGACCCCTACCTGAACGACATGAACCTCGAGCGTCGCGCCTACGTTGTCCGTAAGCGCGCAGAGAATGAGGTCCCCGGCATCTACATTCCGAGCCTCAGCTACCGCACCCACATCTACAAAGGCATGCTCACGACCGAGCAGCTCGACGAGTTCTTCCTCGACCTCAACGACGATCGGATCGAATCGTCGATCGCGCTGGTGCACTCTCGGTTCTCGACCAACACGTTCCCGAGCTGGCCGCTCAGCCATCCGTATCGCTACATCGCCCACAACGGTGAGATCAACACCGTGCAGGGCAACCGCAACTGGATGCGTGCCCGCGAAGCGCTGCTGGCGAGCGATCTGATCCCCGGAGATCTGGAGCGGCTGTTTCCGATCATCCTTCCTGGAGGGTCCGACTCCGCGAGCTTCGACAACGTGCTCGAACTGCTCCACCTCGGTGGCCGCCCGCTGCACCACGCCATGCTGATGATGATCCCCGAGGCGTGGGAGAACCACAACTCGATGTCGCCCGCGAAGAAGGCCTTCTACCGCTTCCACGCGTCGCTGATGGAGGCATGGGACGGACCAGCCGATGTCGCGTTCACCGATGGCACGGTCGTCGGTGCCGTGCTCGACCGCAACGGTCTTCGTCCGAGCCGGATCTGGATCACCAGCGACGACATCGTGATCATGGCCAGCGAGGTCGGCGTGCTCGACATCGATCCTTCGAAGGTGGTGAAGAAGATGCGTCTGCAGCCCGGCCGCATGTTCCTCATCGATACAGCAGCCGGCCGCATCATTGACGACGAGGAACTGAAGGAGTCCCTTGCCGGCGAGCATCCCTACGCCGACTGGCTCCATGCCGGACTTCTCGATCTCGAGGACCTGCCCGACCGGGAGAAGCCGGAGTACCCGCACGAGTCGGTGCTGCGCCGCCAGCTCACGTTCGGCTACACCCAGGAAGATCTGAACATCCTCGTCAAGCCGATGGCCAAGGCGGGTTTGGAGGCGCTGGGCTCCATGGGCACGGACACGCCGATCGCCGTTCTGTCGAAGCGTCCCCGGCTGCTCTTCGACTACTTCCAGCAGTTGTTCGCGCAGGTGACAAATCCACCACTCGATGCGATTCGAGAGGAGCTCGTCACGAGCCTCGGCTCGTCGATCGGACCGGAAGGGAACCTCCTCAACCCCGGCCCCGCTTCGTGCCGGCAGATCGCGTTGAGCTCGCCGATCATCGGCAATGTCGAACTGGCGAAGCTGATGCACGTCAACGACGACGGAAACCTTCCTGGCTATCGGCCCCACGTCGCGAAGGGCCTCTACAAGGTGGCCGGCGGCGGAGTGTCTCTTGCGCAGCGTCTCGACGAGATCTGTGGTGAAGTCTCCGTTGCCATTGCCGAGGGAGCCAAGATCGTCATCCTTTCGGATCGCGACTCGTCGTTGGAGCTCGCGCCGATCCCTTCGCTACTGCTCGCGGCGGCGGTCCACCACCATCTCATCCGCGAGAAGACGCGAACACGCGTCAGCCTGATCGTGGAGTCGGGTGACTGCCGTGAGGTGCATCACGCGTGCCTGCTCATCGGTTACGGGGCCAGTGCCATCAACCCGTATCTCGCGTTCGAGTCCATCGAGGACATGATCCGCGAGGGCGATCTCGACGCCGATCCGCGGAAGGCCGTGAAGAACTACATCAAGGCCATGGGCAAGGGAGTCCTCAAGGTGATGTCCAAGATGGGCATCTCCACCGTTTCCTCCTACATGGGAGCGCAGGTCTTCGAGGCGATCGGTCTCAGGAACGACGTGATCGATCGGTACTTCACCGGAACCGTTTCGCGGCTCGGTGGCATCGGCCTCGACGAGATCGCTTCGGAGATCGGCTCGCGCCACGCGATGGCGTACCCGGACCGTTCGACTGCGCGTGCCCATCGCTCACTCGATTGGGGCGGTGAGTACCAATGGCGTCGCGAGGGCGAGTTCCATCTCTTCAATCCCGAGACCGTGTTCAAGCTCCAGCACGCCACGCGTGCCAAGCGCTACGACATCTTCAAGGAATACACCTCGTTGGTGAACAACCAGTCCGCAAACCTGGCAACACTGCGCGGGCTGTTCCGGATCAAGTCGGCCGAGGAGATCGGCCGCGCACCCATCCCGATCGACGAAGTTGAGTCGATCGAGACGATCATCAAGCGCTTCTCCACCGGCGCCATGAGCTACGGTTCGATCAGCGCCGAGGCCCACGAAACACTGGCGATCGCCATGAACCGAATCGGCGGAAAGTCGAACACCGGCGAGGGCGGTGAGGACCCGGAGCGCTTCGTGCCGATGGCGAACGGCGACTCGAAGCGAAGCGCCATCAAACAGGTTGCCTCCGGTCGTTTCGGCGTCACCAGTGAGTACCTGGTCAACGCTGATGATCTACAGATCAAGATGGCCCAGGGTGCCAAGCCCGGTGAAGGCGGTCAGCTGCCCGGGCACAAGGTGTATCCGTGGATTGCCAAGACGCGGCACTCCACACCCGGCGTCGGTCTCATCTCGCCGCCTCCGCACCACGACATCTATTCGATCGAGGACCTCGCGCAGCTCATCCACGACCTGAAGAACTCGAACGATCGGGCCCGCGTCCATGTGAAGCTCGTGGCCGAGGTCGGGGTCGGTACGGTTGCTGCCGGTGTATCGAAGGCGCACGCCGACGTGGTGCTCATCAGCGGTCACGACGGCGGCACGGGGGCGTCGCCCCTCACGTCGCTCAAACATGCGGGAGGTCCATGGGAGCTGGGCCTCGCCGAGACCCAGCAGACGCTGATCCTCAACGGTCTACGCGACCGAATCGTCGTGCAATGTGACGGACAGCTGAAGACCGGTCGCGACGTGCTCATCGCCGCTCTCCTCGGCGCTGAAGAGTTCGGCTTTGCGACGGCGCCGCTCGTCGTCAGTGGGTGCATCATGATGCGGGTGTGTCACCTCGACACGTGCCCGGTCGGGGTCGCCACGCAGAATCCGAAGCTGCGGGCGAAGTTCTCCGGCAAGCCGGAGTTCGTCGTGAACTTCTTCGAGTACATCGCCGAGGAGGTCCGGGAGCTGCTCGCTTCGCTCGGCTTCCGCACCATGGAGGAGCTGATCGGCCACGTGGATGTGATCGACACCGACGCCGCGCTTGCCCACTGGAAGGCGTCGGGGCTCGATCTCGCACCGATCCTTGCCAAGGTCGAGAATCGCTACGGGTCGTCGTTGCACTGCACCTCGTCACAGGACCACGGGCTCGACCGCGCGCTCGACAAGACCTTGATCGAGCACTGCAAGCCCGCGCTCGAAGATGCCCGTCCGGTCAGCCTCGACATGCCGATTCGTAACGTCAACCGCACGGTCGGCACGATGCTCGGGGCCGAGGTGACCCGTCGCTACGGCGGTGACGGTCTACCCGACAACACCATCTCGTTGAGCTTCACCGGCTCGGCTGGCAACAGCTTCGGAGCGTTCGTCCCCAAGGGGATCACGCTTCGCGTGGAAGGCGACGCCAACGACTACGTCGGCAAGGGGCTTTCAGGTGGGCGGATCATCCTTCGCCCTTCCCAGGACGCGCCCAGTTCATTCCGATCGCACGAGAACATCATCGCCGGCAACGTCGTCCTCTACGGTGCCACCGCCGGCGAGGCATACATCGCCGGCGTGGTCGGTGAGCGCTTCTGCGTGCGCAACTCCGGCGCTACCGCGGTCGTCGAAGGCGTCGGCGACCATGCTTGCGAATACATGACGGGTGGAACCGTCATCGTGCTCGGTGCCACCGGCCGCAACTTCGGGGCCGGCATGAGCGGTGGGGTCGCGTATGTCTACGACCCGGCAGGGGCGTTCCCGGCGCTCGTCAATCGCGAGATGGTCGACCTCGACCCGCTTTCCGACGACGACCGTGCGACGATCGAGCGGCATGTTCGCCGTCACTACGAGGAGACCGGTTCGGGTCTGGCCGACGCCGTGCTCGCCGAGTTCCACGAGGCGGTCCGCCACTTTGTCAAGGTCATGCCCCAGGACTTCAAGCGGGTGCTGCGCGCTCGGGCATCGGCCGAGGCCAAAGGTGAAGACGTGAACGACGCGATCATGGCGGCGGCACGGGCATGATCTCTGCGGGGGTGCTTCGGAAGGGTTCGGCGGGTCGCGGCTCGTTCACGCGTCTGTCCGCCGATAACGCGTCAAGTTATTCAGTGTACGTACGAATTGCAGGGAGGGTCTGATGGGTGAGATCGGTGGCTTCATGAAACACGGACGGGCGACGCCGACACGTCGGCCGGTCCCGGTGCGCCTGCGTGACTGGAAAGAGGTGTACGAACCGTTTCCCGACACTGCGCTGAAGACTCAGGCCGGCCGCTGCATGGACTGCGGTATCCCGTTCTGCCACAACGGCTGCCCCCTCGGGAACCTCATTCCCGAGTGGAACGACCTCGTGTACAAGAACGACTGGTCCGAAGCGATCGAGCGGCTCCACGCGACCAACAACTTCCCTGAGTTCACCGGTCGACTGTGCCCGGCTCCTTGCGAGGGTGCGTGTGTGCTCGGCATCAACGACGATCCCGTAACGATCAAGACCGTCGAGAACACGATCATCGACCGAGCGTGGGATGAGGGACGTGTCAAGCCGATCTTGGCCAAGGTCAAGACCGGCAAGAAGGTCGCCGTGATCGGCTCTGGGCCCGCCGGACTCGCTGCGGCGCAGCAGCTCACCCGGGCCGGCCCCGACGTCGTGGTGTTCGAACGCGCCGATCGGATCGGCGGACTCCTGCGCTACGGCATCCCCGAGTTCAAGATGGAGAAGTGGGTCCTCGACCGCCGCCTCGAGCAGATGAAGGCCGAGGGCACCGTGTTCCGCACGGGCGTCCACGTCGGTCAGCCCGGACACCCCAGTGCCGAGGAACTGCGCAGCACCTTCGACTCGGTGGTCCTTGCCGGCGGTTCCACGGCGGCACGTGATCTCGATGCGCCGGGCCGCAACCTCCGTGGGGTTCACTACGCCATGGAGTACCTCGTTCCGTCGAACAAAGTCCAGCACGGTGATTTCGCATCGTCGCCGATCGACGTGAACGGGAAGCATGTCGTGATCATCGGCGGCGGCGACACCGGTGCGGACTGCCTCGGCACCGCCCACCGGCAGGGAGCGGCGTCGATCAAGCAGTTCGAGATCATGCCGCGTCCGCCGGAGGATCGGGCCGTCGACAACCCGTGGCCGCTGTTCCCGTTCGTCTACAAGGTCACCTCTGCCCACGAAGAGGGTGGCGAGCGGGTCTACTCCGTCACCACCACCGAGTACGTCGGTGACGACGACGCCAACCTCCGGGCGATCCGCGGGCATGAGGTGGTCACTGTGTTCGTGGGCGGTCGGCCGACGTTCGAGAAGGTCGAGGGTTCCGAGTTCGAGATCCCCGCCGACTTCGTCTTCCTCGCCATGGGATTCCTCGGACCGGAGAAGGGCGGGCTGCTCGAGCAGTTCGGCGTGACCATCGATGGACGTGGCAACGTCGCCCGCAACGCGTCCTACGCCACGAGCGTTGACGGCGTTTTCGTGGCTGGAGACATGGGCCGCGGTCAGAGCCTCATTGTGTGGGCCATTGCCGAAGGCCGTTCTGCGGCACGGGCCTGTGACGAGTTCCTGATGGGATCGTCGGACCTGCCCTCGCCCCTCGTGGCAGCGGCCACGAGGTAGCCCGGCCGACTGCGGCGGAATTACGGCGGATCAGTCGACGCGGGTCGCGACGAAGACCGGGATCACCCGCTCGGTCTTCTTTGCATAGTCAGCGTACGTAGGAAACACGGCAACTGATCGCTCCCACCACGTGGCCCGTTCGTCGCCCTCGACGATTCGAACGCGGTAGTCCGCCGGAGCGGGACCGTCCTGTATCTCGACGAGCGGCTCGGCAACGAGGTTGTGGAACCAGGCGGGGTTCTTGGGCGCTCCGCCCAGCGATGCAACGAGCGCGTACTCACCGTCGTGTTCGACCCGCATCAGGGCGAACTTGCGGATCTTGCCGGATGATGCTCCCCGGCTCGTGACGATGATCACCGGGATACCGGTGTCGCGCAGCGCCGCCGCCTCCTTGCCGCCGGTGCGCTCGTAGGTCTCCACCTGATCCCGGACCCACTGCAGCGCACTCGGTTCGTACTCTCCAGTCAATGGCATCGGCCCATCGTAGGGCGCGCGTTGGGAGAGAGGTTGCCCCCATAGATGGGGGCTAAACACCTCCGAACGGCGCTGGGAGGTGTTCAGCCGCTCACTCGTGAGCGGCTCACCTCGCTCGCGACCGTCGCACCATCGTGTCCGTTGGCGTTGTGATGGGCATCTCGCTGCCAAGATCGGACGGTGACCCTCGTAGCTTCTATCAACGGCAGCCTTCGAGCTGCTTCGTACAACGGGATGCTTCTCGCCGCGGCGGAGAGCGAACTTCGGCGGCGTGGGATCGAGGTGAACCGAATCGGTGATCTTCACTCGCTTCCTCGCTTCGACGAGGACCTCGACATCGACGAGACGAGGCCCGAGTCGGTGAAGCAATTGCGGGCGTTCCTCGGTCGGGTCGACGGCCTGCTGATTGTGTCGCCGACCTTCAACGGAGCCATCCCGAGTGGGCTCAAGGACGTCATCGACTGGGGGAGCCGGCCCTTCGGATCGTGGCCCCTGAAGGACAAGCCCATCGCTATCGTCACGGCCTCGGTTGGTCCAGGGGCCGGCACCGCCAGTGCCGAGTACCTCGAACGGATCCTCACGATGTTCGGCTCGAATGTTGTCGCGCCGATCACCTCGATCGGCAAAGTGACGAAGCAGATTGACGACAACGGGTCCGTGCTCCCCGAAACCATCGCCCGGCTCACGGAGACCATCGCCGCTCTCGTCTCCGCCCTCGGTCTCGAGTGATGCGCTGAGGAGATGTCGCCTCAACGAGGTGAGGCCAAACACCTCCGAGCGTCGTTGGGAGGTGTTTAGCCCCCATCTATGGGGGCAACCTCTCTCCCACGTCACCACTCCGACGCGCTCGCTTCATCAAGGTTTCTTGTCGGAATGCCGATAGATCAACGATGGCTGCGACGTCCCCGGAAGCGCTGGTGGCCCACGTTCTCCGGCGATGCGCGATCGCTCCGGACCCCGAACGAATCGCCCGCTTCACGCGAGGGGCGTCGACGCCACAGGCCGCGGCGAGCGCAGCCATCGATTGGGCGCTGCAGGCTCCGCCATTGCCGATCTCGCCGGCACAGAGTCGCCAGGACGGATGGGACGACGCACTCAGAGGCTGGACCGGGAACCTGCGTTCGTCGGGTGCCGGACTGCACGAGCGCATGACGTGGTTCTGGCACAACCACTTCGCCACCAGTAGCGACAAGGTCGGCAACCAGGCGATGCTTCACGGCCAACAGCAACTGCTGCGAACTCACGCGCTCGGAAACTTCGCCACGCTGCTGCGCCAAATGGCTCTTGATCCCGCGATGCTCTTCTACCTCGATCTCGCGGGCTCGTCGATCGACGCTCCGAACGAGAACTTCGCCCGTGAGCTGATGGAGCTCTACACGATCGGTCCGGGCAACTACACCGAAGCCGACGTCAAGGCGGGGGCGCTGGCCCTCGCCGGGTACGAGGTCGACTACAACACCGCAGCAGTGACGAAAAAGCCTGACCGCAGCCTCGGAGGCGAGGTGGTGTTCCTTGGCCGACGGGGACGTCTCGGTGTTGACGACGTGATCGACGTCCTCCTCGCCCACGAGGCGACCGGCCCGTTCGTGGCTTCGAAGATCTACACCAACCTGGTCGGCGTGCGGCCTTCTCCCGAACGGGCCAAACAGCTCGGGCAGCTTTTCCGCAGCAGTGGCTACGAGATCCGCCCGGTCGTCGAGAACATCGTCCGCGGCGAGGAGTTCCTCGGGTCGCGGATGAATCGCCCGAAGACGGCGATCGAGTGGTGGGTCGGCGCCGTTCGCGCCATCGAACCATTCCGAGCAGACCAGGACAAGGACGTGAACGTGTGGGTCCTCAACGATCTTGGTCAGATACCGCATCGTCCGCCGAACGCGGCAGGCTGGCCGTCGGGGCCGAAGTGGCTCTCCTCCGACCAGTTCGTCACCCGTGCCGCCTATGTGCGTTCGGTGTCGTGGCGGATGGAGCCGATCAAGGCAGCACCCGGCAGTGACCTCGTCGCAGCAACCCTGGCGCGTTGCTCGCTTCACGAAGTGTCGGGTCGGACGATGAACGTGCTTCGGGACGCGGCACTCGCCGTTGCCGGCAACGCGGACGAACTGACGATCTCGCGGCGACTCATCACCGCAGCGCTTCTCTCACCGGAGTTCTCCCTCGCATGAGCCCGAAGCCCGAACCTCGACCTTCAACGGTCGTCTCCCGGCGCGAGTTCCTCGCGCTCCTCGGTCTGACGACTTCGACGGCCGCCCTTCCGGCCGTGCGAGGCCTCGACGGTTCCGTCGCCGAAGCCGCCAGCCGAAAATCAAGGGCCGCGTCGTCGGGGAAGCGTAAGGCGGTCGCCGAAGGCCCGGTCGTCGCCGGCCGTCCGGTTGCAGGTCCTCGAGTGCTCGTCGTCATCGAGTTGCAGGGCGGCAACGATGGTTTCTCGATGCTCGTCCCATCGGGCGACGGAAGGTTTCGTCAACTCCGTGACCGTGCCTGGCTCAACCCGAAGGATCTGACCCGACTCGACGATCGGTACTCGGTCGCCGCGGGACTCGCTCCGCTGGCTTCCCGGCTCGCCTTCGTGGAGGGCGTCGGGGTGTCGAAGCCGGACTTTTCCCACACCGCGATGATGACGCGCTGGTGGCAGGGCGATCCCGACGGGTCCGGAACGAGCCGCACCGGCTTCCTCGGGCGGTGCTGCGACCTGCTCGACACCGGTTCACCGGTCGTGGGGGTGAGCGTCGGTGGAGGAGCGACTCCCGCCCTGCTCAGCGCGAAGGCTCCGACCGTGGCTCTTCCCGGACTTGATTCTCTACGTGAGCTTACGAATGACCGGGACGACCGGATGCGGTCCACGATGGGCTCGCTCACCGACGGGGGTGACGAGAGCGCGGGTCTGGACTCGGTCGACAGCGACCTGCTCGCTCGAGCGAGGTCCGGGCTTTCCTCCGGATTGACGCTGCTGAACGGACTTGGCGGGATCACCGGCAAGTCGCCGAGGTACCCGGACAACAACCGACTCGCTTCCGCGCTTGGGCTCGCTCGCGAACTCGTGTCGCTCAATGTCGGCGTCCGGGTGATTCACGTGCCGTGGGGATCGTTCGACACCCATACGGGCCATGCATGGGCTCACCCTGAGCAGATGCGCCAGCTCGGCTCGGCGCTGACGGCGTTCCACAATGATCTTGTCCGGAGCGGCCTGAGCGACCGTGTGCTCGTGGCGACGACGAGTGAGTTCGGTCGGCGACCGCAGGCGAACGCCGGTGGTACCGACCACGGCGCGGCCTCGACCGCACTGGTGCTCGGGCCGGCGCGGGCCGGGCGCCATGGCGCTCCGGTCAACTTCGAGCAGCTGGACCAGTCCGGCAACGTTGCTGCGACGGTGTCGATGGCGGACTACTACGCAACGCTCGCAACGTGGCTCGGAGTGCCGCCGGGGGAGGTCCTGCCCACACCCGGGGCCGTGCTCGGTTCGCTCGGCCTCACCTAGCGTCCCGAATGATTCGGGACACTAGCGTCCCGGATCATTCGGTCGGGTTGGCTGTCCTCAGGCGGATACGCCGGTGACGGGGGGACGGACCTGCACCGGTGTCGCCGTCGGGGCCGTCGAGGGTGTCGGCTTGGTTGCGGGGGGCTGTGTCGCCGGGGAAGTCGACGCCGGCTTCGTCGTGGGTGTGCCGCTTGGTGTCGCTGATGCGACAGGAACGCTCGACGGTGTCGGCTTGGTTGCTTCGACGCGGGTCGAGCCGACGGTGGCGCTTCCGTTCGGGCCGGTGTTGGTACTGTCGGCAGGCACGTTCTCGCGACCCTGGATCGTGGTGGTGGTCGCTCCTGGCGTCGGTTGCCCGTCGCAGTCCACGCCTTCCTTCGGGAGGTACACCGCGCGGAACGAGTCGGTCTTGGACGTTCCGTCGGTGCGGGTGATCCGACGGATCGTCTGAACCTCCGCGCACTGTTGACGGGTCGTCTTCTTCTGCTCGAGAACTTCTCCGGTGGCGAACTTCGTCGAGTAGAGCGTGACGGTGAGGCTGGAGTCGGTGTATGTCGGCCAGATCATGACGCCATAGGGCGTGGTGTTGCGGATCTTCAGGTCGGGTCTCGGGAACGAGAGGGTCGCTTCGCGGCCGTAGGGATAGCGCGATATGTAGATCGAATGGGCCTTGTAGGCCGGGATGTCGAGGCCGGCGAAGAACGCGGCGTTGAACAGGGTGGTCGCGAACTGGCTGATACCGCCGCCGAAGGAGTCCTTGAAGACGCCGTCCTCGATGACGTGCGCTTCGATGAACCCCTTTTCGGGAGTGCGCGGTCCGATGGTCGCGTTCACCGAGAATGTCTCCCCGGGCTGGATGATCGTGCCGCGAAGTAGATCGGCGATTCGGTGGATGTTGTGGACCCGGTCCTCACCGGACCGGTGGCGTGTAGAGAAGGTGGAGATCTGCTCCTTGACGCCGAGTTGGGCCATCTGCTCGGTCGTGATCGCCGGTTCGATGACGTCGAGGTCGATCGTGACGGGCGGAGTGGCGACACCGTTGAACACCGCTTCGATGCGCTCGTAACTGCTGGACGAGCAGCATCGAAGTCCTTGCTCCGACGGGATGTCGATGACTTCACCGAACGAGCCGATGAACACCTGCGCGCTCTTCGCCTCTCGCAGCGTCTCGCCGCCGAGAAGCTTCTGCAATCCGGCGAGTGTCTCCTTCGGATCGAGCCGCAGCCGGACCTGCCGATTCACGATGGTTGGCCGGACCCATTCGCGGAGCAAGTCGGTCGAGATCGAGAACGTCGCGCCGTTTGCGATCACGGCGATCGGCCGTGACGTGAGCGCCGTCGCCCGCGCTGAGAGTGCGGCGAGCTCTTCGGTCGTGTAGGACGACGGCAGGGCGACGCTGCTCGTTGATACGGTGACCGGAAACCGCCGTGCGCCGATCTCGCTTTCGATCGTGTCGGCGACGACGGACGCGTCGATGCCTTGACCATCACTGCCGGGAAGGATGGTGAACGCTCCGTTGCGCACTCGGAGCTTCGGATCCACTGGGTCGCGGCGGCGGGCACCCTCTCCTTCTTGGAGGACGGCAACCGTCTTCGCCTTCGACGCGATAACGGGAACGGCGATATCAACGGGCGTCGAGAAAGACGCGATGTAGCGCCGAAGCCGCTGTCCGAGGGCAGGCTCACGACCGGCGGCCAACACGGCGGCGCGTAGACGCGGCCGGTCGACCGTGAGTCCGAATGCCGCACCCGGAGCCGAGAACCCCCCCGTCGGCGTGGCGATGCGGACAGGTGTCGAGCGGAGCTCGTCTTCGACCTCGTCGATCGCGTTCTCGAGACCGTTTCGATCGAGTCCGCCGACGTTTCGTCCGGCGATGGTGACGTTGCGGAGCACCCGGTCGTTGAACGAACGCGCGTCCGAATACGCCGCGCCCGCCAGGCCGACCAAGATCAGAGCTGCGGCGATTGTGCCGAAGCGTGCGCGAACAGAGAACCCCGACATCTACCGCTACATGTTACGTGTGCGGAGTAACCGCCCACGCCGAGGTCGGTCGACGCCTGTGCTCTTGTCGTGCTCCGAGTTGCCCTCAGTTCAGTCCGGAGTGAATGCCCGACTGTCCCATGCGCTGATCTCCTCCAGCCCCTCGTGCATGGTGACCAGGACCCGCTCCCACAGTGATCGCCCCAGCGCAGTGTTGGCACCCCGGCCGTCACCGATGACCCCGATCGGCAACTCTCCCGGAGCAGGCACTGGCTCGAAATCGTCCGAGAGCCACCCGAAGGCAACGCTCCCGCCGAAGCGCACGTGGCGGTTCGCCGCCAGCTTCTCGGGCACCGCGCGTACTGCTCTGCTGACGTCGACCAAGTCCGGTCGGATGGCCATGAGCATTGATGTCTCATCGTGGCCGCCGTGGATCGGCATACCGTGTTCGTCGCCTTCGCCGCTCACGACGAACGGTTGCATCAGAAAGGTCTGGAACCCGTAGGCGAGCCGGAGCTCGCGCAGCACCACCTGGAGTAATGCGCTGTTGCCGCCGTGGCCGTTGACAAAGACGAGCTTGCGGGCTCTGGTGGTCGCCAGGGAGCGTCCGATGTCGTCGAGCACGGCAAGCATGGTGGTGGCCGAGAGCCAGACCGTCCCCGGCGCCCAGGCGTGTTCATTGCTCTTGGTGTACCCGAGCGACGGGAGCGCCCATAGGTCGAGTTCATCGCCGAAGCGGTCGACGAGAGACTGCACCGCATGTTCGGCGATCAGCAGGTCGGTGCTGAGTGGCAGGTGCGGCCCATGGGCCTCGATTGCTCCAAGAGGAAGCAGGAGGATCGACGACTCAGTGATTCGCCCTCCGAGATCATGGACGGAGAGCTCCTCGAACCGGCGTGTTGATGTCATGACGCCAGGCTAGGTTCCGGCGGCGCTGACCGAGCGACGAGGGTGTCGGGCTGGCGGGTCTTCCAGAGGCACAGCCCGAAGAAGTACCCGACCGCGGCAATGAGCCCGGCCCGCCCGATGACGGAGTGGTTGGGGAGACGCTGGGTGGCCCACGCCATGGCCAGGAGCCAGGCGACGGTGATGGGCAGCGTGAAGATACGACCGCCTTCGGAACGGACCGGATGGGGAAACTTGACGTTCGTGACCATCAGAACGCACAGCAACAGCGTGAAGCCGGCATTGAGCCACTTCGGCGTCTCGAGGAGGAAGAAGGTCGGTGCCACCAGGTTCCAGGTCGCCGGAAAGCCTCGGAACCAGTTGTCCTCGGTCATCATGTCGGTTCGGGAGAACCAGATTGCGGAGAGGAGTACCACGAGCCCGGCGAGCGGAAGCGATAGCGGGCTCGGGAGAAGGTCGAACTGATGGAGAAAGGCAGCGGGCACGACCACACACGTGACGTAGTCGATGACCAGGTCCAGGACATAGCCATCGATCCGCGGCACCCTCGCCACGATGTCGACCCCGCGGGCCATCGGTCCGTCGATCCCGTCGATGATCTGGGTCAGCAGAAGGTAGAAGATCGCCTCTTTCGGCTTCTGGTTGAATACGGCCTGAAGGGCCAGCATGCCGACCACGATGCCGGTTGCCGTGAAGAGGTGGACCATCCATCCCTGGCGGACTTCGGAACGCGTCGCCGTGCAAGGTCCGGGCTGGCCATCTCCTTCGGCGCTTCCCATAGCAACCAGGGTAGTGCCGGTGCCGCCTTGTACCGGGGAAGATGGAGACATGGCTTTCTCCGGATTCGGTCGTGATGCGCTCTCCTTCTTCGCGGGATTGGAGGCCGACAACTCGAAGACGTACTGGACGGCGCATCTGTCGGCGTTCGAACAGGCCGTCCGCTCCCCGATGAAGGCACTCGTCGAGGAGGTTGACGCTTCGTTCCGGCCGCTGGTGATCTTCCGGCCGCATCGCGACGTCCGATTTGCCAAGGACAAGTCGCCGTACAAGACCCACATCGGAGCAGTCGGCGAACTGGAGGGGGGCTCGATTGTGTACGTGCAGCTTTCCAGCCGAGGTCTGATGGCGGCGTGCGGGTACTACATGATGGCGACGGATCAGCTCGAGCGGTACCGCGCTGCCGTCGCGGACGATCGGACCGGGCCGCAGCTGGAGTCGGCGATTGCCGAGGTGACCAAGGCCAAGCTCACCGTGTCGCACGGGGGAGGGGAACCGCTGAAGACGGCACCGCGTGGCTATCCCCGTGATCATCCGCGCATCGGACTGCTGCAATGGAAGGGCGTGATCGGCGCGCGTGAGTTCGGTGCTCCGTCGTGGCTCTACGGCTCCGGTGCGCTGAAGCAGGTGCAACAGGTCTGGCGCTCGACTGCGCCCTTGTGCGCCTGGCTCGACACCCACGTCGGGCCGAGCACGGCGATGCCCGACGACCTCCACGAGCGCTTCTAGCGGGACTTGGGCGCGGTCATGGGCGGCGGCTTCGGCCGGGACCGCGGTGTCGACGTACGTGGACAACTGGTGCCAGCATCGAGGCCATGGATGCGGGAGCGATCGTCGTCGGAGCTGGGCACAACGGACTCATCTGCGCGGCATATCTCCAACGGGCCGGGATCTCGACGGTGGTGGTCGAAGCTCGAGAGACCATCGGAGGCTGCTCGGCGACCGACCACGCCCTGGGCGGGGCGCTGGTGAACATCTGCAACTGCGATCACGCCATGGTCCGCACCACGTCGATCCCCGATGAGCTCGAGCTGGATCGCCACGGTCTCCGCTACCTCAACGTCGAACCGGCGTATCTGAACGTGCACTGGGACGGTGGACCCGGATGGTTCCTTTTCCACGACATCGACAAAACGCTCGCCTCGCTTCGGCACTCCTATCCGGGTGAGGTGGCCGGCTATGAGCGATACCTGCGCTCTGCGCTTCCCGTCGTGCGAACGGTTACCGAACTCGCCCAGGCGACACCGACACCTGGAGCCATCTTCGGCGGCATGGCACGTCGCGCCAAGTACGCGTCGCGCGCCGTGCCGACAATCCTGCAGTGGTCGAAGCGGAGCGTCGGCGATGTCGTTCGTTCGTTCTTCGAGGCCGAGGCTGTCCGGTCGCCTGTCATATCGACGGGACCATCGGTGTGGGGTCTCTCGCCCGAGGCCCCCGGCACCGGTCTCGGGGCGCTCGGCTACGCGATGCGCCATCACGCGCCCGTTGGTCGGCCGGTTGGGGGAAGCGGCGCGCTTCCCGGGGCGATCGCTTCAGCCCTGGTCTCGGCCGGCGGCACCGTCCGCACCAGCTCTCGGGTCTCGCGCATTCTGTGTGAAGGCGGAGCCGTTGTCGGCGTCGAGCTCGCCAGCGGAGAAGTCATCCGTGCGCCAATCGTTGTGGCCGCAACGGATCCGCGTTTGGCTCTCGTCGACTGGCTGTCGAATCCACCTGCCTCGGCCGCCGCGCTCATCGGGAAATATCGCGACGCGCCGGTCCACGATGGCTACGAAGCCAAGATCGACGCGGTGATCGATACGGCGTACGACATCCCTGCCGTCGATGATGCAATGCGACGCGCGCTCGGGCTCTCGGATGAACAGGTGAGGACACCGTCGATGATCGTGAGCAACTCGCTCGCCCAGTTGGCTCTCGATCACGCGGCGCAGCTTCAGGGTCGGATCGCCGACCGACCGCAGTTCTTCGTGCAGCTCCCCTCGGTGCTCGATCCTTCGGTGGGAGCGGCCCTGCCGGCGGGACATCAGGTGTTCTCGCTGGAGATCCTCTGGACGCCGTACGCATTGGCTGGTGGATGGGAGTCGACCGACGAGCCCCGTCGTTGGCTGACGAAGGTGTCCGAGCTCGTCACCATGGCCGATGGACGACCGTTCCACGATCACGTCGTCGACTATCGGCTGATGGGTCCGCGGGAATACGAGCGCGAGTTCTCGATGGTGCGCGGCCACGCCCCCGCGTTCTCCGGTACCCCGATCACCGCCCTCCTCGGACGTAACCGGGAGTTGTCGCGTTACGAGACACCGGTGAAGGGCCTGTTCCTCACGGGTGCGGCGACGTTTCCCGGTGCTGGTATCTGGGGCGCATCGGGGCGCAACACCGCCACGGCGGTTCTGGCTTCGGACGGCCGCGCCGCTCGGGCGCGTCGATCCGTGTCGGCCGCCGTTTCCTGAACGTTCGTTGGTCGAAGCCTTCGTTGGTCGAAACCTTCGTTGGTCGAACCGGCTGAACTCGCAGACGTCTGCGCGCCTCAGGAACGCCCGATGAGCGGATCGATGAAACGTGGGTCGATCTTTGCCCGCAGCTGACGTTCGAGTTTCGAGAACTCCTCGGCCGTTTCACCTTTCGCGACGGCATTCGCCCTCGTGAACTGGGCAAGGCGTGCCGCGGCCACGTCGCCGATCGTGGCGTCATTGCCGTTGCCGAGGATGCCGAGCCTGACCGCGAGCGCAGTGGCGATCTGGGTAGACGGAACGTCGATCGGCGCGCCGAGCTTCGCGCTGATGGTCCCGAGATTCGCGGTGAGCCGCTCGGGTTCGCGAGCTACCCGGACGGCGCCGCCCTGGAGGACCGGGATCAGTCCTCGCAGGCATTGCTCGTAGCGGGACCGGGTCTGTTCGGTCGTGACCATCACGAACGGATAGGGCTCCCATCCGAGCTCATCCACGAGCTGGTACGTCAGGCTCGGGTTCTGGGTCACGAACGGGTTCGCCATCAGCTGCGCCCACCCCGGAGCGATCGGCGTCGGCGCCGTTGTGGTGACCGCGTTCTCCAGTGGTCGAAGCGTTGTCGGCGACGCGATCTTCGGCGCTGTGAAGAGCCCTGATCGGTCGAGATAGGTGACCACGTCGGCCGAAGTGCCGGGCGGCGGCGTGGTCGGCTTCGACCCGGGCGGTAACTCGGCGGCAGTCTTGCCGAAACCGGAGGGCCACGTGAGGGCGAGGTCGTTGCGTTCCCACGGGGCGAACACGGCACGGATCTCCGGTTTCGCGGCGAGGAGCTCATCGGTTGAAATCGCGCCGAGCATGATCGTCGGGTCGCGGTCGAGGGCGTCGAGCACGCTGCCGTTGGCAATGGTCGCCTTCGTGCGAATCTCGATGTCGATCCCCAGTGGCAGCACACTGAGCGGATCGAGCATCGCCCCGCGATACGCGGATGCCCCGGTGAGGCCGTCGACCGCCGCAACCCCGACGAATGGCAGGGCCCAGACGTCGACCGGTCGGTCGAGTTGGATGACGATCGGGTCAGGGCAGACCGTCGCCAGAGCGCCGGGGCTGGGGCGTTCCACCGAGATGGCGATCGTCGAGGTGGTCGGCGTCGTCTCGACCGCTTCGGGCGACGGGCGGGTGCCGTCGGTGCAACCCATCAGAGCAACGACGAGGACGATCAGGGTAATCGCGCGTCGACGGGTCTGCTGCACGACGTCGGACGTCGACGTGAGGAAACTCTCCGTCCGGGTCACGTCGCGTCCTCAGCGCAGCAGATTGCGTGTCACCTTCGTGCTGGCGACGAGTCGACCCCGATGCCAGACCATGCGCTGCGTGTCGGCCTTGGCCATCACCGACGTGAGGTCATCTCCCGGGACCGCCAGAAGTTCTGCCGGCTCGCCGGGAGCGATCGTGACGGTCGGGAGGCCGATCGCCGCGCGGGCGCCGGTCGTGACGGCAGCGTACGCCTCCTCGGGCAGCAGGTGGCCGGCCATCACCAGGAGCGCAGCGGTCTCGAACGGGTCGGAGCGTCCCATCGAGTTGAACGGATCGCGGACGTTGTCCGCTCCTGCGCCGACGATGACACCGGCATCGAGGAGCGGACGGAGTGCGGTGAGCCCGCGGGGTGTGGACACCGGATGGTCGCGGCCCTGCAGAAAGAGGTTCGTCTGCGGCAGCGTGATGACGCGGACCCCGGTCGCGGCGACCTCGGCCGCCACGGCCCGTTGCACGTCGACCGGTTGCACGCCGAGGCTGACGCAGTGACTGGCTGCGGCGCCAAGATCGAACCCGGTCTCGCGAACGCGTTGGGCAAGGTAGCGAAGCTCGAGGTGGGAACCGTCGAGTGTCTCGTCGGTGTGGAGGTCGAGCTGGCGGCCGAGTTCCATGGCGAGGTCGAGCGCATAGTCGGACGCCACGAGCGGCTCGACGTCGAGGTGTGGGCATCCGCCGACGATGATGCTGTCGTCCATCTCGAGGACGGTGCGCAGAAGGTGTCGGCCTTCGGGACCCTCCGGTCCCGTCACCCAGCCGCACAGCGCAACGATCTGGATGTCGAGGAGGTGACCTATGCGGCTCCGGACGAGGATGAGGGCCTCGGCCGCCTTTGTGTCGATGCCGGGGTGAACGTTGACGTGCGTGCGGACCGCAGTGATCCCGTTGCTCACGAGTTCGAGGGCGGCTATCTCGGCCCGCTCAGCCATGTCGCTGATCGTTAGCTTCGGGAAATACGGAATCCATGCCTCGATGGCACCGAGCAGATCGCCGCGCAGGTTCGGAACCTCGGTGACGGTGAGTGCCTTGTCGAGGTGGGCATGTGGTTCGCAGGGAGCCGGCAGCAGGAGCCAGCCCTCGAGATCGATGTCGGTGGTCTCGCCGGGTCCGCCGTTGGGGTCGATCACTCCGCCGATGTCGGCGCTGCGCGGCCACGCGCGGCGCGGCTCATCGACCGAGACGATACGTCCGCTGAGGGCATCGATCGAGACGTCGACGACCCGACCATCGGCCAATCCGGCGTTTCGCAGCCACGTGGTCGGGCGGGACGTACCGGACGGTTCGTTGGTCGGTTTGGTGGTGTTCATCGATTCCTCAGAACGGACGATAGGGGATCGACTGCTCGGGCTTGGCAATCGGCCCGAGTGCGATGCCGGCGGCGGGAAGCACCTGCTCGGCGAGAATGTGGATCTGCTCGTCGAGCTGGCTCCTGGTGAGCCCGGCGAAGTCGAGGAAGAAGACGAGGTGTTCGACCTCGAAACGATCAGCGTACATACGGATAGCTGCAGCGCAGTTGTCGATCGAATCGATCAGCTGAATCTGTTGATCGCATGACTGCTGAAGCGTCGGACGTACGCCGAAGCCCATCTTGTTGCCATCGTCGTCCTTGTAGCCGGTGAACCGGCCGTACGGTCCGAGGAACTTCGAGAACTCCTGATGGCCAGGGCCACCGATTCTCCAAGCCTCCTCACGCGTTTGCTGCGCGTGGAGGCTGAGCACGAGCGCCTTGTTCTCACCGGGCCGTGACGTGGTGCCGTGGTGCTCGTCCCAGGTGCGCGTGAAGTGCTCCCATCGGGGCGCGAGATAGTCCGGGTGCAACAGCCAAAAGACGCCTTGGTGCCCGGCGCGGGGCACGTACTCCATCGTGTCGGGCGAGCCGACGGGCTGGAAGATGGGAATCTTGCGGGTGGGCTTCGGGATGAGCGTGAGGTCGGTGACCGTGTGTCCCCGGTCGGGTATTCCGGCCGGGGGGAACTGGTAGTGCTTGCCGGTGAAGGAGAAACGCTCGTTGTACCACGCGATCTTGATCACCTCCATCGCCTCTTCGAACTGCTCGCGGTTGAAGGCGTCGTCCTTTGCGCTCATGTCGTTGTCGCCGCTCGCCACCCGGCTTCCGAGGGTGAGCGCTTCACGGGGGACTGTGCCGCGGCCGACGCCGAACTCCATGCGCCCACCGGTGAGGATGTCGGCCATGGCGAAGTCCTCGGCGAGGCGAAGCGGATGCCATTGCGGGACCACGTTGAACATCTGGCCGAGCCGGATGTTCTTGGTGTGCTGGGCCATGGCCAACCCGAAGAGCACAAGGTTCGGGGTGACTTCGTAGCCCTCGTACTGGAAGTGGTGCTCGGTGAACCAGACACAGTTGATCCCGACGTCGTCGGCCGTCTTGCACCACACGGCAAGATTCTCGTAGCCGGCGATGAAGTCGGCACTGCCGTAGCGGCGGTCGGTCGGGGCAGGGCCCGTGTCGCCGGCGTCCGTCATCGGAACGTGGCCGTAGAAGTTGAGGTCGACGCGCATGGCTTCCACGTTAGGTGTGCCCGGGAGGAACTTCTTCGCCGGCGCCAGCCCGGTCAGGACGTCGCACGGCGTCCGGAACACGGGCCATCGGTGATCAGAGCGGTCCGGCCCGCCAAGTCGCCTGGCTATCTTTGAGGGATATGTCACCGCCCCCGGCCTCCGAACGCGAAATCCTCACCTGGGACCTGTTCGGCGCCGGTAGTCGCGAGCTCGCACAACTGGTCGCCGATGCCGACTGGGCGCCGGACATCATCCTGGCAATCGCCCGTGGCGGTCTGGTGCCCGCCGGCGCGCTGGGGTACGCCCTGTCGATCAAGAACGTCTTCGTCATCAGTGTCGAGTACTACACGGGGATCGGCGAGACGCTCGAGTTCCCGGTGATGCTGCCCCCGCAGCTGAACCTCGTCGACTTGACGGACCAGAAGGTCCTCATCGTCGATGACGTCGCCGACACCGGCCACACTCTCAAGGCCGTCCTCGAGTTCGTCGGCACCAACGTCTCCGAGGTTCGCACCGCCGTCATCTACGAAAAGCCGCAGTCCGTGGTGAAGTGCGACTACGTCTGGCGTCGAACGGATCGCTGGATCGACTTCCCGTGGAGCGACAAGCCGCCCGTTCTCGGCGGCGGCGACGGCCACTGAGCCGTCTCGGCTGACAACCCCTCGCGCCCGTCCGCGGAGATGGGCGGTTCGGCGGGGGGACGGCACTAGCCTCGTTCCCGCATGGCCGATCCGCTTCCCCGCCTTCGATTTGCGCCCTCCCCGACGGGGTTCTTTCACGTTGGGAGCGCGCGTACCGCGTTGTTCAACTGGCTCGTCGCCCGAAAGACCGGCGGCACGTTCGTCCTCCGGATCGAGGATACCGATGCCGAGCGCAACAGCGACGAGTGGGTCGACGGCATTCTGTCGGCGATGCGCTGGATCGGGATCGACTGGGACGAGGGACCGTACTTCCAGAGCGAGCGTGGGGATCTCTACGCAGCGGCCATCGACCGCCTCTTCGCCTCCGCCATGGCCTACCGCTGCACCTGCACGTCCGACGAGGTCCGGCTGCGGAACGCCGCGAATTTCGGCCCGGCCGAGGCTGAGCGCGGGTACGACGGATACTGCCGCAACCTCGAACTGAGTGAGGGAGCGGTCCGATTCCGTACGCCGGACGCGGGCTCCACCACAGTCGTCGACCTGATCCGTGGCACGCCGACCTTCGACAACACCAAGATCGAGGATTTCATCATTCGGCGGTCGAACGGCGGTGTGATGTTCCTTCTCGCCAATGTGGTCGACGACATCGACATGAGAATCACCCACGTCGTGCGCGGCGAGGAGCATCTGCCGAACACACCCAAGGCCCTGCTTCTCTGGCAGGCCCTTGCCCCGGATCTCGCGCTCCCCGTCTTCGCCCACGTCCCGGTGCTCGTGAACGAGAAGCGTCAGAAGCTCTCGAAACGCCGCGACAAGGTCGCGCTCGAGGACTTCCGCGATCTCGGGATCCTTCCGGAAGCGATGCGCAATTACCTCGTCCTGCTCGGTTGGTCGCTCTCGGAGGATCGCGAGCTCGTAAGTGTGCAGACGATGATTGACGAGTTCTGCCTCGAAGACGTGAATTCGTCTCCTGCGTTCTTCGATCTTGTGAAATTGACCTCGATGAACGCCGAGTACATCCGCCTGCTTTCGGTCGACGACTTCATCGAGCGGGCGCGACCCTTCCTCCCGGCCGCATGGGCCGAGAGTGTCGTGCTCCGTCACCTCGCCCCGCTGCTGCAGGAGCGCGTCCGGCTGCTGCCCGACGTGGCGACGATGATCGACTTCTTCTTCGACGCGCCGGTGATGGAGCCGGATGCCTGGATGAAGACCATGACGGGAAGCGCGGCGCCAGCGGCCCATCACATGATCGAAGGCTTCATCGCCGGGGCGGCACTCACGCCATGGCTGGCGGACGACTTGAAGCTGCTGGTCGAGCGGGTCGGTGCCGGCGTCCAACTCAAGCTCGGCAAGGCCCAGGCGCCGTTGCGCGTTGCGGTGACCGGTCGGACCGTCGGACCGCCATTGTTCGAGTCACTCGAGTTGCTGGGGGTCGAGGAGACCATCCACCGGCTCCGGGTCGCACAGGCGAGGCTCGACTGATCACCTCGTTCTTTGCCGGCGCGTCGATTCGTCGACTGCTCGGGCTCGCCGGGCTTCGCATCCATCCGATTCGGTGGGTTGCCAAGGCGGCCGCGTTCGTCGTTCTTCTCTACGGGCTGGGCACTGTTGCCATGGTGTGGAGTGCGGCGACACGCGACGAGGTGGGAGAGAGGCCGGCGGAGGCGATCATCGTGCTCGGTGCCGCCCAGTACAACGGTCGTCCGTCGCCTGTTCTCCAGGCCCGTCTCGAGCACACGCTCGCCTTGTATCGGCGTGGGGTCGCCCCGCTGATCGTCGTGACGGGTGGGCGCCAGCAGGGCGACCGAACCACGGAAGCGTCGGCCAGCGCGGCGTACCTCCTGAAGAACAAGGTGCCGGACTCGCGCATTGCCCGAGAGGTGCAGGGTCGCGACACCTACGAGTCGCTTGCTGCCACGGCCCGGTTCCTGCGCCGGCGGGATGTGTCCGACGTGGTCGTCGTGACCGACGGCTATCACGCCCGCCGGGTCAAGGCCATCGCCGGCGAGGTCGGCCTCCGGGCGCGTCTCTCCCCGGTCCCCGGAACCACGGGATCGATTCAACGCCTCCTCAAGGAAAGCGCCGCCGTCAGCATCGGCGCGATCATCTCCCACCGCCGCCTCAGCGCCTGGCTCCACTGACGCGAGGGAGAGAGGATGCCCCTCCGCTCCTTCGGCGCTGCGCCGCTCGACTGCTCGTAACACCAGTGACCGTCCACTGGGAGACAGGTTGCCCCCATATATGGGGGTAAAACACCTCCCAACGCTGCTGGGAGGCGTTCAGCAGCACGTGCGGGTCACCTCGTGCGGTGTGTCGTGGTCAGGCCAGTGCGGCCGTGAGCGCCGCGGCGAGCGACACGATACGTCCGTGCGTGTCGTCCCCGGTCGGCTCGAACATCGCGACGACAGTCATTCCGGTCGCCGGGAAGTAGAACATACCGCCGTCGGCCGTGTGGTGTCCGATGGCGGTATAGCGCTTCACCCCTTGAGCATCGGTCGAGCATGGGCAGGCGGGCCACGCGCCCAGGCCGACATTCGCGTCGCCGATCGTCGTCATCATCGCCAGCGCTCGTTCGCTCAGCACCTTGCCGGGGGTGAACAGCGCCTGCCCCCACTTCGCAAGGTCGCTCGTGGTCGACATGATTCCGCCGGACGAGAACCCCACCCAGCCGAGTTGCGAGGTTTCGTCGAACCGAGTCTGCCCGAGGCCGACCTCAGAGATGAGTTCACGTACGAGTTGCCCGTACGACTTCGCCGTGATCTGCTCGAGCAGAAGCCCGAGGTAGAGGTAGTTCGAGTTCGCATAGCTGACCTGGGAGCCGGCCCCGACCAGCGGTGCCCGCAACGACAATGTCACGGCATCGGCAACGGTCAGCGGCGCCGACGGGTCGTAGCCGCTAGCGGCGCGGTAGTCGACCAGCCCCGAGGTGTGAGTGAGGAGTTGGCGAATCGTCAGCCCGGCGGGAGCAGGCACCGAGACTCCGGTGAGCGACGGGACCTGGTCATCGAGACGCAGATCGCCGCGGTCGACGGCGCGCAGGACAAGAGCGGCGGTGAAGGTCTTCGTGATGCTCGACGCGCGGAATTCTCTTGTGGTCAGGTACTTCGAGTCGACTCCCGCATCGGCGGACCGTGACGTCCAGGTGTTGGCGCCGATCCGGATCGCGACGACCGACGAATTGATCGCCGGTTGTACCTGCACGCGCCAGGCGTCGAAGGCGCGCTGGAGCTTGTCGGCTGGCAGGGAGGCGGAGGTCGTGGGCGTCGTCGGGGCTCCGGTCGTGACGGTCGCTCCCGGCGTCTTGGCCGCGGTCGCAATCGATGTCGTCGTCGGGGCGGACTTCGGTTTCGCCGTTGTCGGGGGGAGCGTCGTCGTTGGGGTGGCACGTCGAGCAGGAACTGTGGTGGTCGGTCGGACCCTGGGGGTCGTTGACGGCACAACTGTCCGCGTCTTCGTCACCACCGGGGCGGCAGGCATGACCTGCAGCACGGGTGAAGCCGATGGAGCGATGGTTGGCGCCGCTGACCACGGCGGGTCGAACGACAGAGAGGCAGCGTCGCCCGTGCGTAGTGCGAGGAGGACCGGCTGCTCGGGCGGAACGGCGGTTGTAGCGAAGGCGGAATCGCTCAGTGCCGCTCGAGACGAGGGTGCGGGGATATCCGGGACGAGTGTCCCGGAGTTCAGTGTTCGAACGGCCGCGGCGGAGACCCACGATCCCGGTGTGAACAAGCCGGCCGCGGACACGGTCAGGATTGCGGCAACTCCGATGCGTCGCGATCGCATTGGCCGCTCGATTCGCTTGCGTCGAGATGTTCCTGCGAGGTCCTCGATCCAGCCGAACGCAACGACGGCGGCGCCGATGAGTCCGAACGTAGCGCTGGCGAGCTCAAGTGACCGGAGTGGTCCGGTGGAGGTCGTGACGAGGTGTGCCGCGCCGACGATGCACAACGGATGCCAGAGGTAGATCGTGAGCGCACGCGACGAGACCCGGCGGGTAACTTCCGCCAGAAGACCTCGACTGGCCAGCGTCCGCAGCGGTGCTTCGGCCAAGCTGAGTGTCGCGAGTGTTGCGATGCCGAGCAGGACGATCAGAGGGTAGGAGCTGTTGACGCCGCCGGGCGGCACGCCGATGGTGCTGGCGAAGAGAATTGCGCCCGCCCACCCGAAAATCGCGGTCAGCGCCCGTCCGGTTACTGATCCGATCGTCCTTCTGGCACCGTAGGCAATGCCGAGCACGGCGAAGAATCCGTAGGCAACAAAATCGCCCAAAAGCAAATGCAGCTGGCCACGTCCGAGATAGGGAACGTCGTAGAGCGACGCGGCGGACAACGTGGCGATCCCGACGACGAGTGCGGCTGCGGTGACCCGGAGGTGCCGCGCGGCGAGACGGAGTACCGGAGTGAGGACGGTGATCCACAACACGGCGCGTAGGTACCAGAGGTGCGAGGTCAGCCAACCGCCGCTCCATGACGTAGCGGTAGGGTCGACGACGGGGAGCACCCAGGCCACGAGTTGCGAGAGGCTCACCCGGCCCTTGGTCGTGTTGGCGACGGTGTACGCAAAGGAGAACACGGCAACTGTCACGCCGTAGACCCAGAACGGAACGAGGAGGCGGCGGCCGCGCCGCTGGACGAACGAGAGATGGCCGGACGGACTCGGCCGCGTCACGGTTCCCAGGACGAAGAACATGACGGGGAGCGCAGCGATCCACGTGAGCCACGTCTGCGCAAAGAGGTGCCAGAAGATGATGCGGGCGAGGGCGACGGTCCGGAGGAGGTCGAGGAGCGCATCACGATCCCGTGGTCGGGTCGTTGATTCACTCGAATCAGTGCAATAGGACTTTCGACCTACCACGGGAGATGGCGCTGTTACATCGTGGTGAGTCTTCGATGTCCGCAGCCGATCCATGCCGACTACTTATCGGTGATAGTGGTAAGGAACTTATGAGTGAAATGCAAGAAACCGGTAAGAATCTTCACCGGCGCGATGCTCGTCGCGTCTCCGAAGAGACGGCGGGCGGCCTGCGAGTGTTCGTTGCTACCGGCTCGATCGCTGCGCGTCGATCGCCTCGACCAGTGCCCGCGCTCGTCCGGCCGTGTCACCGAGTTCCACGTCGGCGTGCATGGCGATCACGACACCACGGCCGGGCACGATGAATAATCCACCGGTTGCGGTGTGGTGTCCAAGGAGCTGCGTTCCATCTGTAGACGGGCACGGGCAGTAGGCCCACATGCCAAGTCCGGCATGGTTCGCGTCGAATCGCTCCATCTCCCGCAGTGACGATTCTCGAAGGACCCGACCGGGAGTGGTGAGTGCCTCACCCCACAGCGCAAGGTCGGCGGTGTTCGACATCACGCCACCGGAGGAGAACCCCGGCCATCCCGGTCGATCCGGCGGTTCGAGGCGGGTGCTCGTCATCCCGAGCGACGCCGCCAGTTCGCCGACGAGGTCGCCGTACGGACGCCCGGTGACCTGCTCGAGAAGGAGCCCGAGGTAAAGGTAATTGCTGTTGGTATAAACGGTGACGCTGTCGACCGGAACACGGAGGGGCGCGCGGAGCGACAGCTCGACCGCGTCGCTGGGTGAAAGGGGTGCCGTGGAGACGTACCCTGGCGCGGCGTTGTACTCAACGAGCCCGGAGCGGTGCCGGAGGAGATGGCGGACGGTGAGCCCAGGAGGGATCGGCGCACTCACCCCGGTGAGCGGGGGAAGGGGCGCATCGAGGGCGATGGTGCCCAACTCGACCTGGCGCAGGACGAGGGCAGCCGTGATGGTCTTCGTGACGCTGAGGCTCCGGTATCGCTGCATCGGGTCCGGGGCGACGCCACCGTTGCGGGCCGAGCCACTCCACGATTGGCCGTTCTGTCGAACGGTCACGGACATCGCGCCGAGGTCGGTGCGCGACGCTGTCCACCGCGCGAGCAATTCCTGCAACTCTGCGGCGTCAAGGGGACGTCCTCGGCCTGTGGGTGGCGCGATGTTCGTCGGATCCGTCGTCAGCGGCGGCGCGGTGATCGTGACCCCGGCAACCTCGGTCCGGACTCCCGACGCCGAAGTCGGGGCAATCGCGTCCGGAGGCGCCGAGAGGGCAGCGCGGTGACGCACGGCGACTCGGTCGGCCCGTTCCTGTCGGCGTTTCGCGAGGCGTTCTGCCTTGCGTTGGTCGTGTGCCGCCTGTCGCTGTTGCTGTCGGGCGGTCCATGCCGCGGTTGGCGGCTGGGAAGCGGTGGCCGCGGCCACCGGCGTGGCTGAGGGGAGCGGTGAAACTTCCGCTGCCGCGGCGGGGGAAGCAGCGACAGCGAGGGACAAGAGGGCGAGGACTGCCATTCGCGCTGTTCGCCCGGCTGTTGGCGTCACCCGACAACGATGCCACGAGCCGGCTGTCACGTCTGTATCCAGCGGTCAGATTGAGCCGAACGCCCCATCAAGATGTGTCGCCGGATCGTCACCGGCCACCAGTTCTGGTGAACCGGCGCAGCCTACCGACTCACCGCCACTAGCGTTTCAGGACCTTTTCGAACAGAGAACGTGTACCCGAATGACCTCCGAAGCTGCTGCCGACGTCCCCGCTCCCGTGCTCACCGACTTCATCCGTGAGCAGGTTCGTCGCGACATCGCGGAGGGCCGCAACGGCGGGATCGTGGCCACCCGTTTCCCGCCCGAACCCAACGGCTACCTCCACATCGGCCATGCGAAGGCCATCTGTCTGAACTTCGGCCTGGCCGAAGAGTTCGGCGGCACGTGCAACCTGCGGATGGACGACACCAACCCGCTCACCGAGAGCACCGACTTCGTCTCGGGGATCGAGGAGGACCTTCGCTGGCTCGGATTCGAGTGGAACGGCGACGTGAAGTACGCGTCGGATCAATTCGAGCAGCTCTACGAGTGGGCTCAGCTGCTCATCTCCAAAGGTGTGGCCTACGTCGACGATCAGGACGCCGAGACCATCGCCGCCACCCGCGGATCGATCAGCGAGCCGGGCGTGAACTCTCCGTTCCGCGACCGGCCGGTCGACGAGAACCTCGACCTGTTCGGTCGTATGCGCGCTGGTGAGTTCCCCGATGGCGCGAGAGTGTTGCGGGCGAAGATCGACATGGCCCATGTGAACGGGCAGATGCGCGACCCGATCATGTATCGGATCCGTCACGCGCATCACCACCGTACCGGCGACGCGTGGCCGATCTACCCGACCTACGACTGGGCACACGGCCAGTGCGACGCCGCCGAAGGGATCACGCATTCGATCTGCACGCTCGAGTTCGACGCGCACCGCCAGCTCTACGACTGGTTCCTCGATCAACTCGACCTTCCGGGCATCCGGCCCGCACAGTACGAGTTCTCGCGGCTCAACCTCACCCATATCGTCATGTCGAAGCGCAAGCTTGCTCAACTCGTACGCGAACATACGGTTGAGGGTTGGGACGATCCGCGCATGTCCACGCTTCGCGGCATGCGCCGCCGCGGCTATCCGCCCAGCGCCATTGGGGCGTTCTGCGCCGAGGTCGGCGTGTCGAAGGTGAACTCGACGAACGAGATCGAGCTGCTCGAGTCATTCGTCCGCGACGAGCTCAACCGGACCTCACTCCGTCGCATGGCGGTGCTCCGTCCGCTTCGCGTGGTGATCGAGAACTTCCCGGACGATCACGTCGAATGGCTCGATGCCGTGAACAACCCGGAGAACGAGGCGGACGGAAGCCGCAAGGTCCCGTTCTCCAAGGTGATCTACCTGGAGCGCGACGACTTCATGGAGGAGCCGGCCCCGAAGTTCTACCGGCTCGCTCCAGGCCGCGAGGTGCGTCTTCGTTACGCGTATTTCCTGAAGTGCACCGATGTGATCAAAGACGCCGACGGCGAGATCGTCGAACTTCGCGCCACCTACGATCCGGCCACTGCCGGCGGGAACGCCCCCGATGGCCGCAAGGTCAAGACCACATTGCACTGGGTATCGGCCGATCATGCCGAGGAGTGTGAGGTGCGGCTCTATGAGCGGCTGTTCACCGAGGCCTATCCCGACGCCCAGGAGGGACGCGACCCGCTCGAGTTCGTCGACCCCAACTCCGTAGCCGTGAGTACGGCGCTGTGCGAGCCGGCGCTCGCGTCCGCCACGCCCGGGGAGCGGGTCCAGTTCGAACGGCTCGGCTACTTCTGCGCCGATGACCTCCGGCCCCGGGTGTTCCATCGCACCGTCGGGCTCAAAGACGAGTGGGCACGGGTGCAGAAGCGGGCCTGAGCCTCCCCCGGGTTGGCCGCTTCCGGTCAAAGGACGTGCGGAAACGGGTGAGCAGTCCGAGTCGCTATGATCTTTGGGCCATTGGGGAATGGTGTAATTGGCAACACGGCAGTTTCTGGTTCTGCAATTTGGGGTTCGAGTCCCTGTTCCCCAGCCATCCGGCCTCGGTCGGCTGACATCAAGTCCGGTTCGCCGGATGCAGCACGGCCCCATCGTCTAGTGGCCTAGGACATCACCCTCTCAAGGTGGAGGCACGGGTTCGAATCCCGTTGGGGCTGCCACAAAGCAGCAGGTCAGAGCCGGTCTTCGGATCGGCTTTTCCTTTTCCCGGCGGTTTTTACAGCGTGTTTACAGCATAGGGAGTCAAGCAGGGCCTCAAGGCTGCCGAACAGCATCTGAGGTGATGGCATGAAGGGCACGATCCGAGAGAGGGTCAAGAAGGACGGTTCGACCGTCTACACCTGCCAAGTCGAGGCAGGCCGGGACCCAGCTACGAACAAGCGCCGGTACCGGACGGCTACTGCGCCGACGCGTCGCGGGGCGAACTCGCTTTTGCATGAGCTGATGAAGGAGATCGACGGCGAAGCCGGTCGGGTGGACGAAGGCACGACGATGACGCTCGGTGCCTTGATCGAGCGCTGGCTCGAGTTGGGCGGCCCCGCCGCTGCGTCGACTCGACAGGTATATGCGGGTTATATCAAGAACCAGATCAAGCCGCACCTCTGGGAAGTCCGGCTCGATCGGCTGAAGGTCGCCGATATGGATCGTTGGTATCTCGTGCTGCGAGACTGCGGCCTCAAGCCGGCCTCTATCCGCAAGGCGCATACGATTGTTCGCGCCGCCCTCTCCCAAGGCGTTCGCTGGGGGTGGATCCCCGTCAACGTCGCGGCGATGGCAAAGCCGCCGACGGTTGCGAAGCCGGTGATCGCCACCCCCACCGCCCAAGAGGTGAAGCGACTGGTGGAGTTCATAGCTCGTGAGGATCGCGATTTCGCTACGTACGTCCGAGTTTCTGGCGTGACTGGGGCTCGACCGGGTGAGGTGTGCGCACTTCGATGGCACGACATCAACTTCGTGTCGGGTGACCTGCACGTCCGCCGCCGCATCATGCGTTCGGAAGCCGGCATGAACCCGGAGGAGCTTACGAAGACCGGCAAGACGCGAAAGATCCCCCTCGATACGTCGACGCTTCAATGGGTGCGCGACCACCGCGCCGTGTGCCAAGCCCGTGCTGAGCGAGCTGGAGTTCGATTGGAGCCCGAATCGTTCATCTTCGCTTCCTCCGTCGACGGACGGTCGTTTTGGCGTCCCGACGTCGTCGCTCGTCGGTTTCGATACTTTCGCGAAAGAGCGGGTATGAGAGCGGTGCCGCTGTACGCACTTCGGCACCAGGCGGCCACAACCATGATCGATGCCGGCGTCGACGCCAAGACAGCATCCGACCGATTGGGAAACTCGGTAGCGACGATTCTGAGCACGTATACCCGCGGGCGTACCGAGGCTGACGTTGCTGCTGCGAACCTCCTGGGCAACCTCTACGACTGACCGGCGACCTGGCGCTGTCGCGCGGAAACAGCGCCGGTCGTCGCTGTGCGATCACCGACCAAGCCGTCGAGGAGGTCATTGATTGCCTTCAGAGGAACAAGGAGTCGGCGCCCCATGCGGATGGCAGGGAGCTGACCGGTGCGGACGTACTCATAGGCCGAGGTCCGCGATATCCCGAGCATTGCGGCCGCCTCGTCAACGGAAATGGTTACGCGCTCGATGGTGGTGAGCTCTCGCATCAGAGTCCTTTGGTCATTGGGTGACGAGGCGACGGATTGCCTGGACACGTTCGAAGCGGATAGGCCGGATGGAGACAATGTCGCCGGCGGAGGGGGCAACGATCCATTGGGTGGCGTTGATGGCTATGCCGACGTGGCCGAAGTCGTGAACCGGGACGGACCCGCGGTGGAAGATGAGATCGTCGGCGCGGATTGGTTCGGTTTGCCAGTCGACGGAGCGGCCGTTTCGGGCCTGGGTGGGAGAGGAGTGCGGCCCAGAGGAAGGTGTTGAGTGGGACGGGTCCGAGGGGCTGGTGGTGGACAGTGAGCGCGGCAAGTTGGGCTCCTGCCCACAGGACGGCGAGGAAGGTGGCCGTGATGGCGAGGAGGGCGAGGATGGGTCCGGCCGGGTCGGCTTGGTTCTGGTTGGTGTTCACGGCAGTCGTACGGGTACGAAGGGGTTCAGGCGGCGTTGGCGAGGAGGTGCGTGGTGACGGTGTGGACGCGTCGTTGCGCGACTCTCGGTGACATGTACAGCCGGGCGGCTTGTTGGCGGGCGGAGGTTCCGTTGGTGACGAGGCGGGCGACGATGTTGGCGTCTTCGAGTGTGATTGTGTGGGCGTGGAGTTGTTTGACGAGCCCGGCGAGGACGAGTTCGGGTCCGCTGGTCGCAACGCTTCCGGGGAGGTGCACGCGAAGGCTGAGGGTTTCTTCGAGTTCGTCGGCTGGGCCGACGGGCAGAGCGACTCGGGACAGGTGTCGGTAGTGGCGTCTATCATCGGGGCTCACGACCAGACACCGCCTCAACCGCTTCGGAGACCGACGACTGAACGCCGCGATCCACACCGTCGCAGTCACCCGTCTGCGCTGCGACGAACGAACCAAGACTTATGCCA
>JANLRD010000065.1:0-13086 GCA_031368215.1 Acidimicrobiia bacterium | reverse complement strand
CATCGGCCACCCCTGAGCGTGATGTTGCGAAGTCCGCGCAGCGAGCGAACCATCACGGGAGCAAGGTGCTGGGACGTGCCGCAGCGCTCGCCGAATCCCCTCAACTGAACGACGCATTGGCGTCCGGAGAGCTCGGTGGCGTACACGTCGACGTGTTCGCCAAGGTTCAGGGCTCGCTCGAGGGTGCGGTGAAGGCAGGCTTTCGTGAATCCACTCCCGAACTGATCAGGGCTGCCGCGGCATCGGGATCCACGCCAGAGGAGTTCGCAGCCAGCCTGCATTCCGCTGCCGAGCGGATTGCCGCTGATGGCGGAATGGGCCGTTTCGAGCGCCAGCGTCGAGCCACCCGCCTGCGCACGTGGACCGATCGTGCGACAGGGATGTGGCGGCTTTCCGGATCTTTCGACCCCGAGTCCGGCGCGCGGATGCACGGCCGGATCGAAGCTGCGATGGCGGCGATGTTCGCGTCGAAGACCCCCTCCACGACACCCACGGAGCCAGGCGAGAAACAGGACCATCTGCGGGCTCTTGCACTCCTGGCTCTCGCGTCCGGTTTCGGTGCTCCCGCAGGAAACCAACGCCAGGCACGAACGCAAAACCACGGATCCGAGACACCGGGATCCTCTGATCAGTCTGACGAAGCTGATGAATGGGATGCCTTCGACGATGCGCTAGCGACCGAGGTGAAACGATTCGGACGACCGGAATTCACTCTGGTCATCGACACCACGATGCTCGATCCCGACGGGAACCCGACGGTTGACTGGGGCATTCCGGTTCGGGTTCCGTGGTCTCGCATCCGAGACCTCTGCCACAACGCCGCCATCCGTCCGGTCATCGTGCGCGAGGGAGCGGTCATCGATGCCGACGGTGAGCTCAACCTCGGCCGCTCAACCCGTCTGGCCAACCGGGCCCAACGGCGGGCGCTCCGAGCGGTCTACGCCACCTGTGCCGTGCCCGGATGTTCTGTGTCGTTCAACCACACCAAGCCCCACCATGTGCACTGGTGGCGCCACGGCGGTCCCACGGATCTCGCGAATCTTCTGCCACTCTGCAGCAAGCATGACCATGCCGCCCACGAAGGCGGTTGGCGGTTCACCCTCGGGCCAGATCGTTCGTTGACGATCGAACTCCCCAGCGGGGAGGTCATGAAGACGGGGCCGCCGCGTCGACGGCAGGTGGCGGCGTGATGTCCTTGGTCGCCGGTGCGTTGCGCCTACTCCAGCGCGACCAGCGCGGCTCTGCTGCTTGTTCGCCGGAGCGTTGCGCCTACTCCAGCGCGACCAGCGCGGCTCTGCTCGGCGGTCGCCGGACCGTTCCGCCTACTCCAGCGCGACCAGCGCGGCGTTGACGATCGTGTCGGTGTCGAGACCGTGGAGGCGATAAGTGTCGGTGATCGACGCTGACTGGCCGAAGGTGTCGACGCCCAAGGCAGTGACGGCGGCGCCGAAGATCGAGCCGAGCCACGCCATGGCGTGCGGTGATGCGTCGTGCACAGTGACCATCGGGGCGTGACGGGACTCGCCGCCGAACAGCAGTGCGAGATGATCGTCAGCGCGCGTACGGCTCACGGAGTTCACGCCCGTGCGAAGCGCACCACGCCACGCCCGGTACAACCGGTCGAGCGAGGTGACATCCACGACGCTGGCGGCTACCCCCTCCTCGGTCAACTGGCGAGCTGCGCCGACGACTTCGGGCATCGTTGCCCCGCTGGACACGAGCGTGACCGCCGGGGCCCCACCGAGTGCGGCCGCCGACGCGTCGACCAGCCGGTAGCCGCCTGCCAGCACTTGGCGGCGAAGTTCGGCTTCGCCCAATCGAGCGCGCGCGGCCTCGAACGGGGCCTGGTCGAGCGGACGCGTGGTGAGGCGCAGATACAACGCTTCACCGTCGGGGTCGCCGAGACGGTTGAGCCCGTCGCAGAGCAGCCAGTCGAGCGCGGTTCCATACGCCGGCTCGGCAAAGCAGACGCCGGGGAGCTCCATGCCGATGGAGGCGGTGATGGTCGACTGATGCGCGCCGCCTTCATAGGAAAGCGTGGTTCCTGCGGGAGTGCCGGCGACAACGAAGCGGGCACCGGAGTACACCGCGTAGATGAAGGCATCGAGGCCGCGGCAGACGAAGGGGTCGTACACCGTGCCGATGGGCAGGAGCGGCTGGCCGTTGAGATCGGCGGAGAGTCCGAGGATGCCGAGCAGCAGGAACAGGTTCATCTCACTGATACCGAGTTCGATGTGCTGTCCGGTCGGACCCTGGATCCAGCGCAGCAGATCACCTGGGCGGAGGTCCTCCTGGGACTCTGGAGTGAACACGCCGACCTTGTTGATCCAGCCACCGAGGTTCGTCGACACCGCCACGTCGGGTGCGGTGGTGACCATTCGCGACGCCACCTCGGGGACGCGGGCGAGGTTCACGAGGATCTTGCCGAACGTCTCCTGGGTCGACGAGGGCTTTGCTCCGGCGACTCCGGCGAGCACATCGGTGCCGATCGGCACGGATGGCCACGACCCGTGCAGGGCTTTCGACTTCGGGGCGATGGCCGCACTCGCCCGGTCGCACAACGCCTGCTCCGGGGACCCCGCGTCGAAGCGGTCCCACTCGTTCGCCCCCGTGAGGCCGAGGGTGGCGCGGAACTCCTCGATCTGCTTCTTCGTCATCAACGCGGCGTGATTGAGGGGATCACCGGCCATCGGAAGGCCGAAGCCCTTGATCGTGTAGGCGAACACCACCGTCGGACGGTCGGTCACGGCGTCGGCTGCGGAGTATGCGCTGAGTAACTCGGTGAGGTCGTGGCCACCGAGGTTCTGGAGCAGGGTCGCCAACGATTCGTCGGGCACCTGGTCGAGGAACCGGCGCACTTCGTTCGACGCCCGTCCGTAGAACGCTTCGCGCAACGGAGCGCCCTTGAGGGCGAAGAACGATTGGTACACCTCGTTGGGCATCTCGTCGATGCAGGTCCGCAGCGAAGCGCCGCCCGGTCGGGCGAACGCAGACTGAAGTATGCGCCCATACTTTGCCTCGACGACGTTCCAGCCGTTGTCGGCGAACATCTTCTGTAAGCGCGCTGACTTGATGCCAGGGACGACCCGATCCAGCGACTGGCGGTTGAGGTCGACGACCCACGTGACGTTGCCCAGCCCCTGAACGGCGGGATCGGCGATCGCCTCCCACACATTGCCCTCATCAAGCTCGGCGTCTCCCATGAGCGCGACGTACCGCGGGACTCGACCGGTCGAGCCGAAATGGGCGTCGGTGTACCGACGGACGGCGGCGGCGAACAGGGGCGCGACAACGCCGAGTCCGACGGACCCGGTGGAGAAGTCGATCGGATCGGGATCCTTCGTCCGCGACGGGTAGGCCTGCAGCCCGCCCTTCTCGCGCAGGGTGGTGAGATACCGGCGATCGAGGTGTCCGGTCAGGTAGGTGATGGCGTGGTACACCGGCGACGAGTGGGGCTTCACGCTGACCCGGTCACCGGGTTCGAGGTGGGCGAAGTACAGCGCCGTCATCAGGGTCGCCATCGACGCCGAGCTCGCCTGATGGCCCCCGACCTTGATGCCGTCGGTGTTCGGACGGTCGTGGTTGGCGTGGTCGATCATTCGACAGGCCAGCCAGAGCACTCGCTTCTCCAGCGCCGCGAGGGTGGAGAGGTCGGGGTGCGGACGGAGGGGTGCGAGCAGATCGTCGAGGGAGGAAACCACGGCCCGAGGCTATCGGCGGCGGAGGCCCCGACCCTGCCGACGGGCGCGGTTCCGCCACGCGGAACAGGTCTCCGTGACCAGCCGGTGCTCGCGGTTCGCCCCCGGCCGTACGACCGGCGAGGATGTTTCCATGCGTCTTGGAATCTTCCTTGCCCCGACCGCGATCGATTCCTATGTGGCGGACTGCCAGGCGGCCGCCGATGCCGGGTTCGCCAGCGTGTGGAGCCCCCAGCTCTTCGGCCTTGAGACCTTGGCGGCGATCGCCGTTGCCGGTTCCACGGTGAAAAACATCACCTTCGGCACTGCCGTGGTTCCCACCTATCCACGTCATCCGGCGACGATGGCCCAGCTTGCGCTCACGGCGCAGGCGGCCACGGGTGGACGACTCGTCCTCGGGATCGGTCTTTCGCATCAGGTCGTGATCGAAGGCATGTACGGCATGTCGTTCGACAAGCCGGCCGTTCATATGCGCGAGTACCTTTCGATCCTCAACCCGCTGATCAACGATCGACGTGTGTCATACGAAGGCTCCACGCTCACCTTCAAAGGGGCCGTAACGTTCCCGGGCATCGATCCCTGCCCGGTGCTCCTCGCTGCCCTCGCACCGGCGATGCTCCGGCTGGCCGGAGCGATGGCTGACGGAACGATCCTCTGGATGACCGGACCGCGAACCATAAGCGAACACATCATTCCGACAATGCACGCTGCCGCTGCGGACGCCGGTCGTCCGACGCCGCAGACCGTTGTGGGCCTCCCGGTGTGCCTCACCAACGATGTCGATGCAGCCAAGGCCCGGGCGGCCAAGGAGTTCGTCATCTACGGAACGCTCCCGTCGTACCGAGCCGTTCTCGACCGCGAAGGTGCGGCCGGCCCGGCGGACATCGCCGTGATCGGTGACGAGAAGGCGATCACCGCACATGTGCTGCGGGTCGCCGATTCCGGCGCCACGGAGTTCTGCGCGAGCGTCTTCGGTTCGGCCGAAGAACGCGATCGCACGCGTTCCTTTCTCGCCACGCTGCTGTAGTCCGACTCGATCGGAACCGCCGCTTGGCACACGAAAGGTGTCTTCCACCTGGACGCACCGAGTGGTCACTCCAGGTGACCCTTGGCCAGCCGGGAGCCCGCTCCGGTATTCGCCTGTAGGGTGCGTCATGGCCAACAAGGGAACCCCAGCCGCACCAAACGCGAAGAAGCCCGGCCGCACGCTCAAGGAGAAGCGCGCGGCGAAGGCCGACAAGAAGGTCGAGCAGACCGCAGTCCGCAAGGCCTGGGACAAGTAGTTCAGCGGCGTTGCCGCCGCTCCCTCAACATCTCGCGCGCCGAACCATCGATGGCGCGCCGAGCGTGTCGCGTTTGCGCGGCCGCTCCGCACTCCCTGCATCGGCGCTCATCATCGATGCAGGTCCGTAGGTCTTCTGCCGGAACCACCCCGCTCGGCCATGGCGTGACATCGCCGGGTTCGACCGCCGTGGTTCGTTCGGCCGCGTCGAGGAGTTCTCCCATGCCCACCGGACCACTGCTGTATCGCCATGTGAAACGTCCCACTAGCAGCCTGCACATCGGCCTGATGAGCACCTATCCGCCCAAGATCTGCGGCCTCGCCACGTTTGCGTTCGCGCTCGAGCGGGCATTGGTCGGTCATGACGCCCGGGTATCCATCGTTCGCGTGCAGGGTCCATCGGATGTCCCGACGCCGGCCCAGGTCGGCGTCGTCACCCTCGCCAACGGTCAGGAGCGTTCGATCCGGAATGCGACGGCATCGCTTTCCCGCAACGACTTCGCGATCATTCAGCACGAGTACGGCATCTACGGAGGCCCGGATGGGGACGAGGTCCTCGACATCCTGGCGGCGCTCAGCGTGCCCAGCATCGTCATCCTCCACACCGTTCCGCTGACGCCGACTCCGAGACAGCGCTCGGTCCTGATCGCCGTCGCTGAACGGGCCGATCATCTCGTCGTGATGACGAAGGTCGCGCAGTCGCGTCTGCTCTCCTCCTACGGGATCGACAAGACCAAGGTGTCGCTCATTCCGCACGGTGCGAGCACCGTTGCGGCGCCCGAAGGCACCGAAGGGCCCCACGCCGCGAATCGTCTTCTCACCTGGGGCCTGCTCGGACCGGGAAAGGGGATCGAGCACGTCATCGACGCGATCGGCCGCCTGCGGACACTGCAACCACAACCGAACTACACCGTCGCCGGAGTCACCCACCCGAACGTGTTCGCCGCTCACGGCGACGCGTACCGGGCCTGGCTCATGCAGCGCGCCCAGTCGCTCGGCGTCCGAGAGGCGGTGACCTTCGACGGGGCCTACCGAGACAACTCGTCGCTGGCCCGACTGATCGCCACCGCCACGGCCGTGGTGCTCCCCTACGACTCGCGTGACCAGGTCACCTCCGGCGTACTTGTCGACGCCATCGCTGCCGGTCGGCCCGTCATCGCCACCGCGTTCCCTCATGCGGTCGAGCTGCTTTCCTCGGGGGCCGGCATCGTGGTGCCCCATGGTGACCCCGCAGCGATGGCGGAGGCGATCCGTGTGGTGCTCACCGACGACGTGGCGCGCGAGCGCATGGCGGCCGAGGCGCGCCGTCTGGCGCCGGAGCTGGAGTGGTCCGCCGTTGCCGCCCGCTATCTCGACCTCGGTCAGTCGCTCATGCGTTCTGCCCGCTCCGTGGCGATATGAAGCTGTCGATCGCCGATCGTCCCATCCCAACAGCTGCGGCTGGTGCGCCCGACCTCACGAGGTTCCTCTCCCTGGCCCACCTTGATCGCATGACCGACGATCGTGGTCTGTTCGAGCACGCCGAAGGCACAGTGCCTCGACTCGAGCACGGCTACTGCACCGACGACAACGCCCGACTCGTGATCGTTGCCACCGATGCCGGGGCCTCCGCCAAGGCCGACCGGCTTGCCCGGGTTTCGCTGGGCTTCGTTCTTGCCGCGCAGGATGTGTGCGGCAAGACGCACAACCGCATGAACATCGCCGGCGAGTGGACCGACGAACCCTCGACGGACGACTGCTGGGGCCGTAGCCTCTGGGGCCTCGGCGTGGCAACCGCACGTCACGCCGATCCGGCACTCCGCCGCCGTGCCCGGCGCGGCTTCAACCATGGTGCGCGTCTGCGTTCGCCGGAGATGCGGTCGATGGCATTCGCCGCTCTCGGTGCGATCGAAGTGCTCTCCGTGCACCCTGACCACCAACCCGCCCGCCGCCTCGCCGCGGACTACCTCGATCGGGTCGGACCGCCGATGAGCCGTGCCTGGCGATGGCCGGAGCCGACGCTGCGCTATGCCAATGCCGCACTCGCCGAAGCGACGATCGGCGCAGGTGCCGCGCTCGGGCGGGCCGACGACATTGAACGCGGGCTCGTCATGCTCGAATGGCTGCTCGAGCGCGAGACCGTGAACGGACATCTGTCGGTCTCCGGTGTGGGCGACCATGGTCCGACCAGCATCCCTCCGCTCTTCGACCAGCAGCCCATCGAAGCGGCCGCGCTCGCCGATGCATGCGCCCGAGCTGCCAACGTGACCTCGGACGACTCGTGGTGGCGAGGTGTGCGACTCGCTGAGTCGTGGCTCCTCGGCGACAACGATGCCGGACTGGTGATGGTCGACCCCGTCAGCGGCGGCGGCTACGACGGGCTCTGCGCCGCGTCGGTCAACACCAACCAGGGGGCGGAGTCGACCATGGCGGCAACCACGATCATCCATCGAGCACGAGCGTGTCCGCAATGAACGACCATCTCTCGTCGGACGAACCGCGCACCGAGATTCGCGATCCCGAGGATCGGTCGGCGTGGCGGGAGGAGACCGGACTCGTGCGCGACACCGGCATCCGCCTTTCGCACGACACGTCGCGGGTCGTCACCCGGATCTTCCTACCGGGCGCGGAGAACGTCGGTCCCGGCCGCTCCCGCGCCGCCGCCGTTGTCGAACGCGTTCGCGCGCTCTCCGAGGAGGAGGCGGTTGCCGCGCTCGATGATGTCGAGCGGCGGTTCGGCGACCGGCATCGTTCGATGCGCAAGACGTGGCGCGACCACGCTGCCCAGATCCTCTCGTCATTCGCGTCCGACGGGGCACCCATGTCGGCGACACCGGACCACTCCCCGGACCACCAGGAGTCGCCGGACCGGCTCAGCGAGGCCCTGACCACCGCCAAGCTGCTGCTCATCGGCGCGGTCTTCACCCAGGAGTATGCGATCGAAGGCGCGGCCCTGTGCAACCCGTCCGTCGTTGTTGCGCCTGGGGCCGCATCGGCTGCGGCGGATGGCGAGCGGTCGGTCGAGTTCGTCATGAGCGTCCGCGGCATCGGCGAGGGGCATCGGTCCACCATCGGCTTCCGGTCAGGTCGGGTCTCGCCCGACGGTTCCGTGGTCGTCGACCCGCCTGATCCCTTTCCCGTCGTGGTGGAGCCGACGGTCGGAACGTTCCGCCGTGAACCTGCGCTGCCCGATGGGTCCTACCGCATCGGCTTCGCTCCGTCCGGGGCGCTTTCCTCTCGCGTGCTGTATCCCTTTCTCGGCGTCGAAAGCGGGGGAATGGAGGACGTCCGGTTCGTCCGGTTCGTCGACGAGCTCGGCGCCGTGTCGTACCTCGGGACCTACACGGCCTTCGACGGATCAACGGTCCGGCAGCGACTGCTCCGGACCAGGGACTTCGTCGTCTTCACGTCGATCCCGGTGAACGGGCCGGGCGCTATTGGCAAGGGTCTGGCGCTGTTCCCGCGCAAGGTGAACGGTCACTTCGCCGCCCTCACCCGCTCGGACCGCGAGTCGAACGGGGTGTCGTTCTCCGACGACATCGGTTTCTGGGGGGAGCCCATACACATCCAGGACCCGGTCCACGCCTGGGAAGTCGTGCAGCTCGGCAACTGCGGATCGCCGATCGAAACCGATGCCGGGTGGATCGTGCTCACCCATGGGGTCGGTGCGCTTCGGACCTATTCGATCGGTGCGCTCCTCCTCGACCTCGACGATCCGACGAAGGTGATCGGCTCCACCACAACGCCACTGCTGACCCCGAACATCGAGCAGCCGGGTGGCTATGTTCCGAATGCGATCTACTCCTGCGGTGCGTTCGTTGTCGGGGACATGATGGTTCTCCCCTATTCGATTGCCGATCAGTCGATCGCCGTCGTCAGGGTCTCGGTACCGGCGCTCCTGGACCGTATGCGCACGTAGGTGTCTCCGGTGACTCTCGATTCGTCTTCGACGTCGCGTACAGTCGCACATCGTGGCCTCGAAAACGAAGTCGATGAGCGCCGGCCTCGTCCTCCACCGACGGATCCCCACAGCGTCCGATGGCGCGGGTCGTCCGTCGGTTGAGGTCCTCATCGGCCACCTCGGTGGACCTTTCTGGGCGAAGAAGGACGAGGGGGCATGGTCCTTTCCGAAGGGCCTGCTCGAAGTCGACGAAGAGCCTTTCGACGGTGCACTCCGCGAGTTCCGCGAGGAAGTCGGCTTCGCCGTTCCCGGGCCGCCGTCGCTCGACGACGTGATCGATATCGGCGTCGTCGTCGGTTCCGCGAAGTCTGTGCACCTGTTCGCCGTCTCGGGCGATGTCGACCTCTCTGCGTTCCGTCCCGGCATGTTCGACATGGAATGGCCTCCGCGCTCAGGCCGCTCGGCGTCGTTCCCCGAGATCGACCGCATCGCATGGACGAGCCTCGAGGTGGCTGAGGCCAGGCTCAGTGCCGGGCAGCGTCCCTTCGTCGCAAGGCTCCGCTCGCGTCTTACCTAGACGGGCAGGCGTCGCTCAGTTCAACGCGACGGCTCCGCTCCTGTCCTCCCAGGCGGGATGAACAGCTCAGTTCAACGCGACGGCCAAACGTGTGCGCTCCGCCGCCAACACCTCGTCGGCGTCGGGGAACCGGGTACCGAGCTCACCCAGCACGGCGAGCGCTTCGTCGAGCGACCCCGTCGCGGAGTGGAGCCGCACGAGCTCGCGGCCTTCGTCGAGTGTCCAGTCGGGAAGACATGTGCGCATACGAACTACCGCAGTCAGACCTTCGAGATCGTTCTTCCTCGCATAGTTGGCCTTCAGATTCGCGAGCATGCGGACCAGGATCTGGCGACTCGAGGTCTCGGCCAGCATCGATCGATGGAACGGTTGGCGATCCCCGAACATCGACGAGAACAGCGCCACGATGTCGTTCATCGACATGGTCCGACCGCCGGCGAATGCATCGACGATGCGTGTCTCACTCGTCCACCATTCGCCGCGAACGGCCCCACTCGGCGCCACGGCGAGAAGGAAGTGCCCCGGCAGACCGATTCCCCAGCTGGTGAGGCCGGCACGTTCGGCGACGAGCTGACCGACGAGCGCCAGGCTGATCGGTATCCCGAGGCGCCGTGTGAGTACGTCGGGAAGGAACGAGTTCCGCGGGTCGTGATAGTCGGCGCCATTGCCGGTGAAGCCAGCGTCGACGAAGACCCGCTGCCGCCACTGGTCGATCGAACTGACGCCGCTGGCCAACCGTGCGAGTTCATCGTCGACGGCCGATTGGCCCTCGCGGGTGGACGCTATCTGGCTCCGATGAGCACTCAACGCGAATGCGGCCCGGGTCATCGGAACCGGCTCGGCCACGGCGGCGACGAAGAAGTCGTGGTGCCACCACGGACTCGATGTGATCGGGGGGAGCGGATTCACCGCCTCCATCGTCCTACGATTCGCGTTGCTTGTGCCGATTCACGCGGCTGTGCCTTCTGCCAGCAGGGCTGCGACCACCGCGTCCTGGTTGGCATAGCCGCCCTCTCCGATGTGCAGGTGGCGAACCCGACCGGCCTTGTCGAGGTAGTAGAACGCCGGCCAGAAGCCGTTCTTGTACCGGCGCCAGGTCTTGAAGCCGTTGTCCTGCGCCACCGGCCACGCGATCCCGTCGTCGGCGACCGCCTTCTTCACGTTTGCCGCGTCCTTCTCGTAGTCGAACTCCGGGGCGTGGATCCCGACGATCTCGAATCCTTTCGCGTGGTATTTCGCGTAGAGATCCTTCACGTGAGGAATGGTGTTCTGGCAGTTGTAGCACCCGAAGGTCCAGAAGTTGATCAGCACGACCTTGCCCTTCAGGCCCGCCAAGGTCAGCGGGCTGCTGTTGACCCAGTTCTGCAACTCGGCGAACTCCGGCGCCGCGTAGGGCACCTCGACGCTGAACTTCGCCTTCACCACCTTCACGGCCTTTCCCGGTTTGGACTCGCCCTTGGGCCCCTTTGTGGTCGCGGCGTCAGCCGACGGGCCGCCGACCGTCATGGAGAAACCGACGAGCGCGCCCGCCGCCAATGCGACTCCGAGCAGCGCGGCGCGGCGACGCATCACCCGAGCAGACGCGCCGGATGCGATGATCTCGTGGTGCGGGCGACGTCCCATGGAAGAGACGGTACGGCGGCGGGTCGGTCACCCGTGCGGCGACCCTCAGCGCAGCCTCAGGACACGTCCTGACCGGTATCGTGCCCGTGTGCCGTTCGCCGCGCTCCGTCGCCGTCTCGTAGCCCGACTCCGAGATCCGGCCGCCGGACTCGGCGCTGTGGTCGTTGTCGCGGCTGCGCTGAGCTGCGTCATCGCCGTGCGGACCCCGGCATGGGAGGCCAACGACGAGCCCGACCACATGATGAACATCGAGAAGCTTGTCGATGGTGAGTGGTACCGCATCGCCCCGAACACCGGCTATGCGCCCCACCAACCACCCGGCTACTACCTGCTCGTCGCCGGCGTCCAACGCCTCATCGGACAGGACGCGTTCGTCATCGCGCCGCAACAGGGCGACGGCGATGTCGCCAACGGACAGTTCAGTCACGCCGAACCTCAGGAGTCACGCGACCATCGCCGACTCCTCCCGTTGCGGCTCCTTTCTGTTGTGTTAGGTGCACTTACGATTCTCTTGACCTCTCGGGTCGCTCGACGGTTGGGGGCGTCGGATTGGAACTCGGTTGCCGCCGCGGCGACGGTCGCGTTCGTCCCCCGTTTCGTCTTCTCCTCGTCGTTCGTCAACAACGACACGCTCGCCACCGCGCTCGGCGCACTGATCACCTTGCTGCTCGTGCGCATCTGGCAGGGTGATCACCAAGGCGACCGTCGACCGTGGCGACTTCCGGTCCTGCTCGGACTCGCCCTCGGTGCGCTGGCCGCCACGAAGCTGATCGCACTGCCGATGATTGCGTTTGCCGGTGCAATGGCGCTGTGGCGCTTGCGACGCGAACCGAGACTCGCCGGTGTTCTCGTGCTCTCGGCGATGGTGCTGAGCATGCCGGTCTTCGTCTCGAACCAGATCCGCTACGGGGATCCGATCGCCAGCAGGGCCTCCGTGGAGTACTTCCGGTCCTGGATCCCGGCCCTGGTGTTGCAGATCCACACGACCGACTGGCTGGTGAAAGCGGTCGGCAGCGGCTTTCTCACGAGCTTCTGGTACACGAGTGGATGGAACCAGTTCCGGTGGCGGGGCATCACCTACGTTCCCCTGTGGGGTCTCGCCGTCATCGGGTCACTCGGCAACCTGCGGCGCCGCCACCGGGACCCGGGCACCGTCGTGTGCCTGCTGCTGTTCGTTTCCGCGGCGGCGTCGGTCTGGGTGTTGGCGTGGAACACCACCCAATTCCAGGCCCGGCTCGCCTTCCCCGGCCTCGCTGCATTCGGATCGGTGATCGCCATGGGATGGCAGCGATGGGGCGCGCCGAGATGGCTGGCCTTCGTGCTTCCGCTCCTCGGCTTCGTCGGCACTCTCTACGCCATCAACACCGACATCCTCAACCGCTACTGAATCCGTCGGCGTCGCGGCGAACGAAATTGGGCGGGCAACGTGTGGCGAGTTGGCGGCGTGTTCTCCGGTTGGCGACGGGCGCTTTCAAGTGGTGGTCGCGACGACGTGGCGCCAACTCGACAACCGTGAGCTGTGGCGGACGGCTACGGGCGATGGGCACCGGAGCAGAACGATGCGAAGTCGCAGCCGCCGCACCATGGACCGCCATGGGGCGAGAACTGTCCGGCGCTGATGCGGTCGAGGCGACTCGCGAGTTGACCGGTCACGCGCTCGACGGCCTGCGTCGACCACTCGGTCGACACTATGGCCACATCGGCTGAGCCGTTCGGCGCGAGGTAGACGAACGAGGTTCGGAGCCGCTCGGGGGCCACTCCCCATTGCTGGACGGCAACGAGCGCGTAGATGTCGAGCTGCACCGACGCCGACGTGTCGCCGTCGTGGGGGAACCGGCCGGTCTTGAAGTCGACGATCTCGATCACCGAGTCGCGTTCGTAGACGGCATCGATGCGGCCACGCACCACGTCCTTGCGTCCGGAGCGTCCGGGGACGACGAGGGTGAACGGCGCCTCGACGCGCTGAGGCATCACCCCGGCGTAGGGGGATGAGAGGAACGCGGTTTGACACCGGTCCCAGCGCGTC
>JANLRD010000052.1:0-12958 GCA_031368215.1 Acidimicrobiia bacterium | reverse complement strand
CCGGTTGTGTTCGTCACGGACACCGTGGAGCGGGTTCTTCGTGTCCGGATCTCGTTCGGTCTCAAGCACGAGTCGCTGGACATAGGTTGCCGCCACACCGAGAAGCGCCGCCGCGCCCTGGACGTCGATCAGTTGACCCGGCTCACCAGTCAGCACCGGTCGGTCTCGTTCACGATCGGCACGTCCGGACGAACCGACCGCCGAAACGAGCGTCTCACCGGTCAGTGGGTGACGACCCTCGAGCACGGACCGAAACGTTCCGGTGTCGATTGCGCCGATGAGTTGATGCGCGTTGACACCGCGCCCTCTCCAGAGTCCTGCCGAGGTGGGTGTGTCGGCGTAGCAGCCGACGATGCTCGCATTCGGCTGAGGGCGTCGTGATCCTCGTTCGAGATAGTCGATGATCTGACCGATCGCCGCGCCGGTACCGGATGCGGTGGAGCCGAGCGGGGTGACGGAGACAATGGGCACGACCACTGATTCGCCGCGTGCAGTCGCGATGCGACGCCGAACCATCGAACGGTGCTTTGCCGATCAAAGACGGCATGCCAGGCCGCCCACAGCCGACATCGCACGCGATGAACCGGACGTGGTCTCGAACTCCTTGTGAGCGGTACGAAACAACCCCCGACGGAGGTGGGCATCGCCCACCTCTGTGTGGCATGTTCCTTGCGGAGTGGCGGCACCCTTTCTGGCGTTCGATGACTTGGTTCGGCGACGGGTGCGTCTCAAGGGAACTGATGCGTTCCGTCGAGTTCGCTCGGGGTCAGTCGACTGGCGGGAGGAGCTGTCCGTCGTGGCGTTCGGTTCGGGCGACGACGCGGTCGCGTTCGGCGGCGAGTGCGGTGCGGCGTGGGTCGGCCAGGTAGTTGGCGAGGGCGTCATCATGCGGGAATTGGAGGACTTGGATTTCGTCGGGTCCGTGGTCTGATCCGATGGTCCGGATTCGCGAGACCACTGTTCCGGCGTGTTCTTGAACGATCAGGAGTACTTGGTCTTCGTAGGCGGTCAGGTCGTCGCGGCAACCTTCGTTCGCCCAGAGCAGGATGCACATGGTCAACACGAATTCAAGTTTCGCAGACGTCCTTCGATTCGAGCCACGCAAGCCAGGCTGCGCCGGTTAGCCCCAGAACGCACCGTTGGCGTGGTCCCCCCGGTCCCCGCTGACAGTGTTCGATCGTGGGAGAAGTGCGAGGTGCGCGACGGGTCGGAACTCCCGCGACAACTTTGCCGACGATCGGGCCGTCGGGCTTTGTCGCGACGGCGTTGGGACCGCTCCTATGGTCCGGAGTGTGGGGGGTCGATCGCTGTGATCTGCCGCGTCATTGGGCGGCGATACGAGTGCCGACAGCCAAGCCCGGCGAAACCTTCATGAACCGATGGGCCCCAACGGTGGCCTCGGGGGTGAGAGACCAACACTCAGCAACCCTCCACCAGAACCGCACCCGTTTGAAACTGAGCGGGTCGGTCAGTTGCCGAGCCGTTGAGTGGCGAAGACGTGCTTGCCGTTGACGGTGCCAATGAACTCGCCGTTGAGAGCGACGACGGACGCACCGGGTATTTCGCTCGTAGTTCCGGTGAGTACGGCAGCGCCGCCAGCCTTGGTCTTGCCCGTGCAGTTGATAACGACCTTGGATACGCCATCTTGAATTTTGGCTTCGCAGGAGAGGGGTCCAGCGAGTTCCTGCCCAGCGCTCTTGAACTGCTGCTCGCCTTGCTGCGTAGCAACGTTGCGGGCGAGGGTCTCGGCGGCGTTGTTCTTAGCTGAGGCAGCAGCATTGGCGACGTCTGTTCCGACGTTGCGCGCATCGGACGCCAACGATGACCGAGTCTTTGAGCTGCAACCAGAAGCAGCGAGAGCGGCGACCATGACCAGTACGGCGAGTGGGGGCTTCACGAAGCAACCATACCCACCTGGCGGCAACCCAACCCCTCGTTCTCGGGCACGCCCGAAGGCCGACAGACCAGCGATCTCGGCAACTGTTCGGGACGGGTTCTTCCATCGACCAGCGAGTGACTGAATAGCTTGGTCAAGCTGTTCTGGTTCGTCGCGGTCGAGTTCGGCGACGAGCGTTCCCGGGCTGATAGCTCGGAGTCCGTGTTTGGCGAGTGCCCGATTTGGGCAGTGGCGAACGTTTTGTGTGACGATCATGTCGCTCCCTGTCGCGATTGCCAGGCCTGCGACGTGTTTGTCGGTTTGATGCACGCCAACGACGATCACCGGTTCGGTACTGGGACCCCGAAGGAACGCGTCGGGAAAATTCGATGTCATTGCTGCCGTGGTTCGGGAGCGGAATCGTTCGGGGTTGATGTCGGGATGGTCGGTGAGAACGTTGCGTTCGAACTCGTCGAGGATTTCTTGGCTCTATCGCAGCTCGAACACTTCCAGGCCTCGACGGTGAGGAGGAGATCTCGGAGTGACGGCGGGTAGAGGGCGCGCGCGTCGAGAACGATCCTCACGAAGGGCTAGTGGTAGGGAACGCCCGCAGCAATGTCGGCGGCGGTGATGGCCGCCACGCCATCGAGTCGGGCTTGTCGACGTCGTGCGTATTCGATTGCGTCGGTTGCGCGTACTCGGCGGTGTGAACTAGCGAAGTGGGCGCTGAGTTTTCCGGTATCGATGAGGCGAACAACGAAGGTCCGGGAGTCTGGTTCGCGCTATCGATCGCGGTCGTATCGAAGTGGTCGGGTCTCGCGAGACACTCGGCGAGGTCATGTCGATCGGGACGAATCGCGAGTAGCGCCGCTCCGTCGTCTGGTTGATCGACGGGTTCCCCGAACGCTCGAAGACGACAACACCAACATGCGATAGCAGCCGCGATCGAGAAACCGACACGAAACGGAAACGATCATGAGCTTGAAAAGTTGAGAAGAAAGGGTTCTCAGCGTTGAGGGTGCAGCGAAGCGCGTGGACGAGATCGAGGACGAACTTCGATTGGCCGCGGCCTCACCGCGCTCCGCGAACGCGCCCGTGTAACGCAACGTGAACTGGCCGATCACATGGGCGTCTCGCAACCGCGGATCGTCGCGATCGAGAAGTCAAGAAACGTCACGATCGATGTGCTCGACGCGTACGTAAGCGCGCTTGGTGGCCGGCTCGAAGTGTCGGTTGTGCGAGCAGGCCGTCGCACCCGATTGCTCGGTGAGTCGACTACAGCTCGTGGGGGCTCTGCGAAACCTAGTTCGTTGAGCGCGTAAGGAAAACGAGCTGACTCTGCGGAATCAGCGGAAAAGCCGACGGGGAAGATGCTGCTCAGCGGAGCCAAAGGACGCAAACCTACCGATGTCATAGCCTTGCCAAGGTGAGGTAGCCCAGCCGGGTTGATCGGCATGGTCATCTGATCTCACCGAACGTGGACACCCCCGGTTCCGCCCGACACGCGAAGAGAAGTCATGACCCTCGTTTACCCGCGGCCCACCGGGGTAAACAGTGGTGCGTGTCGCCTCTGTTGACCGTACCTTTGCTGGCGCTCCCCATTGGGGCCACTACCTATGCGTGCATCCGACGCTGGCCGCATCGCGATCCCCTGGCACCCCATCTCGCTCCCACCACGGTGGTCAACGAGGTGCGACGCCACCCGCGGGCACACGCACTGGTTCGCTCTCGACTCGATCCCACCACGGAAACGGGACTGCTGCTCACCGTCGCTGTCGGCGTCCTGGTCGCGTCAGTAACCGGGTTCGGCGTCATCTTGGAGATGGTGCGCTCCAATCGCGGCTTGGCCTCCTACGACAGCTACTTCGCGAACTGGGGGGCGCACCATGCCACCTCGTCGTCCACCCGTGGATTGAAGCTGATCAGCCTGCTCGGCGGCTATCCCTCCGTTCTCGGGTTGTCGTGTGCAGTCGCCACTGCTGAGTACCGCCGCAAGCTCTCCCGATCGGTGGTGCCGTTGCTGGTGCTGGTCGTCGGGGGCCAGTTCGCAGTCGCCGACCTCGTCAAGTTCACGGTCCACCGGGCCCGCCCCGCCATCTCGCAGCTCACGGGCTTCTCGGGCACGTCGTTCCCCTCCGGCCACGCCGCGGCGGCCTCGGCCACCTACGCGGTCTTCGCGCTCATCTTGGGAAGGCGACGTTCACCCGCCGTCAAAGCGTTGCTCGGTGCCGCCGCCACCACCATTGCCGTCGCGGTGGCCAGCACCCGGGTGCTTCTCGGCGTGCACTGGTTCACCGACGTCGTCGCCGGCCTCTTCATCGGATGGGCATGGTTCACCATCCTGTCGATGGCTTTCGGCGGTCGAGTGATGCGCTTCGGCGCACCCGTTGAACAAGCCCAGGCCGCAGCCAAGCCCAAACTCGCCGCCAACCAGCCATGAGGCGCTGACACTGCCGTCGCGGTCACGCGGGGCTTCTTAAACGTCGATCGGGTCCACACTCGGTTGGACAGAGTGGGTCCACGTGTTGTCATGATGAGTCGTGCCTCTCGATGACTGGTTCCTGGCAGCGGGGGAGAGAGGGAACAGCCACACCGCCATCGACCGCCGTCACGGCGACGTGCCCTGGACAGAAGGAAACCTCGCCGAGGTTCTCATCGATGGGCGGGAGTACTTCAGCGGTCTCCTCACGGCGTTGCGTGCCACCGGGCCGGGCGATTCGGTCTATCTCACCGGCCTCGAAGGCGAAGCCGACGAATTGCTCGGTGGCGCAGGCAGCGAGGTCGCCGTAGTGCTCGCTGAGCTCGCCGGTCGAGGTGTCGGCGTTCGGGGGTTGGTGTGGCGATCACACGGCGCGTCGTATTCCGAGGAGAAGAACCTCCGGTTCTCGCGTGCCGTCAATGTGGCAGGCGGGGACGTGCTCCTCGACAATCGGATCCGTCGTGGGGGAAGCCATCATCAGAAACTCGTGGTCGTGCGCCACGTGAGCCGACCCGGCGACGATCTCGCGTTCGTGGGCGGCATGGATCTCGTGCACGGCCGCCACGACGACGAACGCCACCTCGGCGATCCGCAGGCAGCCGCCCTCGACACCGTCCACTACGGCGAACGGCCGGGGTGGCATGACGTGCAGGTCGCGCTTCGTGGCCCCGCGGTCGACGACATCGCGTTGACATTCCGCGAACGCTGGGAAGACCCGTCGCCGCTCGACAAACGCAATCCGTTGCGCTGGTTGGCTCACCGCTTCTCGCGGAACCCGTCGACACGTGCACCGCTCACCCCGGAGCGAGCTGGTGTCGATGCCGTGGGCCCGCACGCCGTGCAGGTGTTGCGAACGTACCCGGCGCGGCGAAAGGCGTATCCGTTCGCGCCCGATGGGGAGCGCAGCATCGCTCGCGCCTACGTGAAAGTCTTCGGTCGCGCCCGGAGACTGATCTATCTCGAGGACCAGTACCTGTGGTCCTTTCACGCCACGCGTGTGCTGTGCGATGCGCTGCGACGCCAACCCGATCTGCACGTGGTGATCGTCATCCCGCGCTATGTCGATCCTGCCGGTCGGATCGTGGGCGACGCCAGCATCTGGGGCCGCGAACGTGCCCAGGACGAGCTCTACTGCGCTGGCGCAAACCGAGTCGCGATCTACGACCTCGAACGGGCCGACGGATCGGCCGTCTACGTGCATTCAAAAGCATGCATCGTGGACGACATCTGGGTCTCGATCGGCTCGGACAACCTCAACCGCCGGTCATGGACGCACGACTCCGAAATCTCTTGCGCCATCCTCGACCAGACACGCGACCAACGCGAACCTCGCGACCCGGCAGGCCTCGGCGACGGTGCCCGCAAGTTCGCCCGCGACACGCGTCTACGCCTCGCAGTCGAACACACCGGTGCGGCCGTCCCCATCAACGCCATGATCGACCCACATGATTGGTTCAACGCCCTCCGACACAGCGCCCAGACCCTCGACGCATGGCACCGTGAAGACCAACGCGGACCCCGCCCTCCCGGCCACCTCAGAATCCACCACATAGAACGGGTCGACGCCGCACAACACGGCCTCCTCTATTGGGCCCACACACTCGTGCTCGACCCCGACGGCCGCCCAGCCAACCTCAGACGTCACCACACCTACTGACCGTCGACCCAACTGGCCGGTTTACTTCTGGCCGAACGCGGACCGGTCATCGCGAAAAGCACGGGGTCCGATGGAGCGACCTCGAACTACCGAGAAGTGGTCGCACGATCACCACAACACCACCATCTACGGACACGACGACCGCCACCGCGGCATCTCCGGCGAACGTCACATCATCCCCGTCCGACATCGCCGATCTCGGACTCGACGACGGGGACCGTGTCGACATCATCAGTCTCCTCCCAGGCCCAGAACGGCGCGTGCGGGCTATTTTCCTACCAGACCCCACCAAGTTCCGCATCGGCCTACTACCCCGAGGCCAACGTGCTGCTCTCACTCGACCACCACGGCCCTCACGCCCAGACCCCATCCGCCAAGTCCATTCCGATCCGGCTTGCAGCATCAACGGGCGGGGACAGTTCGGATCGATCGGCGAACCTCGTGTCCGCCCACCCGACGCTGCCACCGGGGAGAGGGCCCGACGGATGGTTCGCTCGTTGCGCCGTAAGCGATGCGGGGCGATTTGGGCGATGTGGGCGATCGCCTCTGGCGTACCGATCGCAGGGTCTCGCCAGCTGGTCGATCCGTGCACGCGTTCCTGGCTGAACCGTTTGAACAACCGGCGCTGAACCGTTTGAACAACCAGCGGAGCGGGTAGAGGGTGTCCGTCGGCAACTCCACCGGCACCCACCGGGAGTTCACCATGGCCAGTTTCGTTCGAGATATATCCGTCACCTGTCCACCTCAGCGCGTCTTCGCCGTGCTGTCCGATCTCGACCGCCTTCCGGAGTTCTCCGACATGACGGTTGCGGTCCGAAATGGTCCGGGCCGCCTGATAGCCACCGGTGACCGGTTCGAACAGGCCGTGAAAGTCCTCGGCATCGAGTTCGACACTGACTGGGAGGTCACGTCGGTGGTGGCGGATACGCTCATCGAGTTGAAGGGGAAGTCGCTGAGCAACGGGACGGCCAGACTCGTGCAACAAATCGTTCCCGAGGGTGACGGTTGCCGCGTGACGTTCACGGTCGACTACGACCCGCCGTTCGGATTGCTCGGTGAGATCGCCGACAAGGTCCTGTTCGAGCGTCAGAACGAGCAGCAGGCAGAGCGGATTCTTCTCGCGCTCAAGGGGATCTGCGAGGCCGTGCCGGTTCCGACGTGAACGGGCTTGTCGTCAAGACGTCGCGTCCACTCGCTACGGTGCCAGGCAAAGCGGCTCGCTTCTTCGATCGACTCGACCGCTTCTACCGTGGTTCCGGCGCGAATCTTCCGTTTGGTGATCCGGTCCCTTCGCACGGCGCAGAGATGGAGGGCTATTTCTGGCGAGTCACCGATGTCGATCACAAGCGGGTGGTTGTGGTGCTGTGCGGCGTGAACCGTCACCGCGACGGTGACTGGGCGACCGTGGCACTGGCGACCCATCCGGGTGGCTTCGTCAGATCAGCCGTGCTTGACGATGCGTACGCGTCGCCCGACCGATTCCTCGTCGAAGCCGGGAGCGGCGCGTTCCGCGCGACGGCGTCGAGTCTCCACCTGGATCTCGGACCCGAAGCGCGTGCTGAGCTCTCGTTCACAAACGCGATTGCCTGGCCACACGCGTTCGGAGGAGGGGGCATTTTCTCCGCCGTCCCGTTCCTCGGCCAGTACTGGCAGCCGCACATGCTCGACGGTTCCGCCACCGGCGAAATCTCCATGGCCGACGACACCTGGGCGATCAGCGACTCGCAGTTCTACGCCGAGAAGAACTGGGGCGCCGGGTTCCCGTTGCGCTGGTGGTGGGGACAGGCGCACGGCTTTGATCGCCGCGACGTGTGCGTCGCGTTTGGAGGAGGCCTGTTGACGGCCGGTCCCCTGTCTAGGTCGGTGAGCGGCGTCGTCGTCCGCCTCGGTAGGGATGTGATCAGACTCACACCACCGTTCTCCCGTGTCTCGTGCGAAACCGACGGACGAACGTGGGAAGTCAACGCGAAGGGGCACGGCTACCACGTCGGAATCCGAGGGACCACCGATCACGCGGCCCACGTGTTGCCTGTCCCACTACCCGAGAAACGCCGCAACGCGGCGACCGACTACCAACATCTCGCGGGCACCTTGGTCCTCGAGGTCTCGGGTCGCGCGGAGTTCCGTGGCACGTCCGAGCTCGCCGGTCTTGAGATCGGAAGCCGCCCCGACTGACAACCTGGATGAAGCGTCAGGCTTCGCCCGACGAGTTTTGGAACAGCACGTTCGACTTGCACAATCGTTACGAACAAGTCGCGCGATGTTGGAAGGATCTGATTCCTCATCGAGCCTCGGAGGCAGACGCCGCTTCTCGTGAGCACGCGTTCCTGGCCCGCTACGGGATGAACCCCTGTCGGCCGGTCACGCGATCGAACCGTTTACCCCAAGGAACTTGGTCAGCTGCGTCGCGAACTCCGGAACATTTCGGCGTAACCATTCGATGAGCATCGCCGCGTGCTCAATCTCGTCGTCCTTGTTGTGGATGAGGACGGCGTTGAGTTCGGGGTCGGCGCAGTCATCGGCACGTTGGCCGTACCAATCCACCGCCTGGAGTTCCTCCATCAACGACACGATCGCTTGATGGGTCGCGTATGTAAACGCTGTGAGCCGTTCTCTTGGAGCGTGGAGTTCTTCGCTTGACATGGGTGCCCTTTCGGCCGCGTTGTGCGAGCGTCAGCTCGATACCCCTCGGCACTGCCCAAACCTCGCTACGGCCGGAGGGTCTCACGTTTGGGGTCCGCTACATCGGGTACCGGGCGATGGCGAGCCCTACTGCGTTCGCTCCCGAGAGTCGGGAGCGCTTTTTCGAGACGGGATGAACAACGATGCGCAAGTTCTCCATACGACCGACGCTGACGATGCGCGGCAGGACGTTCAAGGGTCTGCGCGGATGGTCGGGCAAGCCGGCACACCCGCCGCTCACCGACGTGCCTGTCGCGGCGTACATCCTCGGGGCAACCTTCGACGTGATCGCAACCGTCGGTCAGCACCATTCTTGGAGTCGCGACTTCGTCCGCGCCGGCACGTTCCTCTTCATCGGCGGTGTGGCCGTCTCCGTATTCGCAGCCCTGACGGGTTTCTGGGATTGGCTGCGTTCGACCGAGAAGGGCACTCAAGCACGACGTACCGCGAACACTCACGCGTTGACGATGATGTTCGTGATGGCACTCGCGCTGGTCGACATCGCGCAGCGGCTGAACGACTATCACGCTCGCGCTCATCCCACCGTGCCGGTTCTGGTCATCTCGATCGTCGTCGCAGCGTTGGTCGCCGTGGGTGCGACCTTCGGCGGAAGCCTCGTGTTCGAACATGGGTTCAACGTGGAGATCGCCGGTGACAGCCTCGCGTGGCACGTCTCGGAGACGGACGTCATGCCTGGTGACCCGGCCCCGGTCGAAGATGAGATGTCTCCCGCCGAAAGACTCGCCGACTCCGAAGTTGCCGTCACCAGCAGGACACCGGACCCACTCGAACACAACACGTGATGAAGGTTGAGCGGGCCGATGACGTCGACGCTCTGGGCGTGCGCGCAGCGGACGCGGTCACGCATCTGGGCTGATCTGACCTCGTCACCGAGGTCGGCCGCACGGAGGCATCCAGCAGGCGGGGCGCTACCTCCCAGCGATCGACGACCCTCTGCACCAGCTGATCCACGACCGCTAGCAACAGCAGGCGTCGGGTAGAGATGTGACCGGGTGCCCGTGCCGGCGAGCGAGTCTGCGAATTCCCCGCGGTTTCACGTGATCAACGTTGGGGTAGCACCCAGGAGTGGTGAAGCCGCAATCGACTGCGAGTGAGATGCCCGATGCGAAGAGTCGTGAAGCTTGAAGTGCAGCCGAACATTCGAGAGGGCGCCGTGGCTAGACGCATCGCCTCGGCAGCGTTGCAGGACGACCATGCCAACGCGGAAGAGATTGCCGACGTGGAACTCGTCACGTCAGAGTTGGTGACGAACGCCGTGGAGGCAAGCACCGGGAGCGGCGCAGTGGCGGTTTCGATGGAACTCTCGGACGACGATGTCCGCGTGAGCGTGGCCAACCAGGGTGACGCTTTCGAACCAAACCTCAAGGCGTCGGATAGGGAGGATCGCCGCGGACGCGGGTTGGCGATCGTTAGGGCAATTGGTGACCTGACCATCGAGCACGAGGATGGGACCACGACCGTTTCGGTGGACATTCCGTTGTCAGCTGCGGCGAAGAAGTGACAACGCTCCGCGAATGACGAACGTGCCCTGGAATGACCCGATGCTCGCTTGAGCGACGCCCCTGAAACGAGCGAGTCAGAATGGGACGAGCATCCTCGGTGTCAACTTAAGGACTTGGAGCCGTACTGGCCGCCAGCCACGAGAGCCAAGTGAGATCCCCGGAGTGGCTCCGCCGAGCCGGCCATCGTCAGCAAAGAATTGTTGGGTGTTGTCGCGCGGTAGGCCGGGGCTCCGGCAACTACTTTGCCGACGGTCGAGCAGCAGGCCGTCACGACGCCGGACACCAGCACTTGTCGCGCACGGCCTATCGATGCGTCCCTGACCGCCGGGTCCGAGCCGCCAAGTTCGCTTGCGCCGTTGGCCACCCCCACTCCCCACACTCCCGGCCGTTATACGGGTGATGTCGGGCCGAGGCGCGCTCCGAGCGTTCGATTGTGGGAGAGGTGCGAGGTGTGCGACGGGTCGGGACTCCGCGACAACTTTGCCGACGATCGCTGTGCCTTCAGGCTGTTCGACGCAAGCGTCCAGGGCCGCTCGTATGGGCCGGAGTAGTGCTGCAAGAGACGAGAAATCGTGCGACTGCGGTATCGTGCTGCGATGCACTCACAGCCGTCGAGCGAGCCGTCCGGCTCGATCGAAGCTTCCGCAGCAGCGTTCTCCGTCCGGGAACCTCCGCTGTTCGACAACCCGACCGACGAGCGACGATATCGGCTCGAACGCTTGGCGGCGGCATGTCGACTGTTCGGGCGTCTCGGCTTCTCCGAAGGGCTTCTGGGGCATCTCACGGTTCGAGACCCCGAGCAACACGACCGACTCTGGCTGAACCCGATCGGAGTGTCGTTCCGGCAGATGAAGGTGTCCGATCTGGTGCAGGTCAACCATCTCGGTGCGCTCACCCATGGCAACCGTGCGGTGAACCCGGTCGGTCCGCGACTCCACACGGCGGTACATGCAGCTCGGCCCGACGTGAACGCGATGTGCCACGCCCATTCGCCCCACGGCCGTGCCTGGTCCACGCTTGGTCGACTACTCGATCCGATCAGCCAGGACAGCTGCGTGTTCTTCGAACAGCAGGCGCTCATCGTGGACCCGCGCATCGCGTTGAACGAGGAACTCGCAAACGAGTTCGCTGACGCGTTCGGCGGCAAACGTGTCGCGATCCAGGAGGGCCATGGCATCTTCACCACGGGTCAGTCGATCGACGAGGCTGCCTGGTGGTTCGTGTCGATGGAGTCGTGCTGCTACACACAACTGCTCGCCGAAGCGGCGGGGACACCGAAGATGTGGCCGCCCGATGACGCCCGGACGCTCGCGATGGGACTGGGATCCTCGACCTTCGGTTGGCAATCGTTTCAACCGTTCTGGGACGAGCTGATCGAATCCGACCCCAACATGTTGCAGTAGTTCGACCGTCGGACCGTAGCGTTCAACGATTGGGCGGTTTCCCGTCGTTTTTCCCCACCAAGACCTCACGCACTACGTCTAGCAACAGTTATCCCATGCCGCACACTTCCGGCGTTATACGGGTGATCTCGGGCCGAGTCGCGCTTGGTGCGGTCGATCGTCGGCGAGGTGCGAGGTGCGCGACGGGTCGGGATTCCCGCGACAACTTTGCGGACGATCGCTCCGCACACCCGGGCCGGCTGTGGCCGGCCTCACCGACCTGTCCGACCGTTGCTGTCAGACGCAATGACATGGTTCACGACACGCCAGCCGAAGCCGCTTTCGCAGACGGACCCGACGAGAGTTCCGTATCCGGTCATCGGTTGTCTTGGCCAGGCGCGTGTGTCGCCGGCGGCGACGTTCATGTCGCGACTGGATCAGAGCGGGTCGAGCCAGGCGTAGGCCTTGGTGACGGTGCGAGGCCGATGCCGAGCTTGACCACTTGCGTGACGTCGACCTCGTCGTTGAGGTCGCGGAACTGGTTGGTGAACTCGAGCAGGCGACGTCAGCGCGTACGACACCAGGTACGTCGCCCTCGCGGAGCCGATCGGCGCCATCGCCCTGCCGACGACAGACAGTCGATTTGCCAACGCGCCGGGCATCAATTGCCATGTCGAGTTGGTCTGACGTGTCTGGCGCGGGGCTCGAGGTGGTCGCACTTGCGGCGACGAAGGTTCCCGGTGTGGTGCGGGCGTCCCTGAGCTGAATACGTCGTGGGTGCCTACAGCGTGGTGATGATCGGTGATTGGCCACGACCGCTCGTCCACTTCGAGATCGAGGCGATCGACAGCGCTCGTCAGAAGGCGTTCTACGAGGAGCTCTTTTCCTGGGTCATCGACGACGGTTCGATCATGAGCTTCCGTGCCGGGCTGGGCGCGCCGGAGGCCGGTCCGGGTGGCCACATCCGTCAGAGCACGAGGTCCGGGTTCACCCTGTACGTGCAGGTGCGTGATCTCGAAGAGTCCTGCAGACGAGCAGTTGAGCTCGGTGGGTCGGTGGTGCTGGAACGGTTGCAGGTTCCCGGTGGGGCGACGCTGGCGGCCATCACCGACCCGGAGGGCAACCCGCTCACGTTGGTACAGCAGTGAGCGTACCTGCGGTTGCAAGGTGAGGTGTGACGTCTACCGCTCGATGAAGCGATGGCGTTGGACTGAGCCCGGTTCGACCAATGCTGTTCAGGGCATCGCTGCTTGGTGAGCGTCGAACTTCGAGCGTGCCGGATCGGCGTAGTCGACGGTGTCCCAGGTCGTGATGACTGTCCAGGTGCCGTCGTTGCTACGTAGTGTGGTTCGGCGTTCG
>JANLRD010000047.1:0-3128 GCA_031368215.1 Acidimicrobiia bacterium | reverse complement strand
CACCATCGACCAGCCGGCGAAGACGACCGCCCCGTTTCGCACCGGTGTGTGGGAGGCGGGCTATCACGGCTTCGCCGATGCCGACGTGCTGATGGCCATCGGCTACAACCCGATGGTCTCGAGCTACGGCCCGGTCGGCGGCCTGCAGGGCACCGATCCGTTCGTCGTGATGCGGGCAGCGAAGAAGCGCGGCCTCAAGCTCATCGTCGTCGATCCGCGCAAAACCGAACTGGCCGGGTTCGCCGACGTCCATCTCCAGGTGCGCCCGGGCGAAGACCCAACCCTGATGGCCGGAATGATCAACGTGGTTCTCACCGAGAACTTGGTCGACCAGGAGTTCTGCGACGAGTGGGTCGGCGATCTCGGACCTCTCGCCGCGCATGTCGCCGCCTTCACACCGGACTACGTCGCCGCTCGCTGCGAGATCGACGTGGACGACTTCCTCCGGGCAGTCCGGATGTTCGCCGGTGGAACCCGCGGAACCGCGGGGACCGGAACCGGTCCGAATATGGCCCCCCACAGCAGCCTGGCGCAGCATCTCGTCATTGTCCTGAACACCATCCTGGGACGCGTCAATCGCACGGGTGACCGTCTCGAAAGCGGCTGGTTCCTCTATCCCGAGACGCCGCATCGCGCCCAGGTCATTCCAGCGAGCCCACCCGCGACCGGAGCGCCCTCGCGAATCCGCAACTTGCGCGGCTACCGGGGTGAGATGCCCACGGCAACGCTGGCCGAGGAGATCCTCCAGGGCGGAGAAGGACAGGTACGTGCGCTCATTGTCAGCGGCGGGAACCCGGCAGTGGCCTGGCCGGATCAGGAGCTCACCCTCGAAGCGCTCCGCAGCCTGGATCTGCTCGTGGTCCTCGACCACCGGATGACGGCTACCGCCGATCTCGCCCACTACGTCATCGCCCCGAAGCTCTCGCTCGAGCGGGCCGACATCCCCCACCTCATGGATCGATGGTTCCGCGCGCCGTACACCAACTACTCCCCGGTCACCATCGAGGCCAACGACGATGTGCACAACGAGTGGGAAGTGTTCTGGGAGTTCTCCCGACGACTCGGCTCGCCGATTCCTCTGCTCGGCGGCGAGATCCCCCTCGACCGTAAGCCCACTGACGATGAGGTGATCGACCTCGCCTACGCGAATTCGCGTATGCCCCTCGACCAAGTCCGGGCCAACCTCGGGGTGGTTCACGAGGATCGGGCGATGATCGTCCAGCCGCCGGACGAAGGCTCACACGGTCACTTCACCCTTGCGCCTGACGATCTAATGGCCGAGCTCGATGCCGTACACGCCGAGGCGTCCACGGTCGAGATGTTCGACGGAGTCCGCGACGCGGCGTTCCCGTTCCGTCTCGTGAGCCGACGGCTCAAGGCCGTGCTCAACTCCCTGGGCACCGAGCTCAGCGCGTTGCGCAAGTCGGCGGGTACCACGAACTATGCGTACATGCATCCCGATGACATGCACGACCTCGGGCTCGCGGAGGACGATCTCGTCGAGATCACGTCGGCGCGCTCGTCGGTCATCGGTGTGGCCATGCCTGCTCCCGACGTGCGTCGTGGCGTGGTGTCGATGGCCCACTCGTGGGGCGCCGGTCTCACCGACGAGAAGGTCCGCGACATCGGCACCACCACGTCACGGCTCACCTCCACCAGCGACGGCTACGACCCCGTCAACGGCATGGTCGTGCTGAGCGCCATCCCGGTGCGATTGGCGAAGGTCCGCGAACCCGCCGTCGTATGACCCCTCGCAGTGTGTGGCGAGTTGGCGCCGTCGTGTCGCGTTCGTGACGTCGCCAACTCGACAACGCGACGCCAACTCGCCACACGAGCTTGCCCGTAGCCCATCGGACGAGCCATCCGTCGCCGGGCCCGCTCCCCTACCAACCGGCGCCGGTGGTCTCGAACTCCTTGAGGCGGGCCTTGATGAGCTGCTTGAGCAGCGCGACCGGTAGTTCCTGGTCGTAGGGGAGCTTGATGAAGCCCTCGCCCGCTTCGTATCCGGCCGCCTCGACTGCATCGCGCTGCGAAGCGAACTGACGTGTCGGGAACCGCAGGGAACAGTGTTGCTTGAACGATTGGAGCATCAACAGCCGTACGCCATTCTGCAAGAACGATGGGCTGTTCCACTGCAGCGCTTCTTCCGCTTTCGGAAGGCCCTTCCGGCACAACTCCCGTAGCGCTACGAGATGTGGCGCAGCGTACGCTGGGAGTTGGGCGTAGTAGTCGTCGAGGTCGGCGCGCTTCGGGGAGGGCATGGCCCGAGCGTAGAACGATCACACTGGCCCGGTTCAACTGACCCGGGGCATGACCGTCTCTGCAAAGGCCGCCAGGCGCTCGGCTCCTCCAGCGCCGGCGAAGGCAAACGCTGGGACCATGGCACGGTCGACGCCGATCTCCCGGAAGCGCTCAGCCGAGCCTGCCGGATCGGCAAAGCCGGCAAAGATTGCGTTGATCTCGATCTCCTTCGGGTCTCGGCCGTGTTGCTTGGCCGTCGCATGGAGTTCACCGATGAGCGCTGCCAGACGCGCCGCATCACCCTCGCCGGGGAAGTACCCGTCAGCGATTCGAACAGCTCGCCGGAGCGCCACGGGCGTGTCGCCGCCAACGTGGATCGGGATCTTCTTCTGCACCGGACGCGGGCTGCAAGTGGCCGGAGGGAAGTCGACGAACTCCCCGTGGAACTCGGCATGTGGGCCGGCCCACAGTGCCTGCATCGCGGCGATGTACTCGTCGTTGCGGGCACCCCGCCGATCCCAGGGCACGCCGAGCGAATCGAACTCTTCACGCATCCATCCGACACCGATACCGAGCTCGACTCGTCCACCGGACAAGCGATCCAGCGTGGCGATCTCCTTCGCCAGCACGAGCGGGTTGCGCTGCGGCACGATCAGGATGCACGTGCCGAGACGCAGTGTCGGCGCGGCGGCCGCCACGAACGCGAGCCAGATCAGCGGGTCGGGGATCGGGGTGTCGGGCAGTGCCGGAATCTTCCCGTCGGCGGTGTACGGGTACTTGGAGTCGATGGTGGTCGGCAGGATCACGTGCTCCCCGCCCCACACCGAGTCGAATCCCAGCGCTTCGGCCTGGCGGCAGAGTTCGAGAGCGTCATTTCCTTCGATGCC
>JANLRD010000046.1:0-7711 GCA_031368215.1 Acidimicrobiia bacterium | reverse complement strand
GTTGCCGGTCCGACGCCGGTCACCGCCCATCACACGGTGCTGTTCCCCGAGCGCTACGACGACGAGTTCGACGCCATCTTCGGGACACAACCGAAACCGGTCGACGATCCGACGATCTACATCTCGAATCCGGCCGACGATGCCGTACGTCCACCGGGCCACGAAGCCTGGTTCGTCCTCGTGAACGCGCCCCGACACTCGTCTCTGGGAGACGGTGCCGACGGTGTCGACTGGCGGGCCGAGGGGAGGGCCGAGGCCTATGCCGACCTGGTGATGCGGCGCCTCGGGGAGCGCGGCATCGACATCGACACCGACACCGAGGTCGTTGTCCGCGAGATCCGTTCCCCGGCCGACCTGGAGGAGCGCACGAGAGCGTCCGGCGGGTCGATCTACGGCACGTCGTCGAACGGGCCGAGATCGGCGTTCCTCCGCCCGTCGAACCGCTCGCCGCTCCCTGGCCTGTTCCTGGTCGGCGGCTCCTCCCACCCCGGCGGAGGCCTCCCCCTCGTCCTCCTGAGCGCCGAAATCACCACCAAACTCATCACCGGCTGACGCGTTGGGAGAGAGGTTGCCGCTCCGCACTTTGGCGCTGCGCCGCTCGCTTCGCTCGACTGCTCGCAACACGGGTAGTGACCGGCACTTGGGAGAGAGGTTGCCCCCATATACGGGGGCAGAACACCTCCCAACGCCGCTTGGAGGTGTTCTGCCGCACTCGCTCGGTATCGCCGCGCGGTTCATGCGAGAAGCGAGCCGGTAACGTCGGACGCGTGACCGACCGCATCGCCGACTGCCTCGCCAAGCTCCCCGCCCCGCAGGGTTGGTTCGGGAGTGACAACCAGTCGGGGGTCTTCCCGGAGATGTTCGACGTCCTCTCGGAAGCGAACACCGGTCCGGCCGTGGCGTACGGCGACGACCTGTGGACGGCCCGTGCCGTGGAGACGTTTCGTGACCTCCTCGGACCGTCGAGCGACGTGTACTTCACCTGGAACGGGAGCGGCTCGAACGTCGTGGCGCTCCAGACCCTCCTGCCCAAGTACGGCGCGGTGATCTGCACCGAGGCGGCCCACATCGCGGTCGACGAGACCGGTGCGCCCGAGCGCATCACCGGCGCCAAGCTCATCGACCTCCCGGCTCCAGATGCCAAGCTCACCCCGGCCCACATCGAATCGCAACTGCACCTTCTCGGGAACCCCCACCACGTGCAGCCGTCCGTCGTCTCCCTCACGCAATCGACGGAGCTCGGCACCCTGTATTCCGTCGACGAGGTCGCGGCGATCTGCGACGTGGCCCACGGACGGGGTCTGCTCGTCCACATGGACGGAGCGCGCATCGCGAACGCCACAGCCGCGCTCGGGTTACCACTACGTGCACATACCTTTGACGTCGGCGTCGATGCTCTGTCGTTCGGCGGCACCAAGAACGGACTGATGAACGCGGAGGCCGTTATCTTCCGCGCGCCCCATGCCAGCGCGCAGTACCTCCGCAAGCAGGCCACCCAGCTGCCCTCGAAGATGCGCTTCGTTGCCGCGCAGTTCCTTGCCGCGTTCGAGGCCGACCGCTGGTTGCTCATGGCGGGTCACGCGAACGCGATGGCTGCTCGTCTCGACGCCGGTGTCCGACAGGTCCCCGGGGTGATGCTGGACCGTCCGACGGTGGTGAACTCGCTGTTCCCCCGCCTGCCCGAGCCGGTGATCGGCCCGCTCCAGGCATGGTGCCCCCACTACACGTGGGATGCCACGCAGGATCAGGTCCGCTGGGTGTGCAGTTGGGACACGACCGAAGACGACGTGGATCGGTTCGTCGCCGGCGTCGCCGCAGCGTGCGCCGCGGCAACGGGCTGAGCTGCCACTACCACGACGCCGCCTGACCGTATTGCTGCGTCAGCGGCCGAGAAACGAGGTGAAGCTGATCGGGCTCACCGTGGCGAGGTCGGTCACCTTGACGGCATTCGCGCTGACGGTGACGAGCCGTCCGTTGACGATCGCCGAGCGGCGGATCTGCTCTGTCTGCACGATCGGCCGCAGGACGAAAGTGGTCGGCGGCAGGGACACCGGGGGCGAAACGACCACCGGCGTGGCGGGGAGCGGAACCGGAACGGGGCCGGGGATCGGTCCGCCGTCGGTGAGGGGGAGTTCGTGCTCGATGCGTCCCTGGACGGTGATCGCATCGGGGTTCACCTTCGTCACGAGTGCCCCGCTGGAGTAGCGCCCGGCCTCCACGGAGGTTTGTGGGATCACCGCGTTGCGAGTGGGCGCCCACCACAGGAACGCACGGTGGTCGTACTCCGCTTCGCTCGAGCCGCCGACGCGCAGCTTGGCGATCAGCCGCGGGTTGTTCGGATCAGAGACGTCGAACACCTGGAGCGCTGTCCCGAGGCGCTGTCCCTGGTCGGTCGCGTCCTGCCCGATGCCGAGGAGCTGTCCGGGGGCGATCGGGTGGAGATAGGCCGAGTACCCGGGGATCTTCAGCTCCCCGGCCCGACGCGGGGAACGCGGGTTTCGAAGGTCGATCACGTAGAGCGGATCGACCTGTCGGAACGTCACGATGTAGCCGAGCTCGCCGAGGAAGCGCACGGCGTAGATGCGTTCGTTGATCCCGAGCCCGTTGAGCGTCCCGATCTGGTCGAGGTATCGACCGTTGCGTTGGAGCACGCGCACACCCGACTGCTGTGGTGACCCGAAGCTCTCGCCGTCCGTCGTGACCGCCACGCGAAGTGCGCCGCCGAACTCCGACATGGAGAACTGGTTGAGGAGCCTTCCGTCGACGGAACCCGACGCGAAGTACGTTGCGCCGTCGCGACCCGAGAGGTCGAAACCGTGGATGAGGGTTCGCGTGGGGCGCCGCGGCGGGACGATGCCCGGAACGAATCCGGTCTGCGGCGCCGCCATCACCGGTTGCGGGCGACCGAAGAAGGTGCCGGGCGTCGTCGCCACGAAGAGGGACTGCTCCGACGCGTAGACGATGTTCCCCTCACCGACCACGCCGCCGGAGCCGCTGGCGACAAGGCGAGGATTCGCCACGTTGAGGTCAATGGTGGCGACCCACGTGAGGGAGAGACCGCTGGTGTCGGCGGGCTTGCCGATCTCGACGCAGTTGACAGCCTGGCGTAGCGCCGACGGATTGCCACCCTGATCACTGTTGTACGAGCGGGGGAGCCAGTCGTCGGCCTTGGCCCGCTTCACGATGGCGCGGTTGGCCTTGGTTGCCGCGGCGAGTGCAGCCGGTGTTCCGCTGACCGGCTGCACCATCGGGAGCCGAGCGCCGAAAGGCGTCTGCAGCACGATGCGCGCCCGGTTGTTGACCGTTCGGGCTGCCAGCAGCGTCCCCTCGAGGTGGATGCGGCTCTCGAAGCGCGGGCTCCCCGGATTGCTGACGTCCCACCGTTCAACGGTGGTCTCGGGCCATTGGGTGAACAGCTGCCGGATGACGGCGAGGCGAGGTCCGTCGAGGAGGAGTTGCGGCTCGGCGCCGGGTGTCCCGGGAATCGTCGCAACGAGCGTTCCGTTGCTCGTGTCGACGATCCGAACGGACCCCCCGACGGCGGTGTAGAGGTAGCGCCCGTCGTTCTCGATGAGGTCGCCCTCGTCGACACCGACCTCCTGGGTGTTCGTCGACGACGAGTTCGCCTGGGCCTGCGAACCGGCTCCGAAGTCGGGCGCCGCGCTGACCTCGTTGGCCGGTGTGGGTGTCGCTCCGGGTGGGCGCGCCGCTGCTGGCGCAGCCGTCGTGGCGACACCGACGGTCGCCTTCTTCGGTCCACCTGAGCCCTGCTGGATCGCGAAATCGCCGGAGCCCAGGCCGTAGGGACCGACCGTCGGAAGCGCGAGTGCCTGGACGTAGGCGATGAATCGTGGGCACGACGAGAACTGTTGGTAGAGGACTTCGCGGCGTGCCGCCTCGGAGCCGGACGCGACGGCGAACAACGACGACGCCCCGGCGAGCGCGACGACAACAGCGCCTGCCCGCCGTGCACGGCCGCGTGGAATCGATAGTTGCTGCTGGCGCCTGGTGAGCGTTGACATGGCCGTCCTCCGACGTTCGTTCGAGACGTACCTCTGACGCTCAGTCTGACCCTGTTGGTTCCCGTCCGGCGCAAATTCCTCCGACGGTTCGCGGCAACGGCGTGGGTGGCGCTCGGCCGGCCCGTTCGCCGGTCGTCCGTCTACGCGAACGCGGTGCTGGGGAGGTCGGCTTCGCCCGACTCGAGAGCGGCAACGATGCGTTCGACAACTGCCTGCGGATCAAGCCCCGTCGCCATCTTCGGCGCCGTGCCGAACAGGGCTCGTCCGGCGAGACCGGTCTCGGTGTGCGGCGGTCGGGCGTCGAGCACGCTGACCCCGACTCGACGTAACTCGCGGGCGAGCGCGATGTCGGCCGCGAACAGTGCGGCCTTCGATGAGCAGTATGCCGCCATGCCCGGCAGCGGGCTTTCCGCAACGACGCCGCTGATCTGCACCACGAAGGAGCCGCTTGCGAGGTGGGGAAGCGTGGCGCGGAGCAGCCAAAGTGGCGCGAGGACATTGGTGAGGAAGAGATCCTCGATGACGTCGTCGGGCGTGTCGATGAGGTTGCCGAACGCAACGACGCCGGCCGCGTTGACGAGACCGTCGAGACCGCCGAGGTGCGCCGCTGCGTCCGACGCGATCCGTCGGGCGTGAGACGGATCGCGCAAGTCACCGACGTAGGTGAACGCGCCGCACTCCGCACCGATCGCCGTAAGCGGTTCAGCGCGTCGTCCGGTGAGTGCGAGTCTGGCCCCTCGTGCTTGGAGCGAGCGAGCAAGCCCCGAGCCGAGCACACCGGTCGCCCCGGCGAGAAGGATGCGTGAGCCTTGGAGCGTTCGAGGAGACATGCCATCCATGCTGGCTGTATCAGGGCGCTACTTCGGCCGTCCCGCTGCCGATCACGGACGACGCCGCCTCCGCACGCGGCGCTCGGCGGAGCAGGACGAGTCCGACCAGCGTGGTGATCGCGGCCATCACGCCGTGGGTCTCCCGCAACCCCCACGCATCGCCCACGAAGCCGTGCACGGTGACCGCGACGACGTACGGAAGGCCGAGCGCGATGCTGTACAACGCCATGACGCGCGCCCTGAGCGCCGTCGGGGCATCGAGTTGCAGTAGCGCCTGACCCGAGACGAGCACGCAGAAGTAGCCCGCGCCGATCAGCACGAGAGCTGCTGTCGCGACGGTCGTTGACGGGGCGACCGAATAGGCGAGCAGCCCGGGGGCGAGCGATCCGAAACCGATCAGCAACGCGCGTTCGCGCCCCCACAGCTCACCCATCCGGGGAACAATAAGCGCGCCTGCTATAGCGCCAAGACCCTGCGCAGTGACAAAGATCGATGTCGTCCCGGCGCCCCCGCGGAACACGTTGTGCGCGACGATCGGAAGCAATCCGATGAACGGCCCGGCGCTGATCGCGAGAGCGACGACCGACAGCATGGCGAAACGGCTACGCGCGCTTCGTCGAACGTAGCCAGCGGCTTCCCGCAGTTGGCGAAGGAGTCCTCCGATCGACCTGGCCACCGGGCGGATCGGCAGTTTGATGAACAAGACAGCGACGAACATGGCGACGAAGCTCGCCGCGTTGATGGCCACTGCCCACGTGGAGCTCGATGCGGCGATGACCACACCGGCCAGCAGCGGACCGACGACCCGACCGCCGTTCCATGCGATCGATCCGAGCCCGATTGCGGCAGGGAGATCTTCCGGGGGAACGAGTTCGGGCATCAACGCCTGGCGGTTGGGAAGCGAAAGCGCGCTCGAACAGCCTTCGACGAACACGATCGCCCACAGCAACCCGGGAGTCCACCGTCCGGTCGCGAGCAGGGCAGCGAGGACGATAGCCAACGCGGTATCGAACCCGAGGGTTATGAGCAGGAACGGCTTTCGTGGGACCCGATCCGAGATCGCGCCACCGATCGGCGCGAACACGGCCGTCGGGAGAAACCCGGCGGCGGCGAGGATGCCGAGGTCGCGGGCGCGGGCGGTGTCCTGGGCCAGGAGCGAGCCGATCGCCACGATCTCCATCCAGGTGCCGATGTTCGACACGAGGCTGGCCGTCCACAAAAGAAGGAAGTTCCGGTGACGCAACGGTCGCAGGGCGGAAGGACCGGGCACAGTTGGTCCACTGTAGGTTCGGGCCCGTACAGTCAGAGCCGAATCTGACCGGTCCGCGCTCGGACCCGTCGTCCGTCGTCGACCAAGGAGCACCCGTGACGTCCTCTCCGAATGCCCATCACACAGCCGGTCGCCTCGAGGGTCGAGTCGCCGTCATCACCGGGGCAGGGAACGGGATCGGACGGGCGAGCGCGCTCCGTCTCGCCGCCGACGGCGCCAAGATCGTGGTGGCCGATGTGCTCGAAGGACCTGCCTCGGAGACCGTCGCGTTGGTCAACGCCGCCGGAGGTGAAGCCGTCTCGATCATCGTCGACGCGTCGAGTCGTTCGGACAACGAGGCGATGTCGCAGAAGGCGCTCGAGGCGTACGGCCGGCTTGACATCCTGCTCACCGCGGCGGGGATCAGCCATGCCAAGTACCGCTCGGGCGACATCGAGGCCGACGTGAAGATGATCGGGGCGAACCTGGCGAACATCGAAACGCCATGGAGGACGTTCATCGATCTCGAGTTGGAGTCATGGCAGCGCGTCATCGACGTGAACCTCACCGGCACCCTGCTGGCCATGCAGGCATGCGCCGACAAGATGGTCGAGTTGGGGAACGGCGGGTCGATCATCACCATTGCGTCGGTTGCCGCGAAGCATCCCGACGCCGGCCCGTTGGCCTATACGGTGTCGAAAGCCGGCGTTTGGATGCTCACGAAGAAGGCTGCCCGCGAGCTCGCCGCCGCGAAGATACGCGTCAACGCAATCGGTCCCGGGTACATCGCGACCAACATGACCCAGCTCCTCGAACTGCTCCCGGAGGACCGGCAGGCCGACTTGGCCCAGCGAATCCCGATGGGTCGGGTCGGTCGTCCGGACGAGGTGGCGGCGGTGGTGTCGTTTCTCGCCAGCGACGATGCCAGCTACTTGACCGGCACGATCCTGCACCCCGACGGCGGCTATTTCACCGACTGACGTTCCGACCATAAACGATCGACGGCCGGACTACTTTCGTGGGGTGGCCCGACCAGAAGATCTCCATGAGCTGTTGTCCTTCGATGACCCGAAGGAGTCCCGAACCTGGGTGTTCGACGTCACCTTCCTGACGAGCAGCTGGTCGTGCATCTTCGGGCGCGGATGCAAGGGCGTTCTCGACGAAGATGCCACAGCGCTCGGTCAGGGTTGCTGCTCCCATGGTGCGCACATGTCCGACGACAAGGACCGCCAGAAGTTGGCGATGAATGTCGCCCGGTTGCGCGACGACCAGTGGAAGCATGCGTCCGCGGCCCGCCGTCAGCGACCGACGGCTCGCAACGATGAAGGCGTGCATCTGACCCGGGTGGTCGACGGTGCGTGCATGTTCCTGAACCCGCCGGACTTCCCCGGTGGCGGCGGCTGTGCGCTCCACCGGGCCGCGCTCGAAGCAGGTGAGCGTCCGCTCGATTGGAAGCCCGAAGTCTGCTGGCAGCTCCCCCTACGTCGGTCCGACGATGTCGACGTGAACGGTCATGTGACGACAACTGTCCGGGAGTGGAAGCGTCGCGACTGGGGCGAAGGCGGTGAGGCGTTCCACTGGTGGTGCACCGAGTCCGACGATGCGTTCAT
>JANLRD010000042.1:0-14412 GCA_031368215.1 Acidimicrobiia bacterium | reverse complement strand
ATCATCGTCACCTCGTCGGTCGAAGGGAAGCTCGGCAAGCCGGGCCTCCCTGGGTACGTCGCCACCAAGCACGCCGTGAACGGTCTTGTGAAGTCGGCGGCGCAAGAAGTAGGCACGCTTGGTATCACCGTGAACGCCATTCTCCCGGGGATCATCGAGACCGACATCGTCCGCGCCACCGGCCCCGACTCGGCAGTGGCGATGGGGCTCAGCGGCTACGACGAACTCATCGGCATGTTCGCAGGGGAATCGGCGATCAAGCGACCGAATCGGGTCGAGGAAGTAGCCGCCGTCGCGGTGTTGCTGGCGTCCGACGCCGCCCGCAACATGACCGGGTGCCTCTTCCCGGTCGACGGCGGCACCATGCCGTACTGAACAAATGCGACGGTGCTCCTTCGGGCACCGCAACACTCTCGAGACCGAGCTCTACTGACATGGCACAGACCAACACCCGAGTCGTCCTCGACCACCGACCCGTCGGGGAAGCGACGCCGGACTGCTTCTCCGTCGAAGTTGTCCAACTCGGCGAACTCGACGCTGGTCAGGTTCGCGTCGCGGTCGAATTCGTCTCCGTCGATGCCGGAACGCGCACGATGCTGCGCGGTGAGGGCTTCCATCAACAGGTCGGGATCGGTCAGGTCATCCGCGCCGGCGGGGTCGGGCGCGTGATCGAGACGAAGGCGGAAGGCTTTCGTGTCGGAGACGCCGTGCGCGGCGGACTCGGCGCACAGACGATCGCGACGGTGTCTCCGAAGGTGATCGAGAAGGTCGACGGAACGCTCGGACCGCTCAGCGCGCACCTTGGCATCCTGGGCGCATCGACCGGTGTCACGGCGTGGATCGGTGTGCGGCGCGTCGCCAGGCCGAAGCCCGGAGACGTGTTCGTGGTGTCCGCGGCCGCCGGTGCGGTTGGCGGGGTCGCCGGCCAGATCGCGAAACGAGATGGTGCTCGCGTGATCGGCATTGCCGGCGGTGCGAGAAAGGCCGCCTATCTCACCGAAACCCTCGGTTTCGATGCGGCGATCGACTACAAGAACGAAGACGTCAACGCTCGTCTTCGAACGCTGGCGCCTGACGGCATCGACATCTTCTACGACAACGTCGGCGGACCGATTCTCGACGCAGCGCTCGACAACCTTGCGTTGCGAGCGCGTGTGGTGATCTGTGGTGCCGTCTCCCAATACGACGACATGGACAACGTCACCGGGCCCGCGTTGTATCTCCGTCTGGCCGAACGACAGTCGTGCATGGAGGGCTTCGCATACTTCCATTTCCCCGAGAGCATCGCCGAGGCGAGCGCGGAACTGGCCGGCTGGCTGGCCGATGGGTCGATCGTGCTCGCGGAGGAGATCCTCGAAGGGATCGAGCGGTATCCGGAGGCCCTGCAGTTCATGTTCAACGGCGGCAACATCGGCAAATTACTGGTGAAGGCCTCCTGAGTTCGGAAGGCTCCGGAGACCGTGGCGTCTACTGTCCTCGGCATGACGCTGCTCGATCTTGCCGCGGTTCGTGACGCAGCCGCTCGGATTCACGGTCACGTCCGACGCACGCCCGTCATCCGGGTGCGGGTGCCGACGCCTGACGGCGAGCGCTCGGTGGCGCTCAAGTTGGAGTCACTGCAGGTTGCCGGATCCTTCAAGGCGCGCGGCGCAGTCAATTCGCTCCTTCTCTCCGGCGCTCCGGAGGTTGTCGCGTGTTCCGGCGGAAACCATGGCCTGGCGGTGGCCTGGGCGGCTTCTCGTCTGGGGCGGCGCGCCACGATCGTGGTGCCCACCTCGGCCGCGGCCACCAAGGTTGACGCGATGCGACGAACCGGGGCGGAGGTGATCCTCCACGGCGACGTGCCGGCGGAAGCGTTCGCCGTTGCCTTTGCGTTGGTCGAGGAACGGGGCTGGCCGATGGTTCACCCTTACGACCAGGAACCGACGATCGCCGGCCAGGGGACCCTCGGACTCGAACTGCTCGCCGATGCACCCGAAGTCACTCACTGGTTGACCGCCATCGGCGGCGGGGGTTTCGCCGCCGGTGTCGTGCTTGCGCTCGACGGCCGCAGCACTCTCATCCCCGTAGAACCGGAGGGCTGCCCGTCACTCCTCGAAGCGCAACGTGCGGGTCGCCCGGTGCCCACGAAGGCCGAGGGGATCGCCCGGACCAGCCTCGGTGCGCCTTCACTCGGCGACCTGGCGTGGAGCGTGCTGGCGACGCGTGTCGGCGGGTGCACGCTCGTCGCCGACGAGGCCATCGCCGACGCGCAGCGTTGGCTGTGGCGCGACCTCCGACTTGTCACCGAGCCCGGCGGGGCCACGTCGCTCGCGGCGCTGATGATTGGAGCCTGGTCGCCCCCGCCGGGGTCGACCGTTGGTGTGATCGTCTGCGGCGGGAACGCCGATTCCCTTCCGGAGTGATTGCCATGGACTCAGTGCTCGGACCCCCGGTGCAGATCGCCTACGCGGTGACCGACCTCGACGCCGCCGCGCTGCAGTGGGCGGATCGATTCGGGGCCGGACCGTTCTTCGTGAGCGAGCACATTGCCGTCGACGACGTTCGGTACCGGGGTGCTCCCGGTTCGTTCGACCATTCGTCGGCCTACGGTCAGTGGGGAGAGGTGATGGTCGAACTGGTGAAGGACCACACCGTCGGACCGTCACCGGTTGCCGACGTTGTCGGCCCCGGTGGTAAGGGACTCCACCACCTCGCCTACTTTGTCGAGGATCTGGCGACAGCGCAGTCGGCCCTGACGGAACTGGGATGGCCGGAAGCGTTGTGGGCCCGGACACCTTCGGGTGTTGCCTTTGCGTTCCACGATGCTGTCGGCACACTCGGCCACATGGTCGAGCTCTACGAAGGAACGCCGGCGTTGCGGGGCTTCTACGCCATGGTCCGTGAGGCGGCGACCGGCTGGGACGGCACGGATCCGGTCCGTCGCCGACGCTGACCGGCCCAGAATTGATCAGCTGGTTAGTTCTTGGGTAGGTTCGCGTCATGGAACGTGCCCCGCGTCGACACGAAGGGCGCGTCGTGCTCGTCACGGGCGCGGGTTCCGGAATCGGGCGTGCGACTGTCGAGCGAGTTGTGGCCGAAGGCGGCAGCGCCGTCGGCGTGGACCGCTCCGCTGCGTCGTTCGACTGGGTGTCCGGTCACCCGGATTCGGCGCGGATCTCGGTGCTCGCCGGCGACGTCACGGACGTGTCTGCGAACGAGCACGCGGCGAGCTTGGCGGTCGAGCAGTTCGGTCGGCTCGATGCGCTCGTGCTCAACGCGGGCATCCCGATGTCCGGCGACCTCCTCTCCATGCCGATGGACGAACTCGATCGCGTCCTCGCGGTGAACGTCAAGGCCGTGGTGCTCGGAATCCGCGCCGGGGTTCCTCACTTCGCGACCGGTGGATCGATCGTCGTCACCGCATCCACTTCCGGTCTCGCCGGTGATCCCAACATGTGGCCGTACAACACCTCGAAGGCGGCGGTCATCAACCTGGTCCGCGGCGCTGCGCTCGACCTCGGACCGCGCGGCATTCGCATCAACGCGGTCTGTCCGGGACCGACGGAGACGGGCATGACCACGCGGATCAAGTCGGCTCCCGAGATCTACGAAGGTCTGCGCCGACGTATCGCCCTGCAACGGTGGGGTCGCGCCGACGAGATCGCCTCCGTCATCAGCTTTCTGGCCTCTGACGAAGCCAGCTTCGTGACCGGAGCAGCGATCCCGGTCGACGGTGGCATCACCGCCAATACCGGTCAATTCCTGCCCAACGAACATCTCGCCTGAATTCATCTCCGACCCGATCGCCGAGGAACCACCATGGCCGCACATCCCGAGAACTACGAAGACGTCACCGTCTACGGCCTCGACGACGCCGATGAGCAAGAACTCCTTCTCGCTCAGAACGAGTGCACCTTCATCTGGTCGAACAAGGAGGGTTGGCCCGTCGGCGTCATCATGTCCTACGTCTTCCGCGACGGGAAGTTCTGGCTGACCGCTTCGAACCAGCGGGCTCGCATCGCAGCGGTGCGTCGCGACCCGCGGGTTTCCATCGCTGTCACCTCCACGGGTTCGTCCGTCCGGCGAAACAAGACCGTCACCTACAAAGGCAACTGCACGGTGCACGGTCCGAACGACGAGAGCACACCGCTCAAGGAGTGGTACTACAACGAGCTGGCCGCGGCGATTCGCCCGGACGACGAGACTGCGAAGAACTACTTCGCCAAGTTCCTCGACTCTCCGCGTCGGGTGATCCTCGAAATCGAACCAACCCAGCGCATCGGCTACGACGGTACAAAGATGGGCAAAGCGACCGCCGCGTGGATCGCGGAACAAACAGCAGGAGGTACCAGCTGATGTGCACCAGACTGATCGAACGCACCGCAGCGATCTCAACAGGGAGGGCGGGATGACTCGGGCACAACTGGTCGCGATGGCGGAGCGGAACCGCGAGCTCTCCCAGAAGGGAGAGAACCAACTCGTCGATGAGATCGTCAGCGTCCCCGCGAAGAACTACTTCGACGAAGACCGGTGGGCCGCCGAGATGGCACGCGTGTTCCGGCGCGTTCCACTGACTCTCGCGTTCACCGCCGAGATGCCCAATCCGGGCGACTACAAGGCGATGGATGTGGCCGGTGTTCCCGTTCTGATTTCGCGCGGTGCGGACGGAGCGGTGCGCGCCTTCGTCAACTCGTGTAGCCACCGCGGCGCGGTGATCATGCCCGAAGGTACGGGTTCGGCCCGTCGCTTCACCTGTCCGTATCACGCATGGAGCTACGACCAAAAGGGTGAACTCGTCGGCATTCTCGACCGCGAGATGTTCGGCGAACTCGACACCTCGTGCCACGGGCTCGCTCCTCTTGCCGCGAGTGAGCGGGCCGGTCTCATCTTCGTGTGCGTCGATCCGAAGAACACCGCACCGATCGACATCGACACCTTCCTATGCGGCTACGACGAGCTCCTCGAGACGCTGGCCCTCGACAGGTGTCGCGTCGTGGGTCGCCAGACCATTGCCGGCCCCAATTGGAAGGTCGCGTACGACGGGTACCTCGACTTCTACCATCTGCCCATTCTCCATAAGGACTCGTTCGGTTCCACGATCTCCAACAAGGCGGTCTACGACGCGTGGGGTCCGCATCAGCGAGTGAGCTCGCCCGTTCGAAATGCGCAAATGGCGCAGGCCGACCGCCCGGAGCTCGCTGAACTGCCGATCGATCAGTGGCCCACCGAGCGCCTCAACCTCGGTGTGTGGACGATCTTCCCGCATATCTCCATTGCCGGGTTCGACGCTGGTGGCCGCATGCTGATGGTGTCCCAGCTCTTCCCCGGCGACGATCCCGCAAGCTCCTACACGGTGCAGACGTTTCTGCACACGCAGCCCGACGCGCCCGGGCAGGCTGAAGCGATCCGCGAGTCGATTGCCTTCCTCCACCACGTGGTGCAGGACGAGGACTACGCAACGGGGCTGCGACTCCAGGCTGCGCTGAAGACCGGAGCGAAGGACCATGTCCTGTTCGGGCGCAACGAAGGTGGCGGTCAGCGGTTCCATCGCTGGGTCGAAGTGCTTCTCGCGACGGACGACCCGGACCTCGTGTCGGTTTTCAAATCCAACAGCCCCGGCTGACGATCGGCGCGGGCCTCTCCGTGACCCGCCGTCCTCTGCCGATCACGTCGCCGAGCTCCGGCTTCGTGATCGTTTGGAGCTGAGGCGCAGCAGTGCGCGCGCCTCTGCGTCGATACCGGTGATCATCGGGCCGAGATCCGGAACGCTCTCCCAGTCACCGGTCACCCCGAAGGCGACCTGACCGTTGTAGGAGAGCATCGCAACGCCGACCCGCACGCCCTGGGACAGCGGTACGAACGGGATGTACTCGAGCAACTCCCGGCCGAGCGCGTAGAGGGGCTGTCGCGGCCCCGGCACATTGGTCGTCACGGTGTTGACGCGGTATTGCGGGAGCTGGCGGAGGAGTGCCGTCCCGCCGCGTAGCGCGGCCGACACGACGATCGGCGGAGTGAGCCCGCTGAGGGTCGAGAGCAGTAGTGCTCCGGCCTCGGCCTGGTGCGACGACTTGACCTCGGACATCTGCTCCCTGATGGCATCGAAGCGGGCCGTGCTGTCGGCGAGGTGAACCGGAAGATCGGCGATGATCGCAGTGACCTGGTTGTTCGGGGAGTGGTCGTCCGAGGCACGCAACGAGACCGGTACCAGCGTATGCAGCTGCGTCTGTTCGATCTCATCGCCGCGGGCGAGGAGTAACTCGCGAAAGCCTGCCGTCGCAAGTGCGAGCAGCACATCGTTGATGGTGCCGCCGAGTGATTCTCGGATTCTCTTGATGTCGTCGAGCGGCACCGACGTCTGGTCCCACGAGCGGTGGGGTCCGATGTCTCCTTCGATGGAGAGCGGTTTCGTCGACGTCATGTGGCGGCCGAGGGAGGAGAGCCCGGCCACGGTGTTCTTCGCCACGTCGACCAGCTTGCGGGGGTCGCGCAGGAGAGAGGTGGCGGCCTGCACCTGCTGAGCCGGCGTCCCGGCGAGCTCGACGAAGGCTTCGCGCAACACCTTTGCGGCGCTCGGCTCCGGTTCGGGTTCCCACGCGTGGCGAGGCGGGAGCTCGGCATCGGGTTCGTCATCGAGCATGACCGCCATGAGGTCGGTTCCGGAGATGCCGTCGACCATGCAGTGGTGAACCTTGCTGATGATCGCCCACGAACCGTCGTCGAAGCCCTCGACGACCCACGCCTCCCAGAGGGGTCGTTCGCGGTCGAGGGGCTGGGACATCAGCCGTCCCATGAGGTTGCGCACGTCGTCGCCGAGCCCGGGTGGCGGGAGCGAGGTGTGGCGCACGTGGTAGCGCAGATTGAAATGGGGATCGTCGACCCAGACCGGGCGACCGACACCGCCGGGCACGAACCGCACCCGCTGCCGGTAGCGGGTGAGGCGCGCAAGCTTGCGCTCCATCAGCTCTACAAGCGCCGGAAAACGGGGCGCGGGTCCCTCGAAGCGGGCCAGGGACCCGATGTGCATGTGGGTAACACCGTCTTCGACATCGAGGAACGCGGCATCGAGGAAGCTCATCCGGTCCATCTTCAGCGACCACCTTTCGTCTGTCCCCTGACGAATCGAAACTACGACGAAGGAGGCGTCGGACCCAGAGCCGAAGGTCCCGCATGGGTAGGGCCGTGAGCGACACCCACTCCGACGATCGGCTCTAGGAGCACCTCTCGCCGATCGACACGCTTGCTGGTGTCCAGCAGGAGGGTGTGAGGTGGAACTCGTCGAGGAGGTTGGGGTGCACGAATCGGGCGCGCGGTCGGCCGTGCTCTCGGTGCACAATCTCGAGGTCGTCTACAGCGATGTCATCTTGGTGTTGCGCGGCGTCAGCCTCGAGGTCTCGGGCGGCCAGATCGTGGCGCTGCTCGGCGCCAACGGGGCCGGAAAGACCACGCTGATCCGTGCGATCACCGGACTGCTCCCGGTCCATCGTGGCCGCATCACCAAAGGAGCGATCGAACTCGACGGTGAGGAGATCCAGCATCGCAACGCTGCCGCCATCGTCCGTGGCGGGGTCGCGCAGGTCATGGAGGGGCGGAGGATCTTCGCCGAACTCACGGTCGACGAAAACCTCCGGGCCGGAAGCCTCGTTCGGCGAGATCGTGTCGGTCTCCGGGACTCCTATCACCAGGTGATGGAGCTCTTCCCTGTTCTGGCCCAACGCCGCGGGTCGGTTGCCGGCTACCTCTCCGGTGGCGAGCAGCAGATGCTGGCCATCGGCCAGGCGCTCATGACGAGTCCGCGGCTGCTCCTTCTCGACGAGCCGACGCTGGGTCTGGCACCGCTTTTCGTGCAGCAGCTACGCGACATCATCGTCGAGATCAACCGGGCCGGCACTGCTGTTCTCTTGGTCGAGCAGAACGCCAGCATGGCGTTGTCGATCGCCCACCATGGATACGTCCTCGAGACCGGCAAGGTCGTGAAGGAGGGCTCGGCCGCCGAACTGCTCGACGATGCCGACATTCGCGAGTTCTACCTCGGCCGCGCCGAGGTGGGACGCAAGTCCTTCCGAGAGGTCAAGAGCTACCGACGCAAGAAGCGATGGAGCTCATGATGGGGAACGAGACCACGCTGTTGCCAGCCTCGCCGACGAGCGCTGGCCCGGCGCAGAAGACCCTGCTCGCGGTGTCGGGTGTGTCACTCCGCTTCGGCGGTGTTGACGCCCTCAGAGACGTCAGCTTCGATGTCCGCCCCGGGGAGCTCTTCGGTTTGATCGGCCCGAACGGAGCAGGCAAAACGTCGATCCTCAACTGTCTGAACGGTGTCTACAAGCCCCAGGAAGGCGACATCACCCTCAATGGGCGGTCGGTGCTGGCGATGCGGCCCCACGAGACGGCCGAAGCCGGCATTGCTCGCACGTTCCAGAACCTCGCGCTGTTCGCCAACCTCTCGGCGTTCGACAACGTGATGCTGGGTCGCCACCACCTCATGCGCTCCGGCGCGATCGCCGGTGCGCTGTGGTGGGGGCCGGCTCGACGCGAGGAGATCATGAACCGCCGCCGGTGCGCGGAAATCATCGATCTCCTTGATCTCGGCCCGTATCGACGGATGCCCGTGGGACTGCTGCCGTACGGCATTCAGAAGCGCATCGAACTCGGTCGTGCGCTGGCGATGGACCCGAAGGTCCTCCTCCTCGATGAGCCGGTCGCCGGCATGAACAACGAGGAGACGGAGGACATGGCCGCGCACATCCTCGAGATCCGCAACGAACTCGGTGTTGCCATGATCCTCGTGGAGCATCACCTCGATCTGGTCATGGATCTCGTCGATCGCCTGATGGTTCTGGCTTTCGGGAAGGTCATCGCCATGGGTCTGCCCGACGTTGTGCGCAGCGACCAGCGGGTCATCGACGCCTACGTCGGGAGCGATCAGTGAGCGGCGCCGACGCGACCGAGATGGCCCGAACGGTCGTGGCGGCGAAGGGACCTTCTCTGCGCGCCCATCGATCGGAGCGCTCGCTGCCGGCGCTGCTTCTCGACAAGGCGGCGACGATGCCTTTGCGGGTAGCGATCCGGCACAACCACCTCTCCCGTTGGGAGCAGACAACCTGGTCGGACTACGCCACGCGGGCCGCCCGGGTCGGGTTGGGCCTCGCGGCGTTGGGTGTCCGCGCCGGAGAGCGCGTTGCCATTCACAGTGAGAACCGACCTGAATGGGTGATTGCCGACGTCGGTGTCCAAGGGATCGGCGCGGCGACGGTCGGGATCTACACGACCAGTCCGGCTGCTGAGGTCGAGTACCTCCTCGGGCACTCCGGGTCGGTCGTGCTCATCGCCGAGGACGAGGAGCAGCTCGACAAGGTCCTCGAGGTCAGAGAACGCCTGCCGATGCTTCGGCGCATTGTCGTGATCGACACGCGTGGAGTGCGATCCCTCCTCGACGACCCGATGCTCATGACCTTCGCCGCTCTGGAGGAACTCGGAGCTGCTCAGCCGGTCGAACAGTGGGCCGCTTCGGTTGCCGCGATCGACCCAACGGCGATGGCCATGATCGTCTACACCTCGGGAACGACCGGCCCTCCGAAGGGCGCGGTTCTCTCGCACGCCAATCTCCTCGCCGCCACCGAGTCGTTCAATCAGGCGTTCACCGCGAGTCCGATGGACGAGGTCCTCTCCTACCTTCCCCTGTGCCACATCGCCGAACGGTTGAACTCCGTGATCAATGCCCTCAACGTGGGGTACGTCGTCAACTTCGGCAAGGGCGGCGAGTCGTTGGCAGCTGATCTCCGTGAGGTTCAGCCGACGCTGTTCCTCGGTGTTCCCCGGGTCTGGGAGAAGATGCTGGCGTCGATGGAGACGCGAGTCGCCGACGCCACGTGGTTGAAGAACCGTATGTACTGGTACTGGTTGCGACGCGGTGAACGCATCGCGAAGCGTCGTATGCGAGGTCGGGCGGGCGTGATCGACAAGATCATGGGAGGGCTCGGCTACCTATTCCTGTATCGGAGCGTTCGCGACAAGCTCGGTCTGCGCCGGGTACGCATTGCCATGTCGGGCTCCGCGCCGATCGCGCCGAAGGTGCTCGAGTACTTCTGGTCGCTCGGTGTGCCGGTGCGAGAAGGCTACGGACAGACCGAGAACACCGCGCTCGCAACGTTCACGCCGGCGGACGACGTCCGGATCGGCAAGGTCGGCGTGGCCCTGCCGGGCGTGGAACTCGCGTTCGCCGACGATGGGGAGATCCTGACTCGGTCTGCCGCGAACTTCGTGGGTTACCTGAACAATCCCGAAGCGACCGCCGCCACCCTCGACGCCGACGGGTGGCTGCACACCGGTGACATCGGTTCGCTCGATGACGACGGCTATCTCTCGATCACCGACCGGAAGAAGGATCTGATCATCACCGCAGGAGGCAAGAAGATCTCGCCGTCCGAGATCGAGAATGCCCTGAAGGTGTCGCCGTATGTGCGCGAAGCAGTCCTCGTCGGCGACCGCCGGAAGTACCTGACGGCCTTGATCGGCATCGAGCTCGACACGGTGGGCGACTGGGCGAGCCGCCGCTTCCTCCCCTACACGACCTACGAAGACCTTGCGTCGAAGCCGGAGGTGCGCCAACTGATCGATGAGTGGGTGCAGCGCGTGAACCGGGATCTGGCCCAGGCCGAGACGATCAAGCGCTTCGCACTACTTCCGAGCGAGCTCGGGCATGAGAACGGCCAATTGACGGCAACGCAGAAGGTAAAGCGCGCTGCTGTCGTCGCGGAGTTCCATGACCTCATCGAGGAGATGTACCGATGACGACCGACTACAGGACGCGACCTTCATGAACGACTTCCTGCAGCTCTGCTTCGCCGGGCTTGCGCTCGGATCGCGCTACGCCCTCGTCGCACTCGGCTTCGTCATCATCTACAAGGCCACTGGGGTGATCAACTTCGCGCAGGGGTCCATGGTGACGCTCGGCGCGTACTTTGCGTACAACTTCCACAAGACCTGGGGGCTTCCGTTCGCCTTGGCCGTCGTCATGGCCGTTGTAGCCGGGGGACTCGTCGGTGCGCTCATCCAGCGACTGCTTCTGCGGCGCATGGTCGGGCGCCCGGTGTTCGGCGTGATCATGATCACGATCGGATTGCTGTTCCTGCTCACCGAGGTGATGGCATCGGTCTGGGGCTACGACGCCCGAGACCTCGGTGACCCGTGGGGTATCGACACGGTGAAGGTTGGCGGCGTCGTGCTCTCGGTCAAGGACCTCTGGGGGATCGCGCTTGCCGGCGTTGTGCTGCTCGCGTTCTTCGTGTTCTTCAGGTTCTCGGGCATCGGACTCGCCATGCGGGCCGCGGCGTTCGATCAGGAAGCCGCGCTCGCCCGCGGCATCAGCGTGCGGCGGGTTTTCGGCTGGTCGTGGGCAATCGCCGGCGCAGTTGCCGCGCTGGCCGGTATCTCCCTCGGTTCGGGGCCGGCCGCGGTGACACCGAGCCTCGGGCTGATCGCGCTGGCGGCCTTCCCCGCGATGATCCTGGGCGGGCTCGATTCACCCCTCGGCGCGGTGATCGGGGGCGTCGTTATCGGGGTCACCCAAACCCTGACCGCCGGGTATCAACCCGAGTACGCGGCCTTCCTCGGGACCAACTTCCACGTCGTCATGCCTTACGTCGTGATGATCGCCATCCTGCTCGTCCGGCCCTATGGCCTTCTCGGCACGAAAGAGGTGCATCGGCTATGACGCCGTTTCGCAAGGACTCCGCCAATCCAACGATGGTCCGCGACTACGGCGACGATCTCCACATCTTCGCGTCCCGTCAGACCCGGGTCGTCCTCGGGCTCGCCCTCGTGCTCGCGGTGCTGGCGCCCCTGAAGCTGTCGAACTTCCAGAGCACCGTGCTCGACTACGCCGGCATTGCGGCGATCGGTGCCATTGGCCTCAACCTGCTGACGGGATTCACCGGCCAGGTCTCACTTGGCCATGCGTTCTTCCTCGGCACCGGCTCCTACACCGCGGCCTACCTTGGTGGCCAACGGCACTGGCCGTTCGTCGTCTTCCTCCTCGCTGCGGCGGCCGTGGGCGCACTTGTCGGCGCGGTCGTCGGTCCGTTCGCACTGCGCCTTCGGGGGAACTACCTCGCCATCATCACCGTCGGCCTGGTGTTCATCGGGCAGCACGTCTTCGAAAGTTGGACGTCGGTGACCGGAGGCCTCAACGGCACGTCCGTCGCGGCCCCGCCCCGGGTCGGTCCACTCGACTTCTCCCGTCTGGTCATCTTCGGGCATCGATTCGGCCGAGACCAGGGGTTCTTCTACGTGATCTGGGCGCTTGTCGCGCTCGTCGCCCTCACCTCGAAGAACCTCGTGCGTTCGCGTTCCGGTCGGGCGCTGCAGGCCGTGCGCGATCGCGACGTCGCTGCTGAGGTGATCGGCATCCGACTGGCGCGCTACAAGGTTCTCGCCTTCGTGGTGTCGAGTTCCCTGGCGGCGTTGGCCGGAGCTCTCTTCGGCTCGTATCAGCAGTTCGTCGCCTCGGGAGACTTCGGCCTGTTCGTCTCACTGCAGTACATCGCGATGATCGTCGTGGGCGGTGTCGGAACCACCTTCGGTCCGATCCTCGGAGCACTTTTCATCACCGCGATGCCGCGTCTGATCGAGCAGTTCAGCGACCACATCCCCGGCGTGGCGTCATCGCCCGGAGCCAGCGGCATCACTGTCTTCTCCCTCAACCAGGCGATCTTCGGTGCGCTCATCATCGGCTTCCTCGTGCTCGAACCCCGAGGCCTCGCCGCGTTGTGGTTGCGCGTCAAGGCGTACTTCCGGGCCTGGCCCCTCAGCTACTGACTTCCACGTTCTTCCACCTCGACCACTTCACCGCTACACGTACAGAACCAACAAGGAGCTTCACCATGTCCCGATCAACTCAACCCAGAACGACCGGCTCGGGGCGGCGCCGGACATCGACCCTCGCTATTGCCGTCACCGCCCTCCTCACCGTCGGCCTTCCCGCGTCCACACTGTTCGCGGCGACCGCGCCGAAGGTCGGCGCCGCGTGCACGAAGGTCAACGCCACCGGCAAGGACAAGAGTGGCAAGGCTGTCGTGTGCAAGACCAAAAGTGGCAAGAAGGTGTGGCAGGCAGTTGCCTCCACGCCGTCGACGGTGGCGGTCACGACAGCAACCGCCGCTCCCGCTCCGTCGAAGGGACTCTCCAAGACTTCCGGCTTCGACGGCAAGACGATCAAGGTGGGCGTGATCACGGCGCTCAGCGGACCGGCGGCCGTGCTCGGCAAGCCTCTTGCGGCAGGACAGGAAGTGTTCTGGAAGTACTACAACGAAGAGAAGGGCGGCATCGCCGGGAAGTATCCGGTCGAGGTGGTGCTGGAGGACAACCTCTACGAGTCGAACACCACGGTGCAGAAGTACAACAAGATCAAGGACAACGTCGTCATGCTCTCGCAGGTGATGGGCACGGCTCCGACGCTTGCCCTTCTCCCGTTGCTCAAGGCCGACAACGTCGTTGCCTCACCGGCGTCGCAGGACGCGTTGTGGGTGCGTGAGCAGAACCTGTTCCCGATCATCGAGCCCTATCAGGTGGATGCCATCAATGCGATGGACTACGCCATGAAGTCGCTGGGCGGGAAGAGCAAGACCATCTGTGCCGTCATTCAGAACGACGTTTACGGCGAAGCGGGACTCGAAGGTCTGAACTTCGCCGCCGACAAGATGAACTTCGAGGTCAAGACCGTCGCCAAGTACAAGCAGGGCGATCAGGACTTCACCGGCCAGGTCAACGATCTCCGCAAGGCCGGATGCCAGATCGTCTTCGCCGGCGCGCTACCCACCGAGTTCGGCAAGATTCTCGGCACCTCCGCGCAATTGGGATTCGCCCCCCAGTGGATCGGCCAATCGCCGTCTTGGGTCGACTCGCTGCTGCTCACCCCGCTGAAGGACTACCTGACCTCACGTGTGCTGATCGTGGCGGTTGGTCCGGAATGGGGTGACCCGACGGTTCGCTCTGCTGCTGACTATGCCGCCCGCGTGAAGCAGTACAAGCCCGATCAGAAGCCGGACTTCTACTTCACCTTCGGGTACTTCCAGGCCCAGGCCACAGCGCAGTTGCTGGAGAAGGCCGTCGCCATGGGCACCCTCAACCGGGATGGCATCGTGAAGGCGATGAACTCGCTCGACAAACTGACCTTTGACGGTCTCGCCAGTGACTACCCGTACGGTCCGCCGGAGGTGCGTGACCCGTCGCGCTTCAGCACGATGTTCAAAGTCGACCCGGCGGCGCCGTTCGGACTCCGGTCCCTGCAGTTCAACTTCACGTCGGACGCGGCCCGCGCCTACACCTTCGCCAAACCCAAATAGCCGGCGAACATCTTTCGGTACCGGAGGCGCCCGACGGCGCCTCCGGTAACGTCGGTTCCGTATGCAGCTCGTGCTCGTTCGCCATGCTCAA
>JANLRD010000023.1:0-30459 GCA_031368215.1 Acidimicrobiia bacterium | reverse complement strand
GGGTTCCCGATCGTCGTCGAACGAGACGCGAAGGGAGCGCTACCGACCAACGCAGACCTCGATGAATGCCACGGCCGGACCTCCGATGTCCTGATCGACGGCAAGGTCGTCAACACGTATCACTACTCGGCGACGCTCGAGTTCCCCTACTTCGTAGGATGTCTCCGAGGAACCTCGACGGTTGCCCGCAATGCCTAGGACGCGCCCGCGAAGTCCAAGGCCGCCGCCACATCGACGTTCAAAGCCGAGGTGTGGGCCGACAACTGGTTCGCCAGGTCGGTCAACGGAACGAAGGTCGGTAGGAACTCGCCGGTTATCTGAGAAGGCGACGGACGCCCAAGCTCACGCGCCTTCCGGCGATACCAAGTCGGTGTAGCGCCCGCCACCGATGGCGAGAGTTTCGATGTCGGTCGGAATCGACGTCACCGCAACAAGGAACGGTGCGGAATCGAGACGCCAGGCGGCGACGTCAGTCGTGGCGACGATGGTCGCCGTCCGTGGTGTGTTGCGCAACAGGGCGACCTCGCCGATGTGGTCCCCGGTTCCGACCGTACGCACGAACCGGCCGTCGATCGATACGTCCGCCGATCCCTCGGCGATCAGATAGAGGCAGTCGCCGCCATCATGTTGGCGGATGATTGTCATATCGCGATCGAAGCTCACCCTCTCCATGGCGAAAGCGATCGCAGATGCAACGTTCGGCGGTGCTGCGTCGAAGATCGACGAATTCGACACGAGAGCCACCGCTTCGCTGCGCTCGAGCCCACGGCGATCGAGGCGCCGCAGGGTTCGGGTCTGGGCGATGACGACAAGCATCGGCAGCGAGCCCACGACGAGCAACGCGACCGTGAGTCCGAACAGCTCCAACGCGATCGGAGCGAAGGTCGCACCGAAGGCGCACCCGATCATCATCGCCGTCTCCTGGAGTCCCATGACCCGGCCGAGCAACGACGATGGAATGGACCGCGGCAGCATCGTGCGAGTCCCCGCATCGAGCGTGGCCAGCGCCGATCCGGCGAGAAGAAGAGCCAATCCGAGCAAGGGACGCACGATCAACGCCGTGGCCGCGAGAAGGACGAGGAAGGCACCGGCGCCTCCCCGCATCGTGGGCAGGACCAGGACCGGGACGCGACGTCCGGCGAACGCGGCTCCAGCGAGGGCACCGAGACTGAAGCAACCGGAGAGCACCCCGGCGAGGGACACGGCCCCTCGGTCGCTCGTGGCGAGGACGACGTAGAGGACGTCCAGGGCTCCGATCACGGCGAAGTGCGAGGCTCCGATGAGGAGAACGCCGATTGCGCCCGGTTCCGCGCGCAACTGGCGTGCGAGCGAGTTTCCATTGCCGAGGATCGCCGCGCTGCTCAACGTTTCGCGTCGATGCTCAGGTTTCGTGATGGCAAGCGTGCATAGAAAACTCCCGGCGAGTATCGAAGCCGCGAACCCAATTGCGACCTTCGGCCCCCCGATGGCGAGTGCCACGGCGGAAAGGAAGGGGCCCGACGTGTTTCCGGCCATCTCGGCGACACGAGACTTCCGCGCGGCAGCGATCAGCTTCTGTGGGCCGTCGAGGAGATTCGGGAGCAGTCCGTAGTAGGCCGGCCGGGTGGCCGTCATCGCGCCGCACGCAACGGCCGCAACACTGATCACGAGAGCCGAGGGTGCCCCGGTGCTGAGAAGCACCGAAACGAGGCCGACGAGCACCGTCTGGCTCGCGGCGCCGAGTCGGAAGGCGCTGACCTGATCGAGACGGTCGACTGTCGCCGAGACGATCGGAGCACACACGGCCGATGTCAGGAGGCAGACCACGGCGACGATCCCGGAACGGGAAGCACCGCCGTCGCGGAACGCCCAGACCATGAGGGCTACCCAGAAGGCGTTCTCGGCCATGGCATGCGATCCCAGAGCCCCAAGAGCTGCCCTACGCGTTCGTCCCATGCCGCCGTCCCCGTCGATCGCCGATACCTGCGCCCGGCCACCGCGCCGAAAGGACGCGGGGCCACCTCGAAGGCAAGTAGCTCCGAAGTTACTCCCCCGTCACCAACGGACCGGTAGCGCCCAGCATGTGTGGACCTCGCCGACGCGTAACGCCCGCCGCACTGGCGCGACGTCATCGACAAGTCGGATGCCCGGACGCTCGTCGAGGAGCACCCGGGAAACCGTGATGGCGAGGTCACGGGTGAGCGCATACGCGGACCGCGGGCGATCCTCCGGCACCGCAGGATGCTTCGACGGCGCTCCGGTACCGAAGGAGACGCCGCTCGCCAGGCCGTCGGCACGATAGGTCCCGCGGGGTTCGCGCTGGCAGACGTCCTTGCGGAGGAGATCGAACGTGTCGGGATGATCGAAGATTCGCGGGTCTCGGTTCGCGGCGGCAGCTGAGCAGCGGAGGAGAGCGCCGTCGGGAAGCAGGCGCCCGAAACGCTCGACCTCGTGCCGAGCGAAGCGATCGGCTGACAGGATCGGGGGGCTGTGACGGAGCGTCTCCGCCCACGCCTGTTTCAAGAGACGAGGTTCGCGGCGGACCCCGTCGAACTGGTCGGGGTTCGTGAGCAGGAGGCTCCACATGTTGGCAAGTCCGCCGTGGAGAGTCTCGTGGTCGGCTTCGAGAAGCGTGGCCACGACATCATCGACGGTGCCGCCGAGACCGGCGATCACCGCAGCAAGCCCCTCGTCCTGATCCATAGGTGCGCGTAGAAGTTCACGGAGTTGGTCGATAGCCACGCGCGCGGCCTGTCGTGCCTGGGGCTCCCAACCGACGCCGCGATGCATCGTGAGAAACGCCGCGGCGAAGCCCTCCTCGTGTTCGTCGGCGACGCCCAGAGTGCGAGCGAGTAGCCGGATCGGGAATCTCGCGCAGACCTCGATCGCGAGATCGCGGCTCGTCCCTGCCGCCAGTTCCCCGAGGAGTTCGCGGGCAACCTGCTCACCGTGCTCGTCGGCGTAGGTGGTGATGAACGAGCGGACAGCGGGATCGCCACCGAAGTCATTCGCCCAGTCGGCGAGCCCGCTGCGCCAGCGGCGCGAACGCGTCTCGTAGTTGGCCTCGTCGACGAATACCGAGGTCACGTCGTCGTAGCGGGTGACCCAGAACGCGTTGCCGGGCCAGTCGCGGTAGCAGGGGTAGTTCTCCCGAAGGATCCCAACGAGGGTGAACGGATCGTCGAGATATGCAGACGACGACAGCTGACGCGGCTTGATCAGCGGAGTCGTTTCTCGAACCCGCATCCGCTGGTACACCTCGTACGAGCGGAATCCCGTCTTCGCTCCTCGCGGCGCGCTGACCGCAGGCTCGTCGACGGAGTAGCCGTCCGTCACGGTCACCTCACGCGCTCCGACGAAGGTGCAGCCACAGCGAGCGGATTGCCCCGAGCCCGATCGGGGCAAGTGAGGTGCCGTCGATGTCCTTGGGCATTCGCTCCACGTCGACGCTCACCTCGTAGCCCTGAGACGCGAGCATGTCCGAGAGAACCTTCGAGCCGACCACGGTCTCCTGCTGGGAGATCCACGCACCCGGACACAGGTGAGGGCCGACCCCGAAGGCCATGTGGCTGGCTCGGCCGTCCTTGCGGTACCCGCTTCGCAGGATCTTTCCGGTGTAAAGGTCACGCCGCGAGATGTCGAATCGCTCCGGGTTGGCGAACACCCGCTCGTCGTGATTCGCGGAGAAGTCGACCATCTGCATCAGCGAGCCCGCCGGAACGTGCACCCCGTGCATCTCGAGATCGAAGCTGTTGTGCCGGGGCTGGCCTCCGATCGAAGACGAGTGCCGGAGCATCTCGTGGAAGGCCGCGTCCCATTGAGATCCGTCAGCGCGCAGACGATCGTATTGATCCGGATTGGTGAGCAGGAGGTACCACAGGTTCATGATCGCGCCACGGGTCGTCTCACCACCGCCACCGACGATGAGCGCGATGTTGGACGTGATCTCCTCGGTCGAGAGCAGATCGCCGTCGACCCGGCTTGCGCAGAGTTCGGAGATGATGTCGGGGCCGATCGGGTTGGCGTTGTCGTCGAGCAGCATCGTCGGACGCGCCCGACGTTCGGCGACAAGGCTCTCGACGAAGTCCTCGAGGTCCTGGCGGGCCTCGATGCCGCGATGAGCCGACTCTGAACCACCGAGCCCGTTCATCATCGACGAATACCAGTAGAAGAACTGCGAACGCGCCTCGTCAGGGAAGCCGAGCACCTGGCAGACGACGCGGATCGGGAACTCGTTGGCGAACGCCGCGCCGAGTTCGACCGAGAACTCGCGCGTCGGGTTGTCGGGGTCGGTCGGCACGACTGCACCGTCGGGCGCCGTGCCGGAGGTCCAGGTGTCGATCATCTCGGCGGCAAGCCGCTCGATCACCCCGAGCCGACGATCGAGCGCCTTGCCGATCAGGTGTCGGCCGTAGAGGTTCCGGCGACGACGGTGCTCGATCCCCGAGAGCTCCAACTGCGTGTTGCCGAGTACGCCCGAAGACATGCCCTTGGGAATCGTGTTGAACCCTTCCTCGTCCATGTAGCACGAGGTGATGTCGTCGTAGCGGGTCACCCAGTAGGTGTTGTGCAGGGGATCGTGGAAGACCGGATAGTGATCACGCAGTATCCGGTAATACGGGTAGGGGTTGCGCTGGAACTCCACCGAGTCGAAGATCCGAGGATCAATGAGCGCGACGCCGTTCGCGTCGGTGCCCATGTCGCACGCCTGCCCGAGAGGCATGAGCGGAAACTGCGTACGGCTGCCGGCGAGCGCGTCGTCGAGGCCGAGGGCGCCGTCGAGGACGTTACGAAACGGGCATGCGCTCATCGTTGTCTCCTTGGTTGATCTGCTCGCTTACTAGCTCGAGGTCGCGGTCCAGTAGGGCGGACGCGACATCGGCCGGGCCTGGTTCACGAGCTCGCCTCCGCGGTCCAATAGGGCGCTCGCAGCGCTCGCTTGTTGACCTTGCCCATGGTGGTGCGGCCGATGTCGTCGACGAACTCGACACTGCGAGGGCACTTGAACGTGGAGAGCCGCTCGCGACAGAACGAAATGAGTTCTGACGCAAGAGGCGGATTCGCCGGATCACGCACGATCACCAGTGCTTTGAGCTCCTCACCCATTTCGTGGTGAGGCACGCCGATGCAGGCGACGTCGAGCACGTCCGGGTGCTCCGCCAGCACATGCTCGGCTTCGGCGGGATAGATGTTCACTCCACCGGAGACGACCATGTCGCTGAACCGATCGGTGATGTAGACGTAGCCGTCATCATCGACGTAGCCGATCTCGCCAAGGGTGAACACGCCCGGTTCGATGTGGGCGGCAGCGCTCTTGGCCGGATCGTTCGGGTACACCACGCCGCGTCCGGTCGCGTCGGCGAAGAACAGGCGCCCTTCGGTGTTCGGAGGGAGGAGCTTGCCATCGTCGTCGTACACGCGGGCACTGAACGGCGGAATGCACCTTCCGACGGAGCCCGGGTGTTCGAGCCACTCGGTGCTGGAGATCGAACAGGTCGTTCCGACTTCGGTGGCCCCGTAGGCGTCGGTGAAGACGGGCCCCCACCACTCGATCATCGCCCGCTTGACGTCGATCGGGCATTTCGCCCCGGTGTGGGCCACGCTCTTCATCGAGGAGACGTCGTATCGGGCCTTCACCTCATCGGGCAGCGCGAGCAGGCGGACGAAGTGGGTGGGCACCATCACCGCGCTCTCGGTCTTGTAGGTGTCGATGACGCGCAGGGTCTCCTCGGCATCGAACTTCGCGAGGATCACCGACGGGATGCCGGCGACGAGCAGTCGCATGCCGCTCAGCGGACCGGTGTGATACATCGGCCCGACCACCAGATGCGTGCCGAACTGGGCAAAGCGATTGGCGCGCAGTCCGTCGAGGTGCTCCGCCATCGTGGCGCCGCCGGCGAACATCGTCGGCGGCAATTCCGTTCCCTTGGGGAGTCCCGTGGTGCCTGATGTGTAGAGCAGGTTGGGGCGCGGTGCGATGTCGAGCGAGGGCGCGCCGGTCGCGGAGGCAGCAAGCCACTCGTCCCAGTCGATGACCCCGGCAACACCTTTGCACCGCCATCCGATGACCGTCGCCACCCCGGCCTGTGCCGCCGCGGCAACGCCCCGTTCAACCGTTTCCGGACCGACGAAGAGCACCTTCGTCTGGGAGTCCTTGAGGATGTACGCAGCCTCGTCGGCGGTGAGGTGGAAGTTGACGGGGACCGTCGATGCGCCACCGAGCAGCGCGCCGAGATGGGCGAGTGCTGTCTGCGCGGCATTCTCGGCGAATACCGACACCCGCTTGGCGGGACCCAGGTCGATCAGGGCGAGCCCGTTGGCAACACGGTCCAGCGCGTCATCCACGTCGGCCCAGCCCATCGCCACGAGGGGATCGCGGAGCGCGATCTCCACGGGTCGTTCGTCGGCCAGGCGTCGGGCAAACAGCGGCATTGCGTGGTGGTCCTTGCTTGGGGGCTACGCAGAGGGAGCGACAGCGTTGAGGAAGGGGGCCGACAGATCCGGCGGACCCTGATAGTGCGGGAAGAGTTGACGACTGGTGAAGAGCCAGTCGCCGTCGATGCATGAATACGTGTCGTCGTAGTGGGCGAGAAGAATCCCCGGCCCGCCGTTCGATCGGAGGAAGTGTTCACCGATGTACCAGCGGCCAGTCGCCGTGAGACCGTGCACCTTGACTTCGCCGTTGTAGACGTTCTGCACTACGGCCGCCATCCCCGTCATCGCTCTTGTCCACAACCCAACGATGGCGTCTCGGCCGACGACGTCGCGGTCGGCGGAGAGTATCCAACGCGAGTCCAATGCCCAGCAGTTCCCCCACTGCGCGCCGTTGCGGTGCACCACGGCGTCGGCATATCGATGGACCAGTTCGGCGATGGCCTCACGGGGTGTCGGTTCGTTCGCTTCGCTCATGGCGTGGATTCTCCTGTGGGTTCGGTGAACGGCTGAGATCGTAGGAGAACGGCACCGTAATTGATCAATCGGTAGATTCCTTGGCTGCTAGAGAAGACGCGACGTCCTGCGTCACGCAAACGACCTGCCAAGGAGCACCATGTCCATCCCCGTCCAGTCCACCGATATCACCGCCGGATGGCTCAACGAGGTGCTCGCCGGACACGATGACGTGGGGACGGTCACGGCCGTCCGGGTGGAGAACCTAGGCGAAGGCGTCGGCATCCTCGGCGAGGTGGCCCGGGTCCACCTGACCTACGCGCCAGGGCAACGTGGCCCGGCCACCATGGTGGCGAAGTGCCAGTCGTTGTTCCCGGCAAACGTGTTCGTGAGCCAGATGATGGGGTTCTACGTGCGCGAGGTGAACTTCTACAACGACCTCGCGCCATCGCTTTCGTTGCGAGTGCCGAGGAGCTTCCACGCCGAGGCCGACCCGTCCGGGGCCCCGTTCATCATCTTGATGGAAGAGGTGACGGGGGCGCGGATGATCGACCAGATCGTCGGGGCGACGCTCGACGACTGCGACCGGATCGTCGACATCGGAGCCACGCTGCACGCCACGTTCTGGGAGAAGCCGGAGCTCTACGCCATGGAGTGGCTGCCGCCGTGGAACAACCCGGCCTACAAGGGCGCGAAGGACCTCGTCATGGAAAAGATGGGGCCCTTCGAGGAACGGTGGGCGTCGAAGCTCCCGGCCGACGCGATGGCGTGGATGAACGAGCTCACACCGCGCTATCCCGACATGCTCGATTGGTGGGTCGAGCGGGGCAACGTCACCCTCACCCACACCGACTTCCGGGCCGACAACTTCCTCTTCGGAGGCTCGGCCGGCGAAGGCGCCGTCACGATGCTCGACTTCCAGATCATGACCCGCCACGTCGGCGTGTGGGACATCGCCAACTTCCTCGGCATGTCGGTCACCCCCGAGCATCGTCGGGAGTGGCAGGACGGGCTTCTGCGGCGCTATCACGCCGCGCTCGTGGCCCAAGGGGTCACCGGCTATTCGCTCGAACGCTGTGTGGAGGACTACCGCTTCTGCACCCTGCAGCAGGCCTGGGCCCAGATCGCCATCAGCGATGCCGACCCGGGCAACGAACGAGGCCGGACCCTGCTCGATGCCATGATCACCCGCTCGTTCGAGAGCGCTCAGGACAACGCCGCGGGCGAACTCTTCGACCACCTGTAGGTGGCTTCGACCGGCAGCGCCTGGCTGTTGCGCTGGGCGTCGAGATCGGGTGAAGTCCTTTGGCTCTGACGTTGCTCGGAGACGTGCTCAGGACGGGCACAGCAGAAATCAGACCGCACGCGAAGGTTCTTAGACTTAGCTAAGCTAGGACCATGTCCACGACCCTGGTGAACACCCATGAGGCGAAGAGCCGTCTATCGGAACTCATTCGCCTCGCCGAAGCGGGGGAAACGGTGATCCTCGCCCGCGGCGGAAAGCCAGTCGCCCGCATCGTCGCCTGGCGCACGGAACCGCCGGAGCGAAGCCCTGGTGCCTGGCGCGGGCAAGTCCAGTTCGGCGGTGACATCGTCGCCTCAGACCCCGACACCGTCGAGGTCTTTCACGAATCTGCGTTGCGCTGAGCGCCGTGCGGCTTCTGTTGGACAGCCACGTCGCACTTTGGTGGCTCGCCGATTCGCCTGACCTTGGTCCGGTCGCTCGCGCCGAGATCACCTCAGCGAGCGAAGTGTTTTTTTCGCCCGCGAGCCTCTGGGAATTGGGAATCAAGAAGGCACTTGGCAGACTGCAGATGCCCGACGGATTCGCAGATGAGTTGCTGCAGTCAGGCTTTCGCGAATTGGCGATCACCTCCATCCACGCCGCGAGCGCAGCCGCCCTCCCTCCGCATCACCGAGATCCGTTCGACCGAATGCTCATCGCCCAGGCCAACGCCGAAGCGTTGACGCTCGTGACCGCGGACGAAGGACTCTCCGCTTACGAGGTCGCCACACTCGACGCCCGTACGTAGACCGTCGCCACCGTGCGTCGGTAGGGTGGCCCGCCGTGTCTTCAACAACACCCAGCGGCGGTCCCCCCACACGCTTCTTCTACGGATGGGTGATCGTCGCCGCGGTGTTCATCCAGCTGACGTTCGCTGCCGGGCTCACCTTCTACGGGCTGCCGCTGTTCTTGAACACGCTGACCAAGCAGCGCGGTTTCTCGGTCTTCGAGGTCTCGCTCGCCACCTCCACGTTCTGGGTCGCCTCCGGCTTCACCGGCGTGGTGGTGGCCCGGTTGCTCGCCCGGTTCGATCCTCGGCTCTTCGTCGTCGCTGGTGCCTTCGTCGCATCCGTGTGCATGGTGCTCATCGGCCACCTCACGGAACTGTGGCAGCTCTACCCCGTGTACGCGCTCTTCGGCGCCGGCTTCACGTGTACCGCCGTTCTCGTCGCCAACACGGTCATCACCCGGTGGTTCCATCGACGCCGGTCCGTTGCCCTCTCGATTGCCACCACCGGCTTGTCTGTTGGCGGTATCACGCTGACCCCGATCGCCGCGCGACTTCTCAAGGACCACACGCTCCCCTCGGCGATGACGACCATCGCCGTGATGTTCTTCCTCGGCGTGGTGGTGATCCCCGTGCTCGCGCTCCGTCCGGACCCGTCCCGGATGGGGCTCGCTCCCGACGGTGATCGGGTCGTCGTCACCACCGCAGCAACGGTCGCTCCCGGACTTCCGTTCGTCGATGCCATCCGGTCCCTCGCTTTCGCCGCGATCACCGCGGCATTCTCGCTCGGTCTTCTCGGGCAGGTGGGCGGCATCTCCCAGCTCGTGAAGTTGGCCAACGAGCGAGCCGGAGAGTCGACCGGAACGAAGGTTGTGAGCCTTCTCGCCGCATGCAGCGTGATCGGACGCCTCACCGGTGGCGCAATCGTCACCCGCTTCTCCAGCTATCGGTTTGCCATATGCGCGCTGAGCATCCAGGCGGCGGGACTTTCCGCGCTGGCCTTCGCCCAATCGTCATTGGCGATCTACGTCGGCGCGGTCCTCTTCGGTCTCGGGGTCGGCAACGTGCTGCTCCTCCATCCCCTCCTGCTCGCCGAGGTCTTCGGTGTCCGTGATTACGCCCGCATCTACGGTCGCTCGGCGATCTTCGTCGCCGCCGGCAACGCGTTCGGCCCGCTCTCCATGGGATGGCTCCGCGATCACGGCGGCGGGTACCGCAGCGCGTACCTCATGGCCGCCGGTCTCAACGTCGTCGGACTCGCCGTCTACGTGATGCGCGGCGCATCAGCACCGGAAGCAACACGACGACGAGCCAACTGACGCGGAACAACCCCCACGTCAGTTTCGGGGGGGCCACCAGTCGGCGATCTGGGCGGCGAATCGCTTTGCGTACTTGGCGGTGAGCTCGTCGGCGTCCGGCGGCGCGTCTTGTGACACCGTGGGCGGCAGCGTGGAGGCACCTTGGATCGGGTCGACCCATTCGAGACGCATGGCCTCGATGCATCCGCCGAGTTGGGGCGAGGCGATCTCGTGATGGTCACTCGTCTGATGGGCGATGAAGTCGAGGAAGCTGTCGAACGCCAGGAGCGTGTAGTACGTGCGGGGTTCGCTACCGCGCCAATACCCGTAGGCGCGCAGATGAGGTTCGGTGGCGTGTGACGCCGCGTGCAGTGTGTGCGCAATCGCCTCGAACTCGGCTTCCTTGCCGGCCTTGATGGTGATGTGGGCGAGGATCGTTGCCATCTATCGACTCACTTTCATTGTGCAGGGATTGCGGAAACGATCGCACGGGGACATGTAAATGCTCACTTTCGTTGTGTGGGATGTGCGGACATCGTCGACGGAGTCAGCCCCGGCCGACGAAGCCCCACTCGCCCATGATCTCTACCTCGGTGACACTTCGGGCGGCCAGCAGAGCGGCACCTCTCTCGGCCAACTCGGCGAGCCCACCACCCAACGCTGCTTCGATCGCACAGGAGAATGCTTCTCCCGCCAGGCTGTAGACCCTGGCGACATCATCGAGGTGGAGGCTCTGGCGCGGACTTGCGTCGAGAGCGGCGAGGGCGGCGGTGATCACCGACGTCCCCGGAGCGGCGGCGAGCGTGTCCAGGGCGAACGTTTCCATCGAGATCGTCTCCTCGCGCATCCAGGCGATCTCGTGCGCGGCGCGGGTGGCGGCGTTGCGAAGGATGTTCTCCAACATCTGCACGCTTACTTTTCCGGCGTCTGACTGCACCTCAGGACCGATGACCTCGAGCAGCTCGCGTCGGCAGTCGAGGATGATCTGGGCAGTGGTGGGGAGCGAAATCATGCCGATGCTCCAGCAACGAGCTGTTCGTGCATCGCCCGCAGCGCGTCGATCGGTTCAGCCAGTGCACTGCAGGCCGCCAGGAAGTTCATGTGCCCGACGGTCGCTGCGTTGATGTTGTACGTCGTCATCACACCTCCCGTCTTTCCCTCCGCCATTGTCGACATGGCCTGGACGATCTGGCTGAACACCTTCACCGCCGAGACCACCGAGAAGTATCCGATGGTCGCCTGGTTGACGTGGAGTTCTGACGTTCCCGTCTTCTCCCGGTACCGGGCGAGGAAGCCCTCCGGATCAGCTCCATAGAGCTGCGGGCCGGAAGCGGCCGAGTAGGTCACGTACCAGCCGAGGTCTTCGCGGGGGTCGCCGATGTGGGCATACTCCCAGTCGATGAGGCGATGGCCGCCGTCAGACGGGTCGATGAGGATGTTCGCTGGTTGCAGGTCGCCGTGCTGAAGCACCAGAGGCATCGGCGGCGGGCGGTGTGCGTCGAGCCATGCGGCCAGGTAGCGCATCGTCGGGTTCGACTCGGCGAGGAGTCTCTCGTTGTCCGCCCATGAGCGGTTCACGCTCGACATGTAGGCATCCCAATCCGCCGGACGCTCGAGCACGGAAGGGAGCGAGTCGAGATCGACCTTGGGCACCGTGGCAATAGTGTCGACGAATGCGTCGCGGATCGCCGTGAACCGAGCGTCGTCGGGTGCCGCTCCTTCAGCGACGAGCGCGTTGAGCTGGGCCTGCAGCGAGGGGCCGGCACAGAACTCGAGCACGATGGCCTTGGTGCCAAGGTGCTCACCGGTGCCGTCGTAGTGCAGCGCGGCGGGCATCGGGATCGACGGCTGGCCGGAGAGGCTTCGCAGAACAGCCCATTCGGTATCGCGATCGGTGACCAGCATGGTCTTGTCGGGTGGCGGGTCGCCGCGCAGGACGAGCGTTTGCACGACGCCATCGCTCCACTCGACCTCCACCCGCGCCATCACCCGGCTGTAGCCACCCGTCATCAGCGCATACGACCGCACCGTTGCCGTCCTGCCGGTCCGCTGAGCGTTGAGGAACGCCGATACCCGGGCGGGCATCGCTTCGAGATCATGCATGCGGTGTTCCGTTCATTCGTCGAAAGAGCACGAGACCGAAAGTGCCGACCTCAAGCGAGAGGACCGCCGGCGAACCATCGCTGGAACATGGGCTCGATCGCGCTCCAGACGAGTTCGACGATCAGTCCGCTCGGGGGAACAACGTAGGTGAACGCACCGAATCCGTCCTCCGGCGCGCGTCCCGCTGCAGCGAGCGTCCAACCCTTGGCGAGCAGAGACCGTGTTTCTCCGGCCACGTCGTCGACCCACACCCCGGTGTGGTGGATGCCGGGATTGACGCGTCCGTCCCAGATTGTTCCGCTCGCGCCCTCGAGGAGCTCGACATGGGACGGTCCTTCGGCCGAATACGTGAACCGCAACGGCACCTTGATGGCGCCGGTCGACGGGGTCCAGACATCTTGTTCTCGCTCTTGGAGCGCGCACCAGGTGAGACCGAGATCCGCGCCCATCTCGCTCATGGCGACCTGGATATCGGGAACGCGAACCCCAATATGGTATGCGCGCGTAAAGTCGACGCTCACCGGCGTTCTAGCGGCTCAGGATGGTGACGCCCGAGATGCCGGGCGCGCCGTAGACGTGCGTGTAGGCGGTCTTCGGGTTGTTCGGAACCTGCCGGGCGCCCGCGTCGCCGCGGAGCTGCAACACGTTCTCGTAGACCTGGCGGAGCCCGGATGCACCAATCGGCTCGCCGTTGGCCAGGCATCCGCCGTCGGTGTTCACCGGCAGACGGCCACCGATCTCGGTCTCGCCGGCGGCGAGCATCGCCTCCTGTTCGCCGTGCTCGCAGAAGCCGTTCTCGGCCATGTGCATGATCTCGGCGCCGGCCTCGGTGTCCTGCAGCTGGGCGAGGTCGATGTCCTTCGGCCCGATGCCCGCCATCTCGAACGCCGCCTTCGACGCATCGACGGTCGGGCCGGCGTTGTGCTCGAGGGCGATCGACGGAGCGAGCACTTCGAAGCTCCCGAAGCGGCGGGACTTCACCACGGCGGCCTTCAGGAAGACCGGTCGGTCGGTGTACTTGTGGGCAAGATCACCACGGCAGAGCACAAGGGCGACACCGCCTTCGGCGGGGTTGCAGAACATGTATTGCGTGAGCGGGTAGCTCAGCATCGGCGACGCGAGCACTTCCTCTTCCGAAAGCGGCTTCTGACGCCACGCCATGGGGTTCATCGACCCGTTGCGGAACGCCTTGGCCGACACCCTGGCGAGGCTCTGGTTGGTGATGCCGTACTGGTGCATGTAGCGGTTGATCTTCATACCGAAGAACTGGGTGGTGAGCGCCAGACCGGACGAGCCGTACCAGTCCATGCCCTTGGTCTCGACCCGGAACGCGCCGCGCTCGTGCTTGTCGAACCCGATGGCCATGCCGATGTCGGAGAGGCCTGAGCGGATCGAGCTGTACGCACTGAACAACGCCGAGCCTCCGGTGGCGCAGCCGTTCGCCACGTTGATGAACTGCAGGCCGGTGAGGCCCAGCTTCGACACCATGGTGTCGGCGGCGCCGGATGACTGGCTGCCGCCGAAAGCGAACTGCATGTCCTCCCACTTCACCCCGGCGTCGGCCACGGCGCGCCGAACGGCGACGACTCCCTGGTCCATGCCGGACACACCATCGGTGCGTCCGAACTGATGCATGCCGATGCCGACGATCGCCACTTCGGTGCTGTTGCTCATGGTCAGGATTCCTTCGTTCTCGTGGTTTGCTGAGTGCGTTTGGTGTGCGGGCGGGAGGTGCGGACGGGTCAGTTGCCGGTGGGGGCGAACGCAAAGGTGACGAGGTCGTTGCCGTCGGCGTCGACGCCGATGGTCTCGAGGACCATGCCCATCTCCATGCCGATATGCAGCTTCGCCGGGTCAGACTCCGTGAGGCGCGTCTCGACCTTCACTTCACCCGGAAGTTCGACGTAGCCGACACCGAAGGGAACGAAGGTCGCCAGGTCGGCGTTGCCGCGATAGGGCGGTGACTTGGGAGGAAAGCCCTGGATCGTGAACGTCCAGAGCTTGCCTTTGTCGGCCAGCAGGGTCGGCTCGATGTTCGTGCCTGAGCACCTCTGACAGCTCTTCTGGGCCGGGAACGCGAACGTCCCGCAGTCGATGCAGCGACTGCCCTTCAAGCGGGGACCGTCGGCCGTTTCCTCCAGCACACCTTCAGCAACCGAGACACGAGTGGGCATGGCAAAGACCTCCAGAGGGGTGACAGCGGCAGCGATGCTAGGGAGAAACTAACTGCAAGATCAATTTCACCCATTTGGGACCCGTCATGACAACCCTGGCCTACGCCCCGAGGAGATCGGCGAGGACCCGCCGGATCGCCAGCGTCGGCGCATCGGCACGGGTGTGGACCTCGGCGGTGACATCGAGCGGCAGACCCGATGGAGTGATCCGTTCGAGAACGACGCGGTCCTCGTCACCGACGACTTCCTGGAACGCCGTGGTCTCGGCTGCCGTGCAACGCCCGTCGACGATGTCATCGCGCCAGTTGATCGCCCACAGGATCGTCTGACCGGGAGCAACCGGCTGGTGGAGGAACGCCGTCGTGATGATCGTGTCCTCCTCGGGATACTCGAGTCGAAGGATCACCGAGAACGGGGCCACGAAGCGCAACACCATCCGGCGTGCGCCGGTCCCGGCATCGCGCAGCCGTTTGGTGACGTGATCGTGGATCACCGTGAATCCCGTCGAGTCCCGTCGCACTACGAGGTGCCCGATGAGTTGATCGGCCGGGTCAGCGAAGCTCGTGGCGTGGACGAACGGGAGGTGGCCGAGGTCGCAGAAGTTGTCGGCCATCCGCCCTGCGTCTGTCCTCCACGACCACGGCTCTGAAGGAACCCGGACGAAGCGTTCGTCGTCGTCTTCGGGGACCTCCGGAAGTGGTGCGACAGGAGCGGCCGGCGCGAACCACCACAGGCCGAGATGGCTCATCACCGATCCGGTTGCGGTCGGGATGACACGGCCGAACAGGCGGGCTTCGTCAGGGCATGGACCCGATGCGCGGGCGATCGGGTGCCAGAACGGTGCGAGCCGGGCGTCGCCGTTGTCGAGCAGGTCCCCGCCGGTCACGGCACGCGCGGTTGCGCAGTCTGACCGACCATCATCGCGAGGAGCCGTCGGTACTCCGTGGTCATACGATCAGCGCGCGTATGAACCTCGGACGTCACGTCCGTCGGGATGTCCGGGCGGACACCTTCCAGGATCGGACGGTCCTCGTTCGTGACAGCGCGATCCATGGCGATGATCGAGGCCCAACGCTCATCGTCGGGAGCGTCGTTGCGACCGGCGACCTGCCAGAACAGCGACCGATGGTCATCGATCGGCGATGCCCCTTTGAACAAGATGTGCTCCACGCCGTTGGCGTAGCGGAGCACCGCTGTGAATGCCAGGGGTTGCACGAGGTCCACGAGCGTGTCGCGTTCGGCGAAGTCGGCGTCGATGCCGAGGTTGCGCTTCTGCTGCTCGTTCACCTTGCTGACGTAGCGAAGGTGGAAGGCGAGACCGTGCTCGTGACGCTCGACGGTGAACCCCGACAGGCCCGGCTGGCCCGGGTCGCCGATGGTTCCCCGATGGACGAAGGCAACATGGGAGATGTCGAGCGAGTTGTCGACCACCCGTGGCGCCGATGCCGTCCACTCCTCGACGAACTCGACCCGCCACTCGTAGCCCGCGTCGGTGCCACGGGGCGGTGTCGGTACAGGAGCAATGGGCTCGTCCACGCACAACCACACCAAGCCGAACGATTCCTCACACGCCACCGTGGCCAGCCGGGCCTTCGGCGGGATCGGGAGTTCGGGGTCAAGCTGCGGAATGCGGGTCGCCCGGCCGTCTGATCCGTACTCCCAGCCGTGATACGGGCAGACGATTGCGGCCTCGGTGCACCATCCCATGGAGAGCCGCGCGCCCCGGTGCGGGCATTCGTCATGGGCGGCCGAGACCCGGCCTTCGGCGGAGCGCCACACCACGTACCCGGTGCTGAACAGTTCGACACGGTGCGGCGTGTTGGTGATGTCGGACGATCGCGCCACGGGATGGAAGTACCCACGGAGGCCGGTCATGTCGCTCACGAGCACCCGACCATCGTACGGAAGCATCCGCGCCCGTTGGATGAACAGCGCGTTACCGAACGGTCCCCCTCCACGTGTCGGGCAGTGGCCCGTCAGGAACTCGTAGCCGTGACGCGTTTATCGGATTTGGCGGATGGAGTCACTCGCTCCCCATCCGGTGTCTGCCGTAACGACGATCGCTTCGAGCCGTTCGCCGAGGGCCAGACAGAGCCGGTCGGCAAGGGAAAGGCCTTCGCCCGGTCTCCAGCGTTGTGCGGCCCACTCGGCGTCGGCGACCGTGACGTTTTCTATACGGAGGTCATAGCTCGAGAGCAGGGCGCGAACCAGTTCCCAGTCTCGACCCGCAGCGAGAACCTTTTGCGCGACCTCGGACCAATTGGCCGCCCCAACCCGAGCGTCGACGAGCGATGCCTCGACCACGTCGCTGCCGTCCTCGTCCTGCACGAAGGCAAGGATGGCGGAGGCGTCAAGAACGTTCATTCGCGCTCGTCCGCTGCTGCGGCGGCGCGACGTTCGCCGAGCAGTTCACCGACGAGGTCAAGCCCAGCCAGCTCCTCTTTGACCCGCGCCCGCAATTGGCTTCGGGTCAACAGCACCAGACCGTTGTCGGTTTCGAAGAGGACCATCGGGGTGCCCTCGACCAGTCCGGCCCGTTCCCGCACAGCCTGCGGGACGACGAGTCGACCGCGATTCCCGACCACCACAACGTGAGTCCCATTCATGGACAACGATACCACTGAGGCGCAGCGGTGGGATTGGAGCGCCGAGAGTTCCGACCCGTCGAGGACGTCGCACCTCGCACCTCGCACCTCGCACCTCGCACCTCGCACCTCGCACCTCGCCCACGATCAGCACACTCCCCGCCATGGCACTCGCCACCCTCACACGGGCATCCGCCCCTTGATGATTCGGGTATGAAGAAGTATGATCCTGTGTATGTCCGTCGAACGCCTGACCGTTTCTCTTGAATCTGAATTGGCTGATGCCGTCCGCGAAGCAGCGAATGAGCAATCCCTGAACGTGTCGGCGTGGATGGCTCAGGCTGCTTATCGCGAGTTGTCCAGTCGTGGGCTTCGCGAAGTTGTAGCTGAGTGGGAAGCCACACACGGTTCGTTTACCGAAAAGGAACTAGCTGCCGCTCGGAAAAAGTTGCATGCGTGAGCTCGCTTGTCCTTGATGCTGGCGCACTGATCGCTCTCGATCGAAACGACCGGGGGGTGTGGGCGATTCTGCGTGTGGCTTCCGACGATAGTGAACTGATCCAAGTTCCGGCCGGAGCGATTGCGCAGGCGTGGCGCGATGGCCGTCGACAAGTACTTCTCACTCGAGCTTTGCGACAATGTGACGAGGTTGCCCTTGACGGAGCGCTCGCACGTGCGGCAGGCCTACTGTGTGGTCAGTCAAAGACAGCGGACATCGTTGACGCTTCAGTTGCGGTGGCGGCCGCGGGGTTGGCGCGGCAAGGTGCCGTTTCGGTCTTGACGTCAGATTCCGGTGACATTGATCACCTGTTCGCAACCTTACGGATCACCGCAAACATCATCTCTATCTGACCGGCAAGAACATCGAAACGTCGGCCCACAACCGGTTAGGACCGAACCCACGCGACTTGGGTCCCGACTCCAGAAGCACTCCATAGCAACGCACGCGGTCCTGCCATTCCAGCAAGTATGCGCGCTCTATCAGGCCCATACGAGCACCTCCGGACCGCCGTGACACAACCCGAGGGGCAGGAGCACGGTCGATCGTTGGCATAGTTGTCGCGGGAGTCCTGACCGGTCCCGCTGCTCCCTCGGGCGACTCGGCTCACCATGCGTCGTTCCCCGGATCGATCGTCCTGCCCCGGGTGACGATCGCGTCGATGGCATCGAGGACGGACGCCGACAGGCGCACGTCACGAGCGCCGATCAGCTCGTCGTACTGGGCCGTCGTGCGCGGCCCGAGCAGCACGATCGAAACCGCGGGCTGCGCCAGAACCCAGGCGAGGGCAAGGTGGGCGAGCGACACACCCACGGACGCGGCGAGCTCCCCGAGGGCGGCTGCGGCCGCCGTCTTCACCGGATCATCGGAGCGGACGAAGGTACCAGCGCGAGCCGCGCGCGAGTCTGACGGAGGAACTCGGTCTGATCCGTACTTCCCGGTGAGCCATCCCCCATTCAGCGGGCTCCACGCGATCACGTCGATCTGCAGCTCCGCGCACGCCGGGAACACATCGCGCTCACGCGACCGCACGAACAACGAGTAGGGCGCCTGCTCGTAGGCAAACCCGTGGCCTGTCGCCGCGGCGCGGCGGATCGCGTCGGCTCGGAAGCACGACGAGCCGATCTTCGCGATGAGCCCTTCATCGACGAGTTCAGCGAACGCGCCGAGCGTCTCCTCCAGCGGGACCGTGGGGTCGGGCCGATGGCACTGCTCGAGGTCGAGGTGGTCGACGCCCAACCGCCGGAGGCTGGCGGTGACCGCAGGTCGGATCCGTTCGGGGGCGAGTCCTCGATCGGCCGGGTCATCCGACATCGGCAGCCCGATCTTCGAGGCGAGCACGATCTCATTGCGCCGAGCCTGCACGACCGGTGCGATGAGCTCCTCGACCGAACCCCGGCCATAGACGTCGGCGGTGTCGATGAACGTCACTCCGTCGTCGATCGCCCGGGTGAGAATCCGCAGTGACTCCGCAGGATCAGACGTCGGACCGGAAAACGCCATGGTGCCCAGCCCGAACACGGCGTCGGCCCTCACGGCGCAACCTCCAGGCAGCGGGCGAGGATGCGTCGGACGGCCAACGCGTAGCGATCAGCGCGCGTATGAACCTCGACGGTCGGTTCGGTCGGAAGGGAACGGGGCAACCGGGTCTGCAGGGCAAGGTCCTCGTCGAGGACAGCCTGTTCGAAGGCAAGTGCATCAGCCATCCCGGCGTCGTCGGGCAGGAGGTCCTCACGGCCACCGCGGGCCAACACCGTATAGAGCCGACAGCGATCGTCCGTCTCGGGCTGCACGGCGAAGAGCAGGACCGTCTCCAATCCGGTGGAGAGATGTTCGAGGCGAAGTGTCGCAGTGAACGGGGCGTAATAGCGGAAGGTCATCAGTCTGCGCTGGATGAGTGGCCGCTCCCCTCGCCCGACGCTTGGGTCCTCGCGGTTGGCGAAGTCGTGTTCACCCACGCACGTTGCGCCCAATTCGTCCTCCGTGACCTCGAGTCCCTCCACGATGGCGGGTTCGTCGCCACCGAAGGTCGCGGCGTGCAAGAACGGGAAGTGGGCGATGTCGCAGAAGTTGTCGATCATCGGCCCGGCCCCGACGTGAGCCGTGGCGGGAGTGAGCGAGCCAACGCGGAAGTGGAGTCCGTCGAGTTCGTCCAACGCCGCGAGCTCAGCGCGCGTAGCAACTGGGGCAAGCCAAACGATGTCGGCGCGTTCTGTCACTCCGAACGCGGTGCCGATCCGGGCGCGTGGGGGCAGGGTTGCTTCCGGACCTAGAGCCGGGATCGCCGTGCACTGGCCGTCCTCGGAGAAACGCCACCCGTGGTATCCGCATTGCCACTCGTCGGCGCACGGACCCCCCAGGGTGCCGGCGGACAGTGGGGCGAAGCGGTGCGGGCAGCGATCCCGGGCCGCCATCACCGTGCCGTCGGGGCGGCGGACGACTGCCCAGGGTTCGCCGAGGAGCCACACCTGGTGCGGAGAACCCGTCACCTCTGCGGATTGGGCGACGGGATGCCAGAACCGTTCGAGGCCGGTCGAGGTGTTGGTCACGAACATGCGGGCGGATCGTACGCCGTGGGTGTTTCCGCCGGGTTTCGGAGTGCAGGCGCGTCGACCGTGCAAACGCGGGCTACGCCAGCAGCGCCCGCATCGAGTCGGCACACGCTGTGACGTGCTCGGCCGGGGTCGGCCCGCCGGAGAGGTCACGGCAGACCTCGAGGGACCACGGCACCGTGACGCCGATCTTGCGCAGACACGCCACGAACTCGACAACGTCGAACTCGCCGTCCCCGGGCGGAACCCGGTTGCGGAGACAGTCATCCTTGTAGTCGGGCAATTGGGCCACGCGAGTGCCGTCGTTCATCTGGATACCGGTCACCCGGTGACGCGAAATCTCGGCGATCAGCGAGAGGTCGTTCGCCCCCCGTGCGTGATGCCAGATGTCGACGCACACGCCACCGTTGTCGCGGTCGGCCGCCTCCACGATGCGCAAAGCATCGGTGGCGGTGACGATGTTGGTGAACGGAAGGAACTCGAGGCCGACGACGAGACCGTGTTCGGCGGCGCGGTCGCAGAGGCCGCCGAAGGCGCGGCCGGCATCGTCGACGGAACCTTCGTACGGACCGATCGCCTGCAGGTACCGGCACTCCCACCGGTCTGCCATCTCCCATGCCGCCGCTTCGAACCCGCGATCATCACTCCCCGGCCTGGCCCACGAGCTCACCACTTCGATCTCGGCGACGGCGATCTGGTGCTGGTCGAGAAGCTCATCCAGCCAGGCTCCGGCACGTCCCTCGGTCGCCAATCGCTGGTATTCACCGATGTACAAACCGATTCCGGCGAAGCCCGCAGCGGCGGCGAGCTCGATTCGGTCCTCGATCGGGTGACGCATCGGCAGGGTGAAGTAGCTCATCACGAGATCATTCGCCGTGAGGTTGCGGGGACGCGTGGTCATGGCCGAGTGTCTCACCAAGGCGGACCGTCGCACCAACGCCGGCGGGTAGCGGTCCCGAATCGACCTGGCCGGGTGCCTCGGGCTACGTTGCGCTTTTCCAACTGCAGAGGAGCAACTCCGTGTCTAGACGTCTCGAAGGCAAAGTCGCGGTCATCACCGGTGGAGCCAGCGGAATCGGCGAGACCACCGTGCGACGATTCGTCGAAGAGGGAGCATCGGTCGTCATCGCCGACCTCCAGGAGGAAGCCGGCCGCGCCCTGCAATCCGAGATCGGCGCGTCCACCCGCTTCATCCGGTGCAACGTGACGTCGGAAGCCGATGTCGCTGCCGCGGTCGATCTTGCGGTCTCGGAGTTCGGCAAGCTCGACATCATGTTCAACAACGCCGGCGTGGTCGGCGCCATCGGGCCGATTGCCGACACCACCGCGGATTCGTGGAACTTCACGATCGACGTGCTCCTCGGGGGCGCGTTCTACGGCATGAAGCACGCCGCCCGGGTCATGATCCCCCAGGGCAGCGGGTCGATCCTCACCACCTCGAGCATCGCCGGAGTCATGGGCGGCCTCGGCCCGCACGCCTACACTGCGGCGAAGACCGCAGTGATCGGGCTCACCAAGTCGGTGGCCTCGGAACTGGCGTCGAGCGGCATCCGGGTGAACGCGATCGCACCGGGTAACACGGTCACGGCCATGACCGCCGCCGTGATGACCGGTGATCACACCAACCTCGAAGTGGCCGAGAAGAACATGGGGAAGACCTCTCCCCTCGGCATCGCCGGCATGCCCATCGACATCGCCAATGCGGCCCTCTACCTCGCCAGTGACGAAGCGCGTGTCGTCACCGGCCAGACGATCGTCGTCGACGGCGGCCAGACCACCAACGGCGGCTCGGCCCGCTTCCACCAGTCGAAGCCTGCGCTCGTCGAAGAGGCCGGCAAGCGCACCCCCACGACCTGAGCAAATCCCCGAAGGCGTTGCGTGGTTGATTGGCGCCACGTCACCCTCTGAACCCGCCACGTCGCCAACTCGACAACTCGGCGCCAACCAGCCACACGATTGTCGAGGTGCGTCAGCGTGGCGGCGTGAGCGTGTAGCCCGTGCGGAGTTCGTCGGAGGAGTCGGCGACGAGGAACCGCGTGAGGTGTTGCGCGTGGGGTGAGAGCTTGCGGTGGTCGGCCTTGGTGATGCCGGGGATGACGGGTTCGCGGAACCAGGGCGCATAGAACTCCAGGTTCGGAATGGCGCGCAGATGGTCCGACACGTTGGGTGTACCCCCGTGCCATGCCCGCACGTCGCGGATCTGCACCGAGCCGGCAGGTGCCGGACACACGGTGCTGAGGCGCATCCACTCGGGCTCTTCGGCGAGCGTCGGGATAGGTCCTCGCGCGTGCTGTGAGCCGGGGATCTGACGCGTCGGACCGTTGAGCGGCGTGGCGTCAACCGTCAAGAAGTTGACGGCCACGTAGGGACACGGAAGGTCACGGATCGAAAGGTGCCCACGCGGATCGTGGAACGAACTGAACGGCGACGTTGCCCGATCGGCGAAGTCGCGGATGTCAGAGTGCAGTGGCTGGTACTGCGTTGCATCGGGCAGGCAGAAGTCGCCGCTCGCGGCGCGCAGCATGTAGTCCGACGATTGGAAGATCGCCGTGACGATCGGGGTCACCGTCGGCAGGTCGACGAGCATCTGCCACTCCGGCCGGTGCAACATGCTCCGGGTCATGCTCGAACCACCGAACGAATAGCGCTGCGAGCCCCGGTTCCCCGAACGATCCGGGTCGAGCGCAATGATGCTCTGCATGGCTTCGTCGGAGGCGGCGCGAAGGCGAGCGAGCTGGTCCGCGTCGAGCGCGTCGCGCACGACGACGAAGCCATCGCGGTTGAAGATGCGCACGGCACGATCGACCTCCGACGGGTCGAGCACCTCGAGACCCTTGATCCCGTTGTGCGCGGAGAGATGCGCCCGCAACGCCTCGACGTCGACGTCGTGGCCGGATGTCATCGGGTCAGCGCTCATCAAGCTCACGGTACCTTCGGCAGCGGCGCGAGACCAGCGGGTCACCGACGATGCGAACGCACCAACAGGAAGGACGGACGGTCGTTCTCCCCGGCCCAGGCCGGCTCGGCTTCGATCTCCTCGGGGGAGGGTCCCCATTCGACGAGGGCGTCGAGTCGGAGACCGCTCGCGATCATCGAATTCACATACGTCCCGATCGTTCGGTGTTGCTTCACGACTCCGGGGGCGAACCAGTTCGTGACCCGAGGGCCTTCGATCAGGTAGCGGTCGACCGGCCAGGTGAGTGCACCGTCGACCGACGTGACGAACCCCGGGTTCGTCGGTGCGGTGAACATCGGGTGCTCGACCGAGAAGGCGAAGACTCCGCCGCCACGCAGCGCCGCGTGAACCTTGCGCAGGAACGCGGGGAGGTCTTCGAGGTAATGGAGGGTCAGCGAGCTGTATGCCACGTCGAACCCGTCGGGCTCAAGCACGACGTGGTCGAGGTCCTGTTGCTGATAGGTCACCGTCGAGACGTGGGTCTCGGCTCGGGCCTTGGCGAGCATGCGCTCCGACAGGTCGATGCCGATGACCTCGTCGGCACCGTTGTCAGCGGCCCAACGGCTGAACCAGCCGAAGCCGCAGCCCAGATCCAGCACACGGCGGCCAAGGATGTCCGGGAGCATGGCGCGGAGCGTGGGCCACTCCGGCGCTCCGTCGTGTCCGTGGATCGAACGGGGGAGTGTCGAGTATCCGGTGAAGAACGCCTCGTCGTCGTAGACGTTCTGGGCCACCCGAAGACGGTACCCGGTCGGCTTTTCGACCTCCCATGCGGCCAGGAGGGTCGAAGGGCGCGGGCTAACGGGGGTCGACCAACACCTTGGTTTGGGTGGAGGTGCCGCTCGCGAGGTCGGCCAGGGCGTCGGCGAGCCCGTCGAGTGACACCGTCGAGGAGTGCATAGGAGCAACCTTGACGCGGCCGTCGGCGATGAACTGCTGCGCCAGCGCGAACTCCTCGTGGTTGTAGGCAAGCGAGGAGGTAAGCGAGATCTCCTTCACCAGCCAGGTGGCCGGAGAGATCGTTGCATCGGTGTCGGGGAAGCCGATGAGGCACACGGCGCCACCGCGGCGGGCGTTGTCGACCGCGCCCTGCACGGCAAAGGCGCGTCCGACGCACTCGAAAACGATGTCGGCCCCGAGCCCTTTCGTATGTTCACGTATGACCGTGGACGCCTCATCACCGGGGGAAACCGCGACGCTCGCACCGAGCGAGAGTGCGAGGGCACGACGCTCATCGTTCGGCTCGATCACGATCACCTGCCCGGCTCCGAAGGCCTTCACCCACTGCATCGTGAGCAGGCCGATCGGCCCTGCGCCCTGGACGACGGCGACGTCACCCAACCGGAGCAGGCTGGCCCGGACGGCATGGAACGTGACCGTCGCCGGTTCGACCTGCGCAGCCTCGTCGTCGTCGAGTCCGGGATGGGCGGCGACGACCCGGTTCGCCTTCACGGCCAGTTGGGGTGCGAACCCACCGTGCTGGGGATCACGCACGTCACGACCGGTGGCCGCCAAGAACACTGCGGAGCAATAACGCGGCTGCCCGGCGACACACGCCGTGCACCGTCCACATGCCGGCGGGACGGCGACCACGACCCGGTCACCTTCGCTGTGTTGCTTTACCTCGGCGCCTCGGGCCGAGACCGTTCCGACCCACTCGTGGCCGCAGATCGCCGGGTTGTACGGATGCCCGTTCTGGAAAGCATGGATGTCGGTGCCGCAGATGCCGCAGCGCGAAATGTCGACCACCACCCCGTCGGCGGTCGGCGTCGGAACCACGACCTCCCGGATCTCGACCTGCTGAAGACCAGTGATGACCGCGGCGCGCATGGGCGGAGCGTACGACTCCCGGACGCCGAAAGTGGAATTCACCGGCCGATCAATTATCCTCGTCGTCGTGATTGTCATCTCCGCAGAAATCGACGTCGACCCGACCCAGCGAGACGCATGCGTCGCCGCCGCCACACCGATCCAGAAGGCCACCCGGGACGACGAGCCCGGGTGCATGGCGTATTGCTTCGCCGCCGATCCCGTCATCGAAGGACGTATCCAGGTCTATGAGCTCTGGGCCGACGAAGCGTCCCTGGCTCTGCACTTCGCCCATCCGAACTACTTCAACATGCGCAAGATGATCGGCTCGTTCGGAATGCGGAAGGCGGTAAACCGCAAGTACCTCACCGTCCGCGACGAGCCGGTGTACGACAGCACCCACACCCCACGCGCCGACTTCTTCGAACCGCTCCCCTAACGCTCCGCTTCGCTTCACTCACTCGCAACACCCGTCCCCTCACGACGACAGGTAGTCACCGATGAACATAAGCAACGAAAAGCTCACCGCCCGGTCCCCGGGCATCACGTATCAGCAGCTGCTCGATACCGATACCCATCCCGTCCCCGACGTGTTGCGCATGGAGTCACCGCGCTACCTCGGTAGTGCCGACATCTCCAAAGACCGCTACACCACAAGTGCGTTCCACGACCTCGAAGTCGAACGGATTTGGAAGCGGGTGTGGCAGTTCGCGTGCCGCGAGGAAGACATCCCACGCCCCGGCGATCACACGATCTACAACATCGCCGGGATGTCGTTCCTGATCATCCGTGGCACCGATATGGCGATCAAGGCGTACCCCAACGCATGCCTACATCGCGGTCGCCGTCTGAAGGACTACGACGGCCACTGTGCCGAACTTCGCTGCGCCTTCCATGCCTTCACGTGGACGATCGACGGCGATCTCAAGAGCGTCCCGGCCCGATGGGACTTCCCCCACATCGAGGATGAGGCGGAGTGGAAGCTGCCGGAGCTGCGCGTCGGCACCTGGGCCGGGTTCGTGTTCATCAACATGGATCCGAACTGCGAGTCACTCGAGGACTTCCTCGGCGAGTTCATCGACCACTTCTCCGTGTGGGACCTGGAGAACGCCTACACCGAGGCCCACGTGGCCAAGATCGTGCCGGCGAACTGGAAGGTCGCCCAGGAGGCGTTCTCCGAGGCGTACCACGTGAGCGGCACCCACCCCCAGATCCTCACCTACCTGGGCGACACCAACAGCCAGATCGACGTGTGGGACACCTTCTCCCGCGTGATCACGCCGGGCGGCACGCCGAGCCCGCTGATGCCGAACCAGCCGACGCAGGAAGAGATGCTGCGAGCCATGCTCGACACCCGTGTCGATGCGCCGACGCCGCTCACCCTCTCCGACGGACAGACCATGCGAGCGCTCGGTGCCGAACTCAGCCGAGCCCGATGGCGGCCGATCGTCGGCGACAAGGTTGATTCGATGTCCGACGCCGAGATGATGGACAGCCTCGACTACACGGTGTTCCCGAACTTCCATCCGTGGGGGGCGTTCAATCGCATCGTCTACCGGTTCCGACCCAACGGCAACGATCACCGCACGGCGATCATGGAGTGCCTGTTCCTGTCGCCGTTCAAGGGCGAGCGCCCGAAGCCCGCGGAAGTCCATTGGCTCACCGTCGACGAGAAGTTCTCCGCCGCAGCGGAACTCGGCATGCTCGGCAAGGTGTTCGATCAGGACCTCTTCAACATGCCCAACGTGCAGATGGGTCTCGAATCCACGTTCAAGCCGGGTGTCACCCTGGCGAACTACCAGGAGTCGAAGGTCCGCTGGCTCCACGACAAGATCACCGAATGGGTCGCCGACGCCCCCGTCACCGAAGGAGCAGCCAGTGCACGGGATTAAGCACCCTTTCTCCGGTGCCATCTACGAACAGGACGGCAAGGGCAACATCCTGGTCACCCACAAGGGCAAGACCGGTCTGTTCAAGATCAACGGGGCGTACATCTCCGGTGAGATCGAAGAAGCCGATCCACAGCTCTGCGGTTGGGTCGGCGGCCCGATGATCGCCAACCACCGCGTCACCAGTTCCACCAAAGCCGACGCCACGTGAGCGGTTTCGATCTTTCCGGAAAGGTCGCCCTCGTCACCGGCGGCTCCTACGGACTCGGTGTGGTGTGGGCCACGGCCCTTGCCCAGGCCGGCGGCGACATCGCGCTCACCGCCCGCTCCGGCGACCTACTCGAACAGGTCGCCGCGGACCTCCGATCCTCGACCGGCCGGACCGTAAGCACGCATACCGGTGACGTCACCATCGATGCCGACGTCGAACGCGTCGTCGCCGACGCTGCCAAAGCGCACGGACACATCGACATCCTCGTGAACAACGCCGGCGTGGCCGAGAACACCGGCAAGTCGAGCGAGCAGACGTCGTCGGAGCACTTCCGCCACGCGGTCGATGTCGACCTCGTCGGCGTGTGGAACTACGCCCGCGAGGTCGGCCGCCACATGCTGGGTCGTGGAAGCGGTTCGATCATCAACATCGCGTCGATCTGCGGTATGGGGGCAACCGAGTTCGCCAACCCTGCGTATCACGCGTCGAAAGCTGCGGTCATCGGACTCACCCGCCAACTGGCCGCCGAATGGGCCGACCGTGGCGTGCGCGTCAACGCCATCAGCCCCGGCTACTTCATGAGTGAGATGGTCCGTGAAGGGCTGGAGCTCACGGGCACGCGGCCCTGGATCGACAGCCGCAATCCGATGCGCCGGATGGGCGAGCACACCGAGCTGGCCGGCCCGATCGTGTTCCTCGCGTCCGACGCAGCAAGCTACGTGACCGGTATCAACCTCCCCGTCGACGGCGGCCACTCCACGGTGATCGGCTCAGCGCAGCTGCAGGTGCCGTGGCAGTTGTGGAACCGTCCGGGTCCGATCCGTCCCGAAGCGGCCTACCAGGGCATCACCGACCTCCCGCCGGGCATTCTCCGTGAGGGCATACCCGGGTTCCACTTCCCCGCCGACGAATAGACCGCCATGTCACGGGACCCGCGTCTGCTGGTGTTGACGGGCGGACATCCGTATGAAGCCGAGCCCTTCTTCGCAGTGTTCGACGCCATCGCGCCGGGCCGTTGGACCCACGCACCCCAGCCCGATGCACGGCTGCTGCTCAATCCCGAGGGGTGTGCCGACTTCGACGCCATCGTCTTCTACGACTTGCCCGGCATTACGTTCACGCGCGGCGATCCGCCCGCGCTGATGCCACCACCGCCCGCGGCGATGATGGCCGGACTCCGCGCGTTGATGGAGGCCGGGAAGGGCCTCGTGTTCCTCCACCACGCCGTCGCATCGTGGCCGGCGACGGAGGAGTTCGCCGAGATCATCGGCGCGCGATTCCACTACCAGCCGGGGTCACTTCGGGGCCTCGCCTACCCCGACTCCGGCTACCGATTCAACGTCACCCACGAGGTGCGGGTGCTCGACCCGACGCATCCTGTGTGCAAAGGACTGGGAAGTTCGTTCACGCTGACCGACGAGCTGTACCTGTATCCGGTGCTCACCGACGACGTGGAGCCGCTGATGCGCACGACGTTCCCGATGGACGATCCCTCACAGTTCTTCTCGACCGACGCCGCCATCCGAGGACGACGCAACACCAACGACGGGTGGACCCACCCGGCGGGCAGCGACCTGGTCGCTTGGGTGAAGTCCGCCGGCCGCTCGCCCCTCGTGTACCTCCAGTTCGGCGACGGGCCAGAAACCTATGCCGACGCTTCGTTCCGGCGAGTCCTCGACAACGCCGTGCGCTGGGTGTCGTCCGACGACGCCCGAGCCTGGGCAGGCTCACGAAGCGCCGCGCGCGAAACGGCGCGATGAGGGCACCCGGTACGGCATTGGGGGTCGGCCTGTGCCTGCCGCAGCTCGGTGAGCACGTCACGGTCGAAGCCCTGCGCCACTTCTGTATGCGCGCTGAGGAACTGGGCTACACGAGTCTGTGGGTACAGGACCACTTCCAATATCCGGTCGAGCCCCGGCGGGGCTACGGCGGGCGCGCCGGCGCGCCGATTCCGACGCAGTACCGCTCGGTCTTCGGCCCGACCGAACTGCTCGCTGCGGTTGCGACCTGGACGACGAGAGCAAAGTTGGGCACTTCGGTACTCGTTGCCGGCAATCACTGGCCCGTGCCGCTGGCCCAGCGCCTCTCGACCATCGATGTCCTCTCCGGCGGGCGGCTGCTGGTTGGGCTCGGGGTGGGATGGAACGCCGAGGAGCACGATGCGTCCGGCACCGACATCGAAACACGCGGACGACGCATGGACGATTTCGTGCCGGCGCTCCTTGCCTGCTGGGGGGACGACCCCGTGGTCTACGCCGGGACGGAGTTCACCATTCCCGCCTCCTACATCCGCCCGAAGCCGGTACAACGACCACGGCCGCCGCTCCTCAGCGGCATGTGGTCGCCTGCCGGACTGGAGCGGACCCGCCTGCTGTTCGACGCGTGGAACCCGGCCGGCCAGCCGGTCGAACGCGTTGCCGCAACGGTGGCCGAGCTCAACAGCCGCAGGCCAGCGCATCTCGCTCCCCTCGACGTGTACCACCGCGCGTTCGCCCAGTACCCGCTCCAGCCGACACCGGAAGACGATGTTGTCGAGCGTCTCGCCGCGGAAGCAGTTGCGGCGAGCGCGGCGAACTTCAACGAGTTCATCATCGAGCACAACTTCTTCGACGGGATCAACTCACCCGATGACTGGGCGGAGATCCCCGACCGCTTCGCTGCGGTCGTTACCGCAGTGGGGAAGAACCCGAAGACTTAGGCAGTACGCATATCTTTTGGCAGGTGCGGGGCCTCGAGGCTCTGCAACGCGAAGTAGATGATGCCGCTCGTCGCCCGGGCGGTGAGGCGGCCGATCGTGGTGTGGCCGTACCAGAACCGGAACCATTCGAAGGGGACGCGATTCGCGCCGAGTAGGGCAGCAGTGACGACGGCGTTGGTTCCGCCGTGGGCCACGCAGAGGATGCGCGGGCCGGTTTCGGTGTCGGTCGGCATGTAGTCGGTCGTGGTCCACGATGGAATGTCGTGGGCGTTGCGGCCGATGCCGAACGGGGCGAGGAACTCCGCTAGGCCGGTGTTGATCCGGTCGTGGAAGTCATCGATCCGCTCACCGCCCGGGAGCCCGATCCAGCGATCCGAGAGGGGCGCGAGGTGCTCGGCCTCGAAAAGGGCCAACACATCCTTTTTCGACTGTCCTTCGACCGGTGGATCGGTGATCTCACGCAACCACGGAGCGACCTTCTCTTCGCGGCCGAGGCGCCGAAGAAGGGGGGCGACCGTCTGGCGGGCCCGCAACAGCGGCGACACCAGGATCTCGTCGAAGTGCTCGTCGGCGAGTTCGTCGGCCAGCCGCTCGGCCTGCTCGAACCCGAGGTCGCTGAGTCTGGGGTCGATCCCCTGGTGAACGTCGTCGACGTACCACTGGGGTTGAGCATGGCGAACGAGCACGAGCTGCATACGGAACCGACGTTACCGGAGGCGCCGTCGGGCGCCTCCGGTACCGAAAGATGTTCGCCGGCTATTTGGGTTTGGCGAAGGTGTAGGCGCGGGCCGCGTCCGACGTGAAGT
>JANLRD010000041.1:0-95722 GCA_031368215.1 Acidimicrobiia bacterium | reverse complement strand
CCGTTCTCCTCCCCCTCGTTCAGATGCCTCGACAGCCTCAGAACGTAGGAAGGAAACGGCGTGCACCCGCGGATGGCCTACCCCGACACCCACGGATCAGTCAGGAGAGCCCCATATGTGGGGGCAACCTCTCTCCCAACGCGCGCGCCGCCAATCGTGTTGCGAGCAGTCGAGCGGAGCGAGCAGCGCAGCACCGGACGACGGATGGGGGCAACCTCTCTCCCAGCGGGTCTTAGGCCAGTGACTCGCGGAGATGGCCGGAGTCGAGGTGCCAGCGGCGGGTGACGCGGACGGCGTCGAGGAGACGGCGGTCGTGGCTCACCAGGATCAGCGTGCCGGGGTAGTTGTCGAGGGCCGTCTCGAGCTGCTCGATGGCCGCGAGATCCAGGTGGTTGGTCGGCTCGTCGAGCACAAGCAGGTTGACCCCGTCGTGCTGGAACCGGGCGAGGGTCGCGCGGGTCCGCTCCCCCGGCGACAGCAATCGGGCCGGACGGGCGACATCGTCGCCGGCGAGCCCGAACTTGGCCAGCAGCGTTCGCACGTCGGCGATCGTCGAATCCGGATACCACGACAAGAACGCGTCGACCAGCGTGACGTCGCCCTCGGTGGGCACCCTGCCCTGGTCCAGCTCACCGACGACCACGCCGCGTCCGAGGTGCACCGTGCCGGCGTCGGGCGCCACACGGCCGAGAAGCATCGAGAGCAGCGTCGTCTTCCCCCCACCGTTCGGTCCTGTCAGCGCGACGCGCTCGCCGTAGGAGAGGTCGACATCGATCGGACCGAGCACGAAGTCTCCGCGCCGGACTGTCGCTCCACGCATCGTCACGACGACCGAACCCGAACGCGGAGCCTCTGCGATGGCATAACGCAGCTCCCAGACCTTGCGCGGTTCCGCCACTTCCTCGAGACGCTCCGCCGCCTTCTCCAGCCGCGATGCCTTGCCCGCCTGCTTCTCACTGGTCTCCGCCTTCGCCTTGCGGCCGATCTTGTCCGGATCGGCGCCCTTCTTCCTCAGATCGGCCCGGCTCTTGCGCACGCCCTTGTCCGCCCACTCCCTCGTCGTCCGCGCCCGGTCCAGCAGATCGCGATGCCGGGACGAGTAGTCCTCATACGCCTCCTGGGCGTGACGACGCTTGGTGTCGCGTTCACTCAAGAAGGCCGCGAATCCTCCGCCGAACATCTCGGCTCGCCGCTCGACGGCGTCGAGCTCCATGACGTCCGTTGCGACGTTCTCCAGGAACACACGGTCATGGCTCACCACGAGGACCGCCGCCGGGCGCTTCACCACGTCGGCCACGAACTGCTCGAGCAGCATGAGGCCGTTGAGATCGAGATCGTTGGTTGGTTCGTCGAGGCAGAAGACGTCGAAGCGGGCAAGGGCCAACGCCGCGAGCCCCACGCGTGCCTTCTGCCCGCCGCTCAGGACAGCCACGGGATCACGGGGACCTTTCGAAGCGTCGAGCCCTACCTCGGCGAGCGCCGACGGCACACGGTCGTCGAAGTCCGCGCCGCCGAGTGCGAGCCAGCGATCGAGGGCATCGCCGTAGTCGTCGCCCAGGGCATCGCCCCGTCCCAGCGCGTCAGCGGCGGCCTCCATCGAGCGAGCCGCCGCACCGACACCGGTACGGCGCGCCAGCCAGTCACCGATTGTCTCGTCGGCCGAAGCGAGATCGAGCTGCTGAGCCAGGTATCCGACGGTGGTGGTCGACGGCACCCGGGCCACCGTGCCAGCGAGCGGCGGGTCGAGTCCGGCGAGCACCCGCAGCAGCGTGGTCTTCCCCGCCCCGTTCGCACCGACCAGGCCGATGACCCGCCCCGGGGCAACGACAAGGTCGATCCCCTCGGCCAGAACGACGGGTCCGTAACCGAGGGTCAGCCCGGACGCGATGACCGATGCCATAGGAGATCACCGTAGGAGTCGTTGAACGGGACGTAGCGTTCGCAACGTGCGGGCGCAACGTGCGGGCGGCGAAGCGGCCGCACCTACCACTCGCGTCACTCCGTGTCGGCCTGCAGCACCTTCGCGACAGCCGCGACCTGCTGGCCGGCGTCGAGCGCCATGACCCGTACGCCGGTTCCCTCGCGGCTCTGCGAGCTGATCTCACGGACCGTCTGACGGTTGGTGACCCCACCGTCGGAGATCAGGATGATCTCGTCGTCGATCTCGACCACGAACGCCGCCGCAAGGTGGCCCTTCTTGACCGGAAGCTTGTAGGAGATGACGCCCTGTCCACCTCGACCCTGCACCGAGAAGCGCTCCACCTTCGTGCGCTTGCCGAAGCCCTGATTGGTGATCAGCAAGATGTCGGTGGCGTCGGAGACCGAGTCACAGCTCACGACGATGTCGTTCGGCTTGAGCTTCATCCCGCGGACTCCGGCGGCTGCCCGGCCCATCGGACGCACGTCTTCCTCGGAGAACCGGATCCCCATGCCGAGCTTGGACACCATCAGGATGTGATCGCTGCCGCTCGTCTGAATGACCCGGACGAGTTCGTCGTCGTCCCTGAGGTTCAGGGCGATGATCCCGGCGCGGAGCGAAGAGTCGTATTCACTCATCAGCGTCTTCTTCACCTGGCCGAGCTTCGTGCAGAAGAACAGGTAGCGGTGATCTTCATACGTGCGCGTATCGATGATCGCCTGGATCTTTTCGTTCGGTGCAAGCGGAAGAAGGTTCACGATCGCCGTGCCGCGAGCAGCACGGTCCTTCATGGGGATCTCGTGTGCCTTGAGGCGGTACACGCGACCACGGGTGGAGAAGAACAGCAGGTATGCGTGCGCGCTGGTCGAGATGATGTCGGTGACGTAGTCCTCATCGCGGACCTTCGCACCTTGGATGCCACGCCCGCCACGACCCTGCGTGCGGAACGTGTCGGCCGGCATGGCCTTGATGTAGCCAACCTTCGAGAACGTGATGACGATCTCGAGGTCCTCGATCAGGTCTTCGAGGCTGAGGTCACCCGGATCGAACGTGATGATCGACTTGCGCGGCGTGGCGAACTGTTCGCGCACGGCGCCCATTTCGGACTTGATGACCGTGCGCAAAACCGCTTCGTCACCGAGGATCGCTTCGAGCCCAGAGATGCGTTCGCGGAGCTCGAGCATCTCCGTCTCCAGCTCGGAGCGCCCCAACCGGGTGAGCCGACCAAGCTGCATGTCGAGGATGTAGTTCGCCTGGATCTCGGAGAAGTCGAACGGCGTGGCCATGAGCGCCTGACGCGCACCGGCACGATCTTCGGCGGTGCGGATCGCTTGGATAATCAGGTCGATCATGTCGAGGGCCTTGAGTAGGCCTTCGACGATGTGGGCGCGGTCGCGCGCCTTCTTCAGGCGATGCTCGGAGCGGCGGGTGATCACGTCGACCTGGTGGGCCACGTAGTGCGTGAGGACCTGCAACAGGTTCAGCGAACGGGGAACCCCGTCGACGAGCGCGACGGTGTTCATGCTGAAGGTGGACTGCAGAGCGGTGTACTTGAACAAGTTGTTGAGCACGACGTTGGAGTTGGCGTCGCGCTTGAGCTCGATAACCAGGCGCGTCTTGCCCTTGGCCGATTCGTCGGTGGCGTTGGAGATGCCGACCAGCTCGCCAGAGTCGACCAGTTCACCAACGCGCTTCAAGATGCCGTCGGGACTGGCCTGATACGGGAGCTCCGTGACGACGATCTGCTCACGACCGCCCTTGAGCTCCTCGATCTCGGCGACGGCCCGCATCCGGATCGCACCCTTGCCGGTCCGATAGGCGTCCATGATCCCTGAGCGCCCGAGGATCAGCGCACCGGTCGGGAAGTCGGGGCCCTTCACGAAGCCCATCAGCTGTTCGACAGTTGCATCGGGGTGATCGATGAGGAACGTGGTGGCGTCGATCACCTCGCCGAGGTTGTGCGGCGGGATGTTCGTGGCCATGCCGACGGCGATGCCGGTGGAACCGTTGACGAGAAGGTTGGGGAAGCGCGCCGGCAGAACCGAAGGCTCCTCCCGATCACCGGAGAAGTTGGTGGTGAAGTCGACCGTGCCCTCGTCGATGTCGGCGAGCATCTGCATCGCCAACGGGGCAAGTCGAGCTTCGGTGTAGCGATACGCGGCGGCCGACGCATCCGGCGAGCCGAAGTTGCCATGACCGTCGATGAGTGGATGACGCAGCGAGAACGACTGGGCCATGCGGACGAGGGCGTCGTAGGCCGCAGTGTCACCGTGGGGGTGGTAGTTGCCGATGACGTCGCCGACAACCTTGGCGCATTTCACGTGGGCCCGGTCGGGACGGAACCCCGAGTCGAACATCGACCACAGGATGCGGCGGTGCACCGGCTTGAGGCCATCGCGCACATCGGGCAGCGCCCGCGACACGATCACCGACATCGCATAGTCGAGGAAGGATCGCTCCATCTCCTCTTGGATCTCGACGGGTTCGATGTTGTCGAAGTCGAGCGGGGGTTCGATGTTGGTCATGCCAGGGAATCCTCAGTTGAACGAACGGGGGTACACATACTCGTGGCGGTGCAACGTCGGGACAGGTCCCTCACCACAGCACGAACGGACGAAGTCACAGCCGGATCAGATGTCGAGGAAGCGGACGTCGCCGGCGTTCTGCACGATGAACTGCTTGCGGGCCTCGACGTCTTCTCCCATGAGGACGCTCATCACCTCGTCGGCGATAGCGGCCTGTTCGACGGTGACCCGCAGCAGGGTGCGCTTGGTGGTGTCCATCGTCGTGTCGCCGAGCTCGTCGGCATCCATCTCGCCGAGGCCTTTCAGGCGGTTGAACTCGAACTTCTTGTTCGGGCTCGCGGCGACGAAGGCATTCTTCGCCACGTCGTCCTTGAGGTACTGCTTCTCCTTGCCGACGACCACCGAATAGAGCGGAGGCTGGGCGATGTAGCAGTAGCCGGCCTCGACCATTGGCTTCATCTGCCGGTAGAAGAACGTGAGCAGGAGCGTCCGGATGTGGGCCCCGTCGACGTCGGCGTCGCAGAGCGCGATGACCTTGTGATAGCGGCACTTCGATGCATCGAACTCCTCGCCGACGCCACCGCCGATCGCCGTGATCAGCGCCTGGACCTCGGTGTTCTTCATCATCTTGTCGGCCCGGGCCCGCTCGACGTTCAAGATCTTGCCGCGGATCGGCAGGATCGCCTGGGTCTTCGGATCACGGGCATCGGCCGCCGACCCGAGAGCCGAATCGCCCTCCACGATGAACAGCTCGGACTCAGCTGGGTTCTTCGACGAGCAGTCCTTGAGTTTGCCGGGGAGTCCGCCGCCGAAGGTGGCCGACTTGCGCGCGACGTCGCGGGCCTTGCGAGCGGCGACGCGCGCAACCTGGGCCTGTTGGGCCTTCTTGATGACGCGGTTGGCCTCTGCCGGGTTCTCCTCGAACCATTCGGCGAGGCGGTCGTTGGTGGCCTTCTGCACGAGCGTCTTCATGCTCGTGTTGCCCAGCTTGCCCTTGGTCTGTCCCTCGAACTGTGGGTCGCGCAACTTCACGCTGATGATGGCGGTAAGACCTTCGCGGATGTCCTCTCCGGCGAGGTTCTCGTCCTTCTCCTTGATCCCGCCCTTCTCCCGGCCGTATTTGTTGACCACGGCGGTGAGGGCGGATTTGAAGCCCTCCATGTGCGTTCCGCCTTCGATGGTGGCAATGCCGTTGGCGAAGCCGTGGAGGCCCTCGTAGTACCCGGTGTTCCACTGCATCGCGACCTCGGCCTCGCCAACGCCGTCTTCGTCGACGACCTTGAAGGCCGGCACCTTCGAGAACAGTGGTTCCTTCGAGGCATTCAGGTGTTTCACGAAGTCTTTCAACCCGTCGGTGTAGCGGTAGACATGCTGTTCGGGCTTGCCACCGCCCTCGCGGTCGTGATCGGGCCGCTCGTCGGTGAATCGGATCTCGAGGCCGGCATTGAGAAACGCCATCATCCGGAACCGTTCGAGGAGCGTTTCTGCCCGGAAGTCGGTGGTCTCGAAGATGGTCGGGTCGGGCCAGAACGTGACTGCGGTGCCTGTGCGACCACGCGGGGCCTTGCCGACCTCGGTGAGCTTGCTCTTGAGCTGACCGCCGTTGTGGAACTCCACCTCGTAGCGGTTCCCGCCCTTGTCGATCACCGCGTGGAGCCTCGCCGACAAGGCGTTGACCACCGAGACACCGACACCATGGAGCCCACCGGAGACTTTGTAGCCCTCACCGCCGAACTTGCCGCCTGCATTGAGGACTGAGAGCACGATTTCGGCAGCCGACCGACCCTCCATCTTCGGATCGGGATGGGCGTCGACGGGAATGCCCCGTCCGTTGTCCTCGACCCGGCAACCGCCGTCGGCGGTGAGCGTGATGTCAATACGGGTCGCGTAACCGGCCATCGCTTCGTCGACGGAGTTGTCGACGACCTCCCACACGAGGTGGTGGAGACCGGTGATCCCGGTCGAACCGATGTACATACCGGGCCGCTTGCGGACGTGTTCGAGGCCCTCGAGGATCGTGATGTCCTTGGCCCCGTAGTCCGACGAACCCTTGGTGTTTTCTGCAGTCATCAACGTCCTCGAAATCAGGTGTGGCGGGCGGTGCCTGGATAGCCGGCGACCGGTCAGGGAGAGCGTTCCGCGATGGCGGACCCATCGGTCACCAACGCCGGTACAACCCCGGAAATACTGGGAATTTCAGCCTTGTGATCCTACCAGAGGGGGTACGACAGAACCGGCTGAATCCCGCCCTTTCCGGGGATTTCCGACGGACGTTGGGAGCGCACGCGGAGGGGCCGATCGCGCCGAGTGCGACGATCGCGACGCGGCCTAGGAACCCGGTCGTCGGGTGCGCGTCGAGGGCCGGACGCCGCGCACCGACACGGCCAGTTCGACGACCACCACCGTGCCCAGGCGGTCATTGATTCGGGTCACCAGCTCGGTCCCGAGGTAGCCGACCTGCGCCGCCCAGGCCGATTCGTCGGCACGGAGCCGAAGCACCCCGTCGCGCATCGACGTCGGCTGCACGTGGGTGGCGAGGGGCTCGCCTACCAGCTCGGCCCACTGGGAGAAGATCTGATGCAGCGTGCCCGGAGCGGCAAGTCCGAGGCGGTTCGCGACGTCGCCCAGCGACGACCCGACCGAACGGATGCCCGCCGGCAGGGGACTGAGGGGGTCGCCTCCTTTGCGCCGGGGAAAACGGTCGGCCATCTCAGCCCTCGAGTCGGCTCATGAGAAGATCAGCGCGCTTGCTATCCACAGTTTCCACAGGGTTTTCCCCAAGGAGCACCGACCCGCCACGATCGCTACGCCGGACATGCACCATGCGTTCGACCTGCGCCGCCCCTGGAAGGGCTCCCGCAGTCGCGAGCACTGCCTGACCAGCTGGAAGGTGCCGGATGAGAGCGTCGCTGCGGACCGGGTCGAGTTCGGAGAAGACGTCGTCGAGCAGCAGAAGCGGGGTCGATTCGAGCACATCGGCGGCCAGGCGATGCCCTGCTAGGCGCATGGACAGCGACAGCGTCCGCTGCTCACCTTGGGACGCGTGGGTCCTCGATGGGCGTCCCTCGATGGTGGCCTCGACATCGTCGCGATGCGGTCCGAGCAGGGAGACACCGCGGCGGACGTCCTCGGTGCGTCCGGCCGAGAGGGCCTCTGCCAGCCCACCTGACCAGGACGGACGGACGCGCAGCCCGACCTGGGCCGGACGGTCGGCGATGTCGGCATAGGCCCGCACCAGCATCGGAGCCAACTGTTCGATCAGTTCGGCCCGGACAAGGCCGACCTGCTCGCCCAGGGAGGCGAGTTTGACATCCCAGACGTCGAGCGTCAGCGCACCGGACGCGTCAAGGCGACCGGCGCTCTGCTTCAGCAGGGCGTTGCGCTGTCGCAGGACACGGTCGTAGTCGGCCAGGAGCGCCTCATTGCGGGGGTGGAGCCGCCCCGCGAGCTCATCGAGGTAGTTCCGGCGCTCTGCCGGCCCGCCCTTTACCAGGATCAGATCATCTGGACTGAACACGCTCACCGAGAAGGTGCGGGTCAGATCACGGGTCCGCGAGAGGGGCTGCTTGTTGACGAGCGTCCGATTCCGTCGCCCCGGCGCGATCTCGGTCTCGATCTCCAGCCGTCGGGACCCCGCCTCGCCGAACCCCCGGATCACGGCGGTATCGGTCACCTGGTCGACGACACGGGCCAGCGCTTCCATCGGTGCGCCACGGAATGACGACAGACTGGCCAAGAAACCCATGGCTTCGAGAAGATTCGTCTTCCCGGAGCCGTTGGCGCCGACCAGCACCGTCAAACCGGGCGCGAGTTCGAGATCGGCTTCGATGTAGCTCCGAAAGCCCCGTACTTCGATTCGGTCGAGTCGCATCCGCCCCGCCGCCCGTGACCGCGGCCCTCTCCGGGCTCGCTCAGGAGACCCGGACGGGCATCAGCAGGTACAGATACTCGTTGTTGCCGACCGGCCGGATCACGGCCGGCTTCTGGTGATCGGTCGTCTGCAGCGTGATCATCTCGGTCTCGGCGGACTCCACACCACGCATCAAGAACTCCGGGTTGAACGCGACGGTGAGTTCTGTTCCGGCATACGTTGCTTCGACGTCCTCGTTCGCCTGACCGATGTCCTGGGTGATCGCCACCAGCTCCAAGCCCTCGCCGGAGAGCTTCAGGCGCACGGGCGTGGCGTCCTTGGCCAGCAGGCGCACCCGACGGAGTGCGTCGAGCAGGGCAGCCCGGGAGACGGTGAGGGTGTTCGGCAGTTGCGCCGGAATGAGGTTGCGATACGGCGGGTACTGGCCCTCGATGAGGCGAGTGGTGATCCTCACCCCGCCGACCGCGAACGTGGCCTCCCGATCGCCCAGGTGCAGCGTGACCTCGGATCCCGACCCGAGCGCTCGAGCCACTTCGGCCAGCGCACGACTCGGCACGAGCACGCTCTGGCCCTCCTGGAGCACCGTGGTGCCCGGGAGATCACGGACGGCAAGACGGTACGAGTCGGTCGCCACCAGGCGCAGCCCGCCGGCTTCGGCCGTGAGCAGGACACCAGTCAGAATCGGCCGAGAATCGTCGGTGCTGGCTGACGGAACGACCTGACGTATGGCGTCGGCCAACGCCGACGAGGCGATCGTGACGCCACCCGGCTGGGCTCCGCCAAGACGCGGGAACTCCGCCACCGGCAGGGTACGGACGGAGAACACCGACCGGCCCCCGCGGATCTCGGCACTCTCACCGTCAACCGTCACCGTTACCGCACCCGGTTCGAGGGCCCGAAGGATGTCGGCGACCAGCTTCGCCGGCAGAACGGCGGCACCATCGCGCTCGCCCTGCGCCGTGGCCGACGACTCGATCGTGAGATCCAGGTCACTTCCGGCCAGGGTCAGATTCGCCCCGTCGACGCCGACCCGGACACCGGACAACACCGGAAGGGCCGCCCTTGTGGCAACCGCTCGAGCCGCAGCCGAGAACGCCTCGACCAGCACATCGCGCTCACAACGGAACTTCACAGCGGCCTCGCTTCGACAGGATCAGATTGGGGTGGGGGTTGGCGGAACGACGTGCTCGGATACCGACTTCGGTGGCGTGCGGCTGCCATGTTTGCCGACCTGGTGGCTGTGTGTTGCACGCCTGTACAAAGAGAAAAGAAAGAGAGAAGAATGTTGTAGGACTTGTAGGTCCTGTGGATTGTGGACAACAGGTGAATGCGCTGGTCACAGCGTTGGTGCCGCGTGTCGGTCGTCCACAGATTCCCCGGACCCGACGCCGGACACCCGAAGCGCTGTGGAAGAGATTCGCGAAATCCCCAGCGGGCGGGGGTTGTCCACCGGGTTGTCCACGATGATCTGAGGGCTGTCTGACGGGCTTCAGCCACGATGCTGTGCGCCCGTCTTGATGACCCGCACGAGTTCGTTCACTTGGTCGAAGATCGCCCGGCGTTCCTTCATCTGCTCGGTGATCTTCTCCACGGCATGGATCACGGTGGTGTGGTCCCGCCCGCCGAACTCCCGCCCGATCATCGGATAGCTGAAATCGGTGAGCTCACGGAAGACGTACATGCCCACTTGCCGGGCGGTGACCAAAGGGCGTCGACGCGACTGGCCGATCAGGTCGGCGATGGCGAAACCGAACATCTCGGCGGTGGCGTCGAGGATCGCCTTGGCCGTCACCGGCCTGGGCTCGTTGCCCGTGAGGAGATCGGAGAGCACTTGCTCGGCCAGCGCCAGGGTGAGGGGCTCGCGATTGAGCCCGGCATAGGCACAGACGCGGTTGAGAGCGCCTTCGAGCTCGCGGATGTTGTCGGTGATGTGGGTGGCGATGAACGTGAGCACGTCGATCGGCACGGTCATGCGCTCGCGTTCGGCCTTCTTGCGCACGATCGCCAGACGTGTCTCGAGGTCGGGCGGCGTCACATCGGTCGTGAGACCCCACTCGAACCGGCTGCGCAGCCGATCTTCCAACGTGGCCAAGGACTTGGGCGGCCGGTCGCTCGACAAGACGATCTGGCGGCCGGACTGGTGCAGGAAGTTGAACGTGTGGAAGAACTCCTCCTGGGTCCCTTCCTTGCCTTCCATGAACTGGATGTCATCGACAAGGAGGACGTCGCAGTCGTCGCGGTAGCGACGTTTGAACGAGTTCGTTGTGTTCGTGCGGATCGCGTCGACGAACTCCGTGACGAAGGTTTCCGAGGACACGTAGCGCACACGGCTCTGCGGATACATCTCCCGGACGTAATGCCCGATCGCCTGGAGGAGGTGGGTTTTCCCCAGGCCCGAGTCGCCGTAGATGAACAGCGGGTTGTAGGACCGCGCCGGCTTCTCCGCTACGGCCATCGCCGCGTTGCAGGCGAAACGGTTGTTGGTTCCCTGCACGAAGTCGGCGAACGTGTAGCGCGGGTTGAGCATCGTTCCGTGATCGCGCCCGCCCTCCGCGCTTGGCGCCGAGGGTGCCGTTGCGCCTTCGGGCGCGGCAGGTTCGACGACGGCTCGATCATTGGCCCGGAAGATGTCATCGGCGGTGTAGGAGGTCGGTTGGGCCTGATCCGCCCTGGCCATGACCTCGATCGACACAACCGTGGAGGTTTCCGTGACCGCGTGGACGGCCTCTCGGAGGGCGTCGAGATAGCGCTGTTCGATGCGGTCCTTGACGAACGAGTGACCCACAGCGAGGACCATTCGGTGATCGTCGAAGACGAGGACACGCGCGTCGCTGAAATACGCGCCCCACGCGGCATCACCGAGCGCCCGGCGAAGCCGGTCGCTCACGACCTCCCAAGGGTATGCAGCCTCATCAGCCATGGATTCCTACGTTGTCCTCGATTACTCCACAACGTTATCCACAGGTGTGGAAACTAGGTGTACGTATGACCCGAAGCAGAAACCGAACAGGCCGAAGGGGAAAGCTCTGCGCCGGGGAAAGGGCACGAGACGCTAGCACCCACACGCTTCGGCGCGCTCGGGCGGCCGACTCGGCACAGTCGTTCACGGTCGCCTCCGGAGCGTTCCTTCCCCGGAGTTCCGAGCGTGTCCGAGAGGGGGTCCGCCAGCCCCTATCCTGGAAAGGTTCAATTGCCGCCTCTGGTGCGGCGACCGGAAGGTTCTCGTCGTGAAGCGCACATTCCAACCAAACAACCGTCGCCGTTCCAAGAAGCACGGCTTCCGTGCTCGTATGGCCACCGCTGGCGGCAGGGCGATCCTCAAGGCCCGTCGGGCCAAGGGCCGCTCCAAGCTGTCGGCCTGATCCGACACCCGTTCTTCGGAGGAGCCGGACATTGTCTGGCGCTTGCACCGACCCCACCTCTCGGCAACCAGGGCGCTCGCGCCGGGTTGGCCGCGTGCATGGCCCTCGCCGGTTTCGCACCCTGCAGAGGTCGAGGGTGCGCGCCCGCTCAGGTCCCCTCAACGTGACCTGGTCGCCGCCAACACCTGGAACTGATGAGGCCGAGGTGTGCGTCGCCTACGCCATTCCCACATCGGTCGGCAACGCGGTGCAGCGCAACACCGTTCGTCGACGCCTCCGCGATGCTTTCGCAGTGAACGCCGCGTCACTGCCGGCGGGGGATGTCCTCGTACGCGTCACAGCCTCCTGCGAAGCCTGCACGTGGGCGGAGATCTCGTCGTCGGTCGCCGACGTCACGCGTCGTATCGTCCGACGCACCGTCGCTGGTGGAGACACATGAGCAGGTCGGCGGAGTCGACGACGTCGAAGCCCTCCCGGCCGGCGCGCGTCCTGCTGCTCGGCGTACGCGGGTACCGGCGGATCTTCGCCGGACGGCCGTCGCCATGTCGCTACCTCCCGACGTGTTCGGGCTACGCCCTCGATGCGCTGGAGATGCACGGTGCCCTTCGCGGCTCGTGGATGACGGTTCGTCGGATCGGCCGCTGCCGTCCCGGGGGCGGTTCCGGGTTCGATCCGGTGCCCGATCGGATCCCTTCATGCGCTTCTGATCACCGCCATGACCAGCCGAAACGACGCTTGCGGAACACTTCCCCACGTCGCCGCTCCCGCTCGGCCGACGAGTTCACCGGCACCACCAACCACCCGAGGAGGGCGTCGTGATCGACGCACTGGGCTCAGTCCTTGCCTTTTTCTACCAGATCACCCACTCCTACGGGATGGCGATCATTCTCTTGACCGTCGTGGTGCGACTCCTGCTCTTCCCCCTGACGCTGAAGCAGACCCGGTCGATGCAGGGTATGGCGCGCCTGCAGCCCGAAGTGAAGAAACTCCAGGCCGAGCATGGCTCGGACAAGCAGAAGCTCAATTCCGAGATGATGGACCTCTACCGGCGGGAGAAGATCAACCCGGCCGCAGGCTGCCTGCCCCTTCTCCTCCAGTTTCCCGTGTTCTTTGGCCTCTACCAGGTCATTCGTGGTCTGACCAACACCGGCAGCCTTTCGTGGCTTCAAGTGCAGGTACCGACACCGCGCCATCTGGCGAAGAACACCGAGATGTATCGGGCCATTATCGAAGGCGGGGGCAAGCTGAAGTCGTTCGGCCTCAACCTGGCGGAGTCAGCGTCCAGCGTGACCGGTGGCTTCGGTAGCCGCCTCCCCTACCTCCTCATGGTTCTAGGCATCGCCGCCACCGGTTTCGCCCAGCAGATTCGCGCCAACAAGCTCAATCCGGCGACAACCGCTCAGGCGGCGCAGATGCAGCAGATCATGAAGATCCTGCCGGTCGGTTTCGCCCTCTTCTGCTTCCAAGCGCAGGCGGGCCTGGTCGTCTACTGGCTGGCGTCGAACCTCTGGACGCTCGTGCAGCAGGAAGTGCTCAACAAGACCAACCCCAAGCCACTCCCCGCGGGCGGTGCCGCGGCCCCGTACGTCAAAGCCAAGCGCGATACGTCGGCCGGTCCGCGTTCTGCCGCCGGAAAACTCGCCGCCGCGGTCGAAGCCAAGAGCATTGAGTCCAAGGGCGCCGCCCCGGCTGGATCCGCGAAGAACACCGCACCCACGAAGCGTCCGACGACGAAGCCGTCGCCGACCTCACCGGTGCTGCCGACGAAGTCGGCCAAAGCCAATTCGAAAGGCGCCTCGAAAGCGCCGACTAGCAAGAAGAAGGGTCGTTGATTATGGAGTGGGTCGAAGTCACCGGAAAAACCGTCGAGGAGGCAACCGCCCTGGCGCTCGAGCAACTCGGTGTCGCCGCGGACGATGCCGAGGTCGAGGTGCTGGAAGAGGCGAAGGCAGGCCTGTTCGGCCGAGTACGCGGTGAAGGTCGGGTTCGGGCACGAATTCGGCCGACCTCGCCGCGACCGAAGAACGAAGATCGGACGACGCGCCCACGAGGTCGCGCCGCGAGACCCACGTCGACGGAATCACCGGAGCGCGAACCACGGGCACCCCGTGTCCGCTCGCCGCGCCCGGCTCCGAGTGACTCGACCGCGGAGGAACTCGAGGCCGTGAGCGCGGCCGGGATCACCTTCCTCAAGGGTCTCCTCGACGCCTTTGGCGTGGAGGCCGAGGTGACGACCGGTCTGCAGGGTCCATACCTGGAGTTCCGCATCGCTGGCGATCCGTCGGGACTCGGTGTGCTCATCGGGCCGAAGGCGCAGACTCTGCAAGCCGCGCAGGAACTGCTTCGTACGGTGATCTTCCACCAGGTGGGCGAGTCCAACGTTCGTGTTCTCCTCGACGTCGCGAGCTACCGGGAACGTCGCCGTGTGGCGCTCGAGTCCTTCACCCACAAAGTTGCCGCCGAGGTTCGTTCGAGCGGCGAGCGCCGAGTACTCGAACCGATGAGCGCGATGGATCGCAAGGTCGTCCACGACACCGCCGGGACGATCGACGGCGTGGAGAGCCACTCCGAAGGTGAGGATCCCTTCCGCCGGGTCGTGCTCGCTCCGGCGTGATGGTTCCGGCTGCCGATCGGCCCGACGAGGAGCGCCTCAGCGGTGCCTCACCGGGAGTTCTCGATGCCCTCGCCCAGGCGAGGGCATTCGGCTATCTGGGGCCGGGTCCATTACAAACCCACCTCGACCACAGTCACGGGTTCGGCGACACTGTGCTGGCGGCCCTGCACGCCCGAGGCGACGCCATTGGCGCATCGTTCGGAGGACGGGCCGTCGATCTCGGCTCGGGTGGTGGTGTTCCTGGCTTGGTGCTCGCTGACCGCTGGCGGGACTCCAACTGGGTGTTCGTCGATAGTCATCAGCGTCGCATGGGGACGTTGCGCGATGTGCTCACCGGTCTCGGGTGGACGGAGAGGACCGAGGTGGTCACGGACCGAGCGGAAGTGGTGGCGAGGCGACCGGGTCTCCGAGGATCCTGCGATCTCGTGGTGGCGAGGGGTTTCGCCGCCCCGGGCGTGACGGCCGAATGCGCGTCCGGCTTCCTCCGCACGGGCGGCCTTCTCGTGGTCTCCGAGCCACCCGGGGGGACCGACCGTTGGTCGGACCGCGGGCTCGCTGCTCTCGGCATGTCGCGGGTCGTTCTCGCTCCAGCCGAGTTCCGCTTCTTCGTAGCGGTGCAGGAACAGGTGTGTCCGGTGAAGTATCCGCGACCCGTCGGTAGTCCCGGGAAGTCGCCCCTCTTCTGAGCATGGCCTCGAGCTGGTTGAGCGCCGAAGCGGAATTGTTTCACGTGGAACTGCTACCCCGACGATCCGGCCGCCCGACGGTCTGTACGGCCAGCCGCGTGTGACCCGGCCGACGGTGAATCCCCGCACTTGTGTCGGGCAGGGCCCATCCGTACGCACCTTAGAAGGTCAGCGAGCGAAACGGAGAATTGGCGAGCGGGCGGATATGGGGTCGGAGTGTTCCACGTGAAACGGATGCTGCGTGCACGTTCGTTCGTCCCTCGAAGCAGATCTGCGTCGGGACGATCGCTGACTGCCGGTGGGGCGAGCGTCCACTCGGAATGTCTGCCGCCGCTGTCCTGGTCAGCGACGTGCGACGTGAGGGTCCTTGACCTTGGGGTGTCGACAGGCGACGATGGTCCCGACGGGGTTTCACGTGAAACCCGCGCTCTCGGCCACACCGACCGACCGACTCCCCGAGGTCACTGCATGCCCGCCTCCACGGCAACCGATACTCCGCATTCCTTCGCCCGTCCGTTTCCACGGGTCGCCGCCTTGGCAAACCAGAAGGGCGGTGTGGGTAAGACGACCACTGCGGTGAATCTTGCCGCCTCTCTCGCTGAGCTCGACTATCGGGTCCTGGTCGTTGACCTCGATCCTCAGGGGAACGCCACCACGGCGCTGGGCATCAATGCCCGGACCCTGGCGGCGTCGGTCTACGACGTGTTGCTTCGAGATACGCCAATGGAGGATGCCGTCGAGGCGACCGCAACCAAGAACCTGTTCGTGGTTCCGACGACGATCGACCTTGCTGGCGCCGAGATTGAGCTCGTGCCCGCCTTCAGCCGGGAGCTTCGACTGAAACGGGCGATCGATCGTGTTGTCGAGGACTTCGACTTCGTGTTCATCGACTGTCCGCCGAGTCTCGGGTTGCTGACCGTGAACGCGCTCGCCGCCGCGACCGAGGTGATCGTCCCGATCCAGTGCGAGTACTTCGCTCTCGAAGGGCTCGGTCAGTTGCTGCGCAACGTCAATCTCGTGCAGGCAAATCTCAACCCGACACTCGAGATCAGCGCAATTATCCTCACGATGTATGACGCTCGAACGAAGCTGGCGGATCAGGTCATCAAAGAAGTGAAGGCCCATTTCGGCGACCGGGTGTGCCGCCACATCGTCCCCCGCAGCGTGCGACTCTCGGAGGCGCCGTCGTTCGGGCAGCCAATCACCACCTTCGATCCTGGCTCGCGTGGAGCGATCGCCTATCGGGGACTAGCAAAGGAGATCAGCGGTGGCGCGACAAAGCGGACTCGGTAGAGGACTGGGGGCGCTCATTCCCCCGACGAACTCCGGCCGGAGCGTGGGGGATGACAACGAGTCCGAAGGCTCGTCGGTGTTCCGCGAACTCCCGATCACCTCGATCCGACCGAATGCGTTCCAGCCGCGTCAGTCATTTGCCGACGACGAACTCGACTCGTTGACAGCCTCGATCCGCCAGCTCGGTGTCCTGCAACCCATTCTTGTGCGCCCAACCGCCGAAGGTCAGTACGAACTGATCGCCGGCGAGCGCCGGTGGCGAGCTTCCCAACGTGCCGGACTGACCTCGATCCCTGCGGTCATCCGGTCGACGGAGGATACCCAGTCGCTCGAACAAGCACTGGTTGAGAACCTGCACCGCGTGGATCTCAATGCCGTCGAAGAGGCCGCGGCCTATCAGCAACTCATCGACGATTTTGCCCTGACCCACGACGATGTGGCCCGACGGGTAGGTCGCAGTCGCACCGCGGTAACGAACACGCTGCGATTGCTCAATCTGACGCCGTCCATTCAGCGCCTCATCATGGACGGACAGATTTCTGCGGGCCACGCTCGGGCGTTGCTCGGCACGTCCGACAAGGCGTTCCAGGAAATGCAGGCGCGCCGCGTTGTGGCCGAAGGCCTGAGTGTGCGCGCCGTGGAGGAAGCAGTGCGGCTTCGGGAGGGGAACCGGTCGGGTGCATCGGAGAAGCGGCCCGCTGGGGGCTCCCCCGGGAGAGATGCGAGTGCGAAGCCGGCAAGTCTGCTCGAGCTGGAATCCGTGCTGGCTGACCTGCTTGCCACACGCGTCCGTATCGAGTTGGCCGATGGTCGCAAAGGCCGGATGACGATCGAATTCGCCGACCTGGCCGACTTGGAGCGCATCTCCCGTCTGATCGCCGCACCGACGCCGTCGGCGCCAGAGTAAACCCGATTCGCACCGACCGCCCGCGCCGCCGCACGTTCGGGGAGAAACGACTCGGGCATCTGACCGGAGTCAGATGCCCGAGAGACGAGGACAGAAACGGGGAGAGGCTCGTAGGCGCGAGCGACGGTTGACTAGAGGTGCGGGTCGAGCTCGTTCATCAGCTGCATCTTGCCCTTCGCGCCCACGGTACGGTGGGTGAGCTGACCGTCCTTGAAGAGCAACAGCGTCGGGATGCTCATCACGCCGTAGCGCTGTGCAGCGTCGGGATTCTCATCGATGTTCAGCTTGGCGATGGTGACACGACCCTCCTGCTCCTTGGAAATTTCTTCCAGAACGGGGGCAATCATCTTGCAGGGTCCACACCATTCCGCCCAGAAGTCCACCAGGACGGGCGTAGAGGACGAGCCGATCGTCTCGTCGAAGGTGCTGTCGGAAAGGGTGACGATGCCAGCGGCCATGGTCGGTTCTCGCTTTGGTTGAAGGGTGCTGTGTGGCAATCGACGCAGACGCCGACGGCCGGCGAAGCTGCGGTGACTGCAGTGGTGGCAACGTATGCGCAGCGCGATTGATTCCAGCGACGCGCTTTTCCAGGCGTTGTTCCGGTGTTTGATGCTCGTTCGGCCCGCAAACGCCCCAGGATCGATCAGTGGGCGTGCAGGCTCTCCAAGTAGCGCTCGGTGTCGATCGCCGCGGTGCAGCCCGATCCAGCGGCAGTGATCGCTTGGCGATAAGTGTGGTCCTGCACGTCGCCGCAGGCGAAGACCCCCTCGATGTTCGTCCGCGACGACTTTGCTTCGGTCAGGAGGTAACCGGCGTCATCCATCGTCAGTTGTCCCTTGAAGAGGTCGGTGTTCGGGACGTGACCGATTGCGACGAACAGTCCCGTGACTGGAAGGGTTCGCTGCTCGCCCGTCTTCGTGTCGACGAGCACGGCCGCCTCGAGCTTTCCGTCGCCCAGGAGGTCGATGACCTGACTGTTCCAGGCGAACTCGATCTTCGGGTTGGCCATCGCCCGTTCGGCCATGATCTTCGATGAGCGGAGGGAGTCACGTCGGTGGACGACGGTGACCTTCGAGGCGAACTTGGTGAGGAACATGGCTTCCTCCATGGCGGAATCGCCGCCACCGACGACGGCGATCTCCTGACCGCGGAAGAAGAACCCATCGCAGGTCGCGCACGTCGAAAGGCCATGGCCGAGCAGCCGCGTCTCGGCCTCGACGCCGAGCATGAGGGCTCGGGCACCGGTCGAGACGATGACGCTGTTCGCTTGATGGGTGTCTTCGCCGACGTGAACGACGAACGGTCGGGCGTCGAAGTTGACCGAGGTGACCTTCGCCGTCAGGAACTCGGCCCCGAACCGGGCGGCCTGTGCTCGCATGGTCGTCATCAGCTCGGGGCCCTGGATGCCGTGCTCGAAGCCGGGGAAGTTCTCCACCTCGGTGGTGAGCATGAGCTGACCACCGGGCTGGTCGCCGGTCGAACTGATCTCGCCTTCGATCACCAGTGGCTTCAGGCTGGCGCGTGCGGTATAGATCGCGGCGGTCAGGCCGGCGGGGCCCGAACCGATGATGATGACGTCACGTACGGCTGACGGGGACATGGAAACTCCTGGGAACGTGCTGGTAGCGGCGGCTTCGAAGGCGCCGGTCGTCGAGACGACGGCTGGGGAACTGGTCAGGCGCGCACGCGGCGCTTACGCCAGAGCAACATCCCGATGAGGACGAAGATTCCACCGAGGATGGTGTGCGCGAGCCACGCCCGCCCTCCGACGAGGTTGGTGAGGCCGCGAACGGCGCCGATCGTGAACAACAACAGCATGGCGATGGCCAGGCCGGCCATGAACACGCCGTAGACGATCGCCCGGGCCACCGTGCGCAGCGGTTGGGTCGTCTTCGAGCTGACCGACTGGACGAATCCCTCGAGCTGATCGACCAGCTGGGCCGCCCAATCGCCGTTCGGTTGCTGCTGTTCGCTCACACCGGGGATCGTACTGGCCTCGGCCGGGGTGGCGGCAACGCCCGTGTGGGAGCTGGTGTCAGCCGCCGACCGTGGACGCCGTCGGTTGGATCGACCGACGCGCAAGTTCGACGCAACTCACTGCGTCGACAACGACGTCGGCGGTCGCGTCAGCGTTGCGGACCACGAGCACGGCGCGATCGCCGATGCGCGCCGGCAGACGAGGCGATCCCTTGACCGTCGAACAGAGCACCGGTTCGGCCGGCGAGGTCGCAGCCGACAGAGGGGCTGCGGCCGGGCTTGCCGTGTTGGGCGCGCTCGCCGACCCGACCCCGGGCTGCTGGCCGAGTTGGGCTGCTGCCGAATCCGCTGGCGCCGCCGCTCGTGCGGCAAAGCGGTCTAGGGCACTCGCGGCGTCGGCGAACGTGCCGAGGTCGGCGCCGGCCGCCGGCGTCTCAGAACCCGCCGGTGCTGCGGCCGCCGCTGAAGCGACGGTGGCCGAAGCCGACGCCTTCTTCTTCGCCGGCAGGGGCGGAACCGGGTTCGCAGCTTCCGCGCCGGCTGCTCCCGCCGACTCCGCGGTGGCCTTCGACGATGCGCGGGCCGGGCTCGGCTGCACCGGCACGCTTGTTGGTCGCTCCGCGGCTGCCCCGGGCGAAGCGGGATTCGGAGCGACCCGATCGACGGCCGCGTTGGCCATGGTGTCCGGGGCGCGCGCCGCGCCGCTGTTGATCGCAGGAATGCTCGTGGCCGGCTCGTCGCCCATCACACCCGCGGCGAGCGCGGCCTCGGTGCCGACGGCGGCCGCCTCGGGTTGCGGGCTGGGCGACGTGTCGCGGCTAGCCGTGTCACTCGCGGTGGCTCGCTCGACACGCGGTGGAACCGTGCCGACGGCTGACCGCTCGGTCGTGCGGGGACGCAGAACGAAGGCCGTTCCCACAGCGAGCAGGAGCGCGGCAGCGGCGATTCCGACGATCCACGGACGAGCGAGCGCTCCGCCGTGTCCGGAAGTGGCGCCACTCCCGACCTCGCCCCGCCCCGCAAACCATCGTCGTCGCCGGGGCTGAGGTCGCGCAAGGAATTCGGGCACGGCGGCCGGGGTGGGCACCAACTCGGCGACCGCGGCGCCGACCCGGCCGTCGAGTGTGGACGCAGCATCGGAGGTGGGGTCGGATCCGGCGGACCAGATGGCCGGGGTGAGCTCGCCCAACAGCGCCCGTCGACGCGACGAGCAGTGGTCGCACGACCCGAGGTGACGCCACGACTCCGCGACCAGGACAGGTGCGAACGGGTCGTCGGCGGGGAGCGATCCCGAGGCCTCGTCGAGGCGTAACTCGGCAACGAGCGCTGCCGCGTCGGTGTCGGACCCCACGTCGCCGAGGAGCAGCAGCATGGCGTCGGTGGGGTGGATCCCCGGCGGAGTCGGATCGGGTGTCATAGGTCGGAGGTCGCGCGGTGTCCGGTTGTTGCGACCCTACGGAGCGGGACGCGGTGGTGCCGGGTGCGTTCGTTAGTCAACATGGACGTCCTTAGGACGCTGTGGCGCCGTGGTGTGGTTCCCGTGCTCGCCGTGACCTGCGTCATCGAACCCGCCTGGAGGCGCGTCGACCCGGTCGGCGAGCACCGGCGCGAGTGCGGCGCGCGCCCGCGCGATGCGCGACCGAACCGTTCCTCCCGGGATCGCCAGCACCTCCGCGATCTCGGCGTAGTCCAGCCCGCACAGATCCCGGAGGACCAGTGCGGCCCGCCAATCAGGGGGCAACCCGGCCAGTGCCCGGTCGATGTCCACGCGGGCGTCGACATCCGAGGCGCTGACGGTCACCGACGAGCCGTGGCGGGGACCCGTCCCGACGGCGAGGGCCAAGTTGTCGTCGTCGATGGGGAGCGGTCGGCGCCCTCTTCGGCGGAGCTCGTCAAGGGATGCGTTGGTCGCGACGCGGTAGGCCCAGGTGGTGAAGGCACTGGTCCCATCGAATCGGCCTATGCCGCGGGCGATCGCCATCAGCGCCTCCTGCGAGGCGTCGGCGGCGTCGGCGGCATTGCCGGTGACCCGCCGGCACACGGCGAGGATGCGGTCGTGATGACGGCGCAGGAGCACGTCGAGCGCGTCACGATCCCCGCGCTGCGATGCCGCGACGAGCACGACATCGGGTTCAGTGCGGTAGTTCGCCATTCCCGGTACCTGCCGTGCCCGTCAGCCGAACACCCGGAGTTCGCTGAACGCCGCCTTGTAGAGCGTTCCCCGCTTCGGTCCGAGATCGGTGATCCACACGAGGACATACCGGCCGTTGGTCGGGGTGAGTTTCACCGTGAAGTCACCTCGCATGGCGTTGCGGATCTCGGCTGCGCTCGCTCCCCACTCCGCAAGTGAAGGAGCGGGCCGGTTCGAGATGTAGACCTGACCACTCCAGCCCTCGTCATAGGAGTTCACGCCGAGCGAGCGAATAGTCCGGTCGACGCCCAGGTCGAGGATCACGCCGACGCCGTCCTTACCCTCCAGCGTTCGGGTGCGGTAGCCGCGGCTCTCCCAGGCGGTATCGACTCGTCCGTCGATGGCCAGCTTGAGGATGTCGTCGTTCTCCTCATTGTTGCCGAGCGGATCGAAGGCTCTGATGGAGGCGATGGGGAACAGATTGCCCGGTGTCGGTTTGGTCCTTTCGGCGAAGCGGAGCCCGGCCCCGATGCCGCCGGCGATGGCGATCAGCGCGAGGAGGAGTCGCACTGCGACACGTCGGCCGCTGCCCCCCGGGGATGAGGCTTTGGCTGTGGTGCTTTGGACACCGAGGCTGGGGGGCGGCTGCACGCGGGTGCCGGCGTCGAACCGGGTGTCGTCGTCCGACCGTCCGACCGCAGGACGCCGTCCGACGCCGGCAGGCGGTGTCTGGTCGTCCACGGTGCGCCGGACGTTCGGTGCGGCGTCGTCTGCCGACAGGTCGAGCCCGCTGAGCGCGAGCGAGAACGCGTTCGCGTCCACGGGCCGCCCATCGGGCTTCTTGGCGAGCGCCTTGAGGATCAAGGCCTCGAGCGACCGGGGGATACCGGCGCGCACCGAACGGGGGCTCGGGGGAGCGTCCTTCACGTGCTGGAGAGCGGTGCCCATATCGTTCTTGCCGACGAACGGCGGCCGTCCACAGACCAGTTCGTAGAGGACGACACCGAGGGAGTACACGTCGGCCCGGGCGTCGATCTCGGCCCCCTCGACCTGCTCGGGCGAAAGGTACTTGGCGGTTCCCAGGATTGCCCCGGCCTGGGTGAGGTCCTCGCCGACCCGGTCCGTTCCCTCGGTGAGCTTGGCGATGCCGAAGTCGACGACCTTGACGATGCCGGTGTCGGTCACCAGGATGTTTGCCGGCTTGACGTCGCGGTGCACGAGTCCCTGTCGATGGGCGTAACCGAGGCCCTTGGCCGCTTCGGCCACGATCCAGACGGCGCGGCTCAACGGCACGCCTTGTTGGGAGAGCATCCTGACGGAATGCCCCCGCAGGAGTTCCATGACCAGGAATGCGCGGGGCAGTCCGGCTCCGGGCCGACCGTCGGGAATGGCGTCGATGCCCGTGTCGAAGACGGCGACAACGTTCGGATGGGACAGTCGTGCGACGGCGCGCGCCTCGCGGTTGAAGCGCGACACGAAGCCGGGGTCGTCGGCGAGGTGGGAGTGGAGCACCTTGACCGCAACCTCGCGGTCCAGCGTGGCGTCGACTGCCTCCCAGACCTCGGCCATGCCGCCGCGGGCGATGGGACGGGTCAGCCGATAGCGCCCGCCGAGCACGTCGCCGATCTCGGCGCTGCTCATCGACGCCCCGCGTGCCGCGTCTCGTCCCGCGGCCCGGCGTGCGTCGCCCTCGGCTCGAACGCCGCTACCGCCTTCGCTTTCGTCCCAGATGATCTGCTCCCTTGCTCGTGCGACGCGTTTGCCGGCTCAGCCGACGACGTACGTGAGCCCCATGACGCCGGGTCCACCGTGGGCACCGATCACCGCACCGATCTGGCCGACCGAGATCTGGTCTCGTGGGATGAGGGGTGTGAGGAGCGCAAGCATCGCCTCGACGTCCGTGGCGTCGCCGTGGCGGACGGAAAGGTCCCGAATCGTGCCGTGTTGGGCCAGGTCGGCCTTGACGAAGTCGGCCAGCGCGGCGAGGGACCGCGCTCGCGTTCGCTGCTTGCCGGCCTCGACAACGGACCCGGAACTGACGTCGATGAGCGGCTTGATCGAGAGCAGGGTGCCGAGAAACGCCTGCGCACCCCCGATGCGTCCGCCCTTCTTCAGATTGTCGAGGGTGTCAAGCGCGGCCAGGACACGCGTGTGGCCGATGTTGGTCCGGGCTGCTTGCTCGACGTCTCCCAGGTTCGCGCCCGCACGGGCTGCTTCCGCTCCTGCCATCGCCATGGTCCCGAGGCCGGACGTGATGGACAATGAGTCGATTACGCGCACATCGATGACGTCCGCGACGGTCTTGGCGGCGAGCGCGGCCGAGGCGTACGTCGCCGAGAGCGCCGACGAGAGGCAGATGCAGACGACGCCGGCGCAGCCGTCGGCAGCGGCTTGGCGGAACGCTGCTTCGAAGGCACCCGGCGAGGGTGCTGCGGTCTCCGGCAGGTTCGCCGAAGCGGAGACCTTCGCCCAGAAGGTCTGGGGCGTCAGGTCACGACGATCGACGAACTCCTCCTCGCCGAAGCGGATCGTGAGGGGTACGACGACGATGCCGGAACGGGCAACCTGTTCGTCGCTCAGGTCGCAGGAACTGTCGGTCACGATTCGGACGTTCGCCATCACACAGCCTTGTGGCGTACTCGACTGCTCGGCGGGGTCGTGGTTCTGCTCATGGTGCGGTACCTCAGCGGGGAGGGGGAAGACGGTAGCGGGACGCGGGTGAACGCAGGCTGGTCATGACGGCATGGGAAGACGTCGACGGACACTGCTGAGCACGGACACGATCTCCTTCACCCCGAGAACACGTCCGAGAACTGCGTAGACGCTAACACCGAGCACTGCGCTGACCCCGACCTCGACGAGCGGCATACGCCCGTTCAGCGAGGCGTTGATCCCGCGTGCGGTGGCCCATACCGCGAATCCCATCACCGCGCTGGCGCCGACGATCTTCACCGCGGCGGGCACGAGGGACGACGCGTCGAGACCGCCGGTCCGCCGTGCGACATGGTGCCCCGCGAGCACCACGGCAAGGATGTACGCGCACGCGAACGAGGCGGCGAGGCCCTGCGGACCGAAGCCGAGCCGGACGAACAGTCCGGCGAGCACGATGTTGATCGCGTTCTCGACGCAGTTGATGACGAACGTGGACCGGGTGTCAAGCATGGCCTTGCAGGCATTCATCAGCAGCAGGTAGACGCTGAAGGCCGGGAGCCCGACGACGAAGCACCGCAACACGTCGGCCACCAATCGCGACCCGGATGCCGTGAGGTCACCCACCACGAAGATGCGCATGATCGACGGTGCGAGCGCGAGATAGCCGGCCGTGGCAGGAACCGAGACGGCGAGGATCGACCGGATCCCACCCGTGAGGTGTCGACGGAAGATACCGCGTTTGCGTTCGAGGTAGGCAAGGGAGAGCTCCGGCTGGAGTGCCGTCATGATAGAGACGGAGAAGATTCCGTGGGGGAGCAGGAAAAACGTGGTGTAGGCGATCGTGTAGGCGGTGAAGTCTCCGCGCCCCGGCAGCGCGCCGGCGACGAATTGGAGTGCGACCAGGTTCGCGGCGACATAGCCGAGTGTCCAGCCGGAGAGCCGCAGCATCCTGCGCACGGCCGGATGTCGCGGGTCCCATCGCCACTCCACCCGAGCTCCGCTGCGCATCCACGGCACCAGAAGGGCGAGGCCGAGGGCGACGACGCCTGCGGTGGTTCCGAGCCCGAGCAGCAGCCGACTCGGGAAATCGGTGGCGACAGCCCGCAACGTGGCCATCGAATCGGTGTCACGCACGTTCTTGTCGGGGACGAGGTTGACGACGAGGCGACGCGCCCAGATCAACACGATGATCACAACGAGGTTGTTGAGGACCGGGGCAAGCATCGGAGCCAGGAACCGCCGACGGGCGTTGAGCATCGACGTCGCGACCGTCACGAAGCCGTAGACGGCGACCTGGGGGGCGAAGAGCCGGAGCAGGTCGGTGCCGAGTTGGCGCTGCACGGTCTCGTCGGGCCGCCGGAACACGATCCACATCAGCCCTGGGGCAGCGACAAACACGACGAGAACGGCGCCGAGGAGCATGACCGACACCAGCGTGACGATCGCGTTCACACCGGCGTTGGTGTCGGGACGTCGGCGCTGGTCGTTGTCCGCACGGGCCAGGTCGACGAAGAGCGGTACCAAAGTGGCCGACAGCACGCCGCCCACGACCAGCTCGAAGATCATGTTGGGGGTGTTGTTGGCCTTCGTGTACGTCTCGGCGAGTGCCGTGGTGCCGAACCAGAAGAAGACGATGGTCCGCGCGAGACCGGTGACTCGCGAAATGAGTGTGCCCGCGGCCATGTGCGCGGTCGAGCGTCCGATGCTCATGCGTGAACAGACGGTTGCGTCGAGTCGGCGGCATCGGGGTCGGTCAGATCGTCGCCGGAGGGTCGATTCCGGCCGCCGCGACGCTCGCCGGCGACCCAGCCGGCCGGGTGACGCTTGCGCGAGCGTCGACGCGCCGCCCGCCCCCAACGGAACCACCAGGTCAACAACACGATGAGGGAGCCAAGGGTGAGTACGGTACCCAGTCCGCTCACGGCCGTGGAGCGTAAGCGGTATCGTCCGGACGCGAGGGCAAGGCCGCTCGGCGTGGTGAGTCTGGCGACCATGGAGAACGATCCCGGTCCTCGGGTTTCGATGGCGACTTCAGATTCGCCAACGCGCGCGGGAACATCGATCTGTTGACGGATCTCGGTGGTTCCTATGGCGTCGACGACCACACCGGAATCCCGTAGGCGCACCGATGAACTGCGAACCGTGACGAACACTCGGATCGGTAGCCCAGTGTCGTTGATGACGCCGATCGGCACGATGGCGTTTCGAGCCGTCACCGTGAGTTGGTCGGGTGTCGACAACCGCACCTGACCGAGAAGTCCGGCGACGGTGCGGTTGGCGTCGTTGATACGTCGTCGCCGGTCGGCTGCGCTCAGGTCGGCGGCGACCAGCCGGGAGATCTTTCGGCTGAGCGCGATCTGGTCCGGCGCCGGCCCGAGAAAGAGCGAAAGGAACCCCGTGAGCCGGTTTCGCACGCCGGTGATCGCGAGGACGTCGCCGGCAGGGAGAGCGCTCCCGGCCGGGAGAACCGAGCTGGCTCGGGTGACGACCATCGGCACGGCATCGCGGGTTTGCAGCGGCAGTCGCGCGAGGTCGGTGATCGTGACCGGTTCGATGATGGGATTCGTGGTCCCCAGACCGGCGAGAAGTGCGTCGAGGGTGGCCTGCGGGGTGTCCTCGGGGATCTGGATTGCCAATCCCCGGGCGGTACGCGTGGCCGCGATCATCGTCAGGTCGGCAAGGATGTGCTGGGCGCGCAGCACATCTTCGCCGCCGCGCCGCGCAGGGTCGCGCAACCGGGTCAGTTCGCCCTCGATGTCGCCGTCGAGCACGAGCATGATCTTGGCCGGTGTCGGGGTTTCGCCCCCGAGGTTCAGCAGAACGGGTCCTCCCGCAGGCGAGACCTGGCCGGCGGATGCCTTCACGTCACCGGCGTCGGCGATCACGATGTTGATGCCGGCGCGGCTCACACCGTCCGCCGAGGGGATCCGGTCACCGGCGATGAGGACCCCCGGGGTCGGCTCGACCCCGAGCGCGGTGCGGAGCACGTCGACCCCGAGAGCTGTCTGCGCTGCGAGTTCATCGGTCAACTGAGCACGGTCGAACAACGAGGTCGACCAGCGCACGTACGGCGACGCGAGGACTTCGCGCCCGGCGAGCGAAGCGCGGATCTGGGCCAGGAGGAGGTCGTCGGGTCGTCGGGCGAGCGCCTCGACGGTCTCCGGGGTGGGGGCGACGCTCAGAGGGACGAGTGGCCGTCCGGCCATTGCTTCGATCCGCTCCACGAACGACCGCGTGGCGACCACTGCTTGACCGCTGACCGGTGGGAGGTGGAGAGGAACCACCAACGCGACCTTGAGCCGGCGCCGTTCAGTTGTGACGTTCGTCGTACGGATCACGTGCGTGGTGAGGCGGTCGACGACATCGTCGGTGCGGAGATTCCGAAGTTCGACGTTGACGGGATAGACCCCATCGTTGTCGAGTCGGATGCAGGTGGGGCACGTCGGCGATGGAGGTCCGATGCGCAGTTCCACCGGGACGAACTGCTCGGTGCGTCCGTCACTGCTGACAGGAGTCGGTGTGACGAGGCCCAGCACCGCGCCAAGGTTCTCGCCGGTCAACGTGGACCTGAACTGCGCCCGCGTGCGAGCGCGGCGGTGAACGGTGATCGCCACGCCGAGGCCGGCGGGAAGAGGCCTGCTATCGGGAGACTCCACGGCAAAGTCGAGGCGGAGTCTTCCGTCCTCGGTGACAACCGGCCCCTGGGCGATCAGACGGATCATCGGTGCGGTTCGGGTGGTCCCGGTGCTCGTTCTGGCGTGAACATCGCCAGACCCGGTTCCCGTCGTGGCAAGCAGCCCGCCCCGTGGAGAAGGGTTGGTGAGAGCGAGTTCGGAGACCGCTTCGGTCGGCGTCGTCGTGGGGCGGGTGAGAGCTGCCGACGCGGGTGGCGACGATGCCACCGAGGCCAGCGCAGCGAGCGACAGGAGTTCACGCAACGCCGTTCGTCGCCGCCTACCCACGGCGCTCCATCAACAGAAGATCGAGCGACGAATCGATGAAGCCGAGTCGACGGTAGAGGGCCAGTGCGCGTCGGTTGTCGGTACCGGTGTTGACGACGACCTTCGCCACGCCACGCGAGCGACACCACCGAAGGGCGTCGACGACCAAGGCTGTTCCGAGGCCGCGACCCGCATGGGCCGGGTCGACAGCAACCCGCTGGAGATAGCCCCGTGGTCCGGCGCGTCCCGTGATCGCGAACCCGGCGAGGTGGGCTCGCGTTGCGTCATGACCGGGGGTCGGCACTACGCGGAGCCGTGATCGCGACGTCGCGTCGAGAGCGGCAAGAAGGTCGAGCCGGTCGAAGCACTGATCGGCACCGAAGGCTCGCCGATCGACGTCGACACACGCTCCGATCCGGGACATGCGGGATCGATCGGTGGAGACCGCCGCGCGGGGCAGCTCGCGCAGTCGTTCGAGATCATGCGTCAGAAGGCGCAGCACCGAGATGACTTCGAATCCGCACTCGGCATAGCCTTTCGCTTCGGCGTGGGTGATGGCCGGGGTTCGGAAGACGTCGGGCGGATGCGCCGCGTACAGGTCGAGCATCTGCCCGATGGCGCCTGCGGAGAGTGCCTCGGTCGTGTCTGATGCGATGGTCACCGACCTGACTGCATCGTTGCGTCGTCGTTCGTCGAGACGTACGAACTCTGGACCCGCCCGAAGACGGTGTACGAGTCGCGTTCCTGCATCATCACCAGGTGTTCCACCGGTGCTGCGATCTCGGCGGCGACCAGTTCTGCGGGCGACGTGGTCGGCCCCGGTTCCACCGATTCGCATTCGGTCAGGTTACGGCGTTGCTGGCTGGGGGTGGTGTGTGATGGGTGTTGCGAGCAGTGGAGCGCAGCGGAGCGGCGTAGCGCCGGAGGGTAGAGGTTACGGCGTTGCTGGCTGGGGGGTGTGATGGGTGTTGCGAGCAGTGGAGCGCAGCGGAGCGGCGTAGCCTTCGCTTGCATGGAGGTGGTCGTGGAGCATACGTCTGCCTTCGATGCGCTGCTCCGGGAGGTCCGTCCGCTGGCGGAGGCCTTCGAGCGTGCCGGGCATCGGCTGTACCTCGTCGGCGGCATTGTGCGCGACGGTCTTCGCGGCCTCGAGCATGTCGGCCTCGACATCGACCTCACCACCGACGCGTTGCCCGATGCGGTCGAAGCGATCATGCGATCGCAGCGTCCGACGGCGATGTGGCTGCAGGGCAGGCGTTTCGGAACGATCGGAGCTCGATTCCGGGGGCGCGATGGCAACGATCGCGCCTACGAGGTCACCACGCACCGCAGTGAGGCCTATGTGCACGGGTCGCGCAAGCCGGAGGTCGAGTACTCGGGTGACATCGTGGCCGACTTGTCGCGGCGGGACTTCACCGTGAACGCGATGGCCGTCGACGCAACCTCTCCACCGGGTGCGGCGATCCTGGTTGACCCGTTCTCGGGCCTTGAAGATCTCCGGGCGGGTCGGCTGCGCACGCCACTCGATCCCGAGGTGAGTTTCACGGACGATCCGCTTCGAATGCTTCGTGCGGCGCGCTTTGTCGCTGATCACGGTCTGGTCGCGGATCCCGCCGTTCTCGACGCGATTCGGCGGCTGCGTGAGCGTTTGGGCATCGTCTCCGCAGAGCGCATCCGCGTCGAGTTCTCCAAGCTGTTGCTGTCGGAGCGACCCGCCGCTGGGTTCGCTCTGCTCGCCGACACCTCGCTGCTCGAAGTGTTCGCGTCTCCGCTCGTCGGGCTGACGACAGATGGAGCGCTCCTCCAACGTGTTGGCGGGGTCTTGCAGAGATGTCCGGTCGATCTCTCTGTCCGCCTCGCTGCGCTCTTCGCGTTGGTCGTCGGCGACGATACGCGCGCTGATGAGGTCGCGTACGCGTGGGCGCTCGAACTCCGCTTTCCGGTCGACGAATGCACGAGAGTCCGAGCGCTCCTTCGTCTCCGTCTGGAGTTTCCAGCCGACGATGAGCCCCGAACCGTCCGGAGGTTCGTCCGCAGCGCCGGTCCGTTCTTGTTAGACGCACTGTTGGTGGTTTCGCTGACGGATAGTGCGGGTGGCCGGTCGTCGGCGGTGCGCGAAGCGATCGACAGACTCAAGGAATCCGAGGGACTGGACATGACCCCCTCCCTCGACGGTGCCGCGGTCATGGGGCATCTCGGCGTGGGCCCGGGCCGCGATATCGGTGAGGCGCTGAAGATGCTTGCCGACGTTCGTCTGGAGGAAGGTCCGGTCGGTCCGGATGAGGAACGACGAAGACTCGACGGGTGGTGGGCGGAGCGGCAACCGGGAACGTGAGTCGTGAAGTCCTTGCGCCCTGGCGCCTACGCGGCCACCATGGTATCCCCGACGTTCGTGCGTGCGGGGCGACTGTCGGGCAAACGGTCGGTGACGAGTGGCTCGCAGGACGGGTTCGCACGACACCGTCGACCGAAAGGACTGTCAACGCCCGAATGGCTCGTGCTGGAGGAAGGCTTCGGTCGATCACGTCGATGCGACGCGGTTTGGAAGTCGGCTCGGCAGCAGATGGCTCGGCACTTCGCGGCATGCGCTACCTCGTGGTGTTCGCCCATCCGGACAGCGAGAGCTTCTCAGCGGCTCTGTGTCGCAATGCTGTGGACGGTCTTCGTGAGGCGGGCTATCACGTCGACCTGATCGATCTGTACGCAGAGGGTTTCGATCCGCGAATGTCCACGGCGGAGCGACAGGCCTACGAGTCGCCAACGCCGATCCTCAGCGCGCAGATCGAACGCTACGCCGATCTCGTTCGCCGTGCGCAAGGACTTGTCTTCGTGTACCCGACGTGGTGGTGGGGTCTGCCTGCAATCATGAAGGGATGGCTCGAGCGAGTGCTCGTGCCCGGGGTCTCGTTCGTGCTCGACCCGAAGACGAACAAGGTGAAGCCGGGACTCGGGCAGTTGCGTCACGTCGTGGGCATCTCGACGTATGGCTCGTCGCGCATGTCGATGTGGCTTTTCAACGACGCCGGCCGTCGCAACGTGCTTCGATGTGTACGGGTACTCGCGCCGCCGCTGCGATGCCGGAGCACATGGCTCGGCATGTACTCACTCGACAAGTCAACCCCGGCTCAACGCGACGCCTTCCTCAACGGGGTTCGATCATCGATGCGGCGCGCTCGATGAGCGGCGGAAGGCCGGTGTCGGCACTGGGCGCCCAACGGCTCCGCCGAGCGGGGCGGGTCCCGCGTCGGATGCTCATCGTCTTCGCCCACCCGGTTCCGGGGAGCTTCGGTGCGGCTGTCGCCGAGCGTGCGGCCGCGGCGTTGGAGGCGGCCGGGCACGAGGTGCGGGTGCTCGATCTGTATGCCGACGACTTCGAGGCACGCCTCTCGTTGGAGGAGTGGCGCACCAGGGACGCATCGTCCTCGTGGACCCATCTCACACCCCACGTCGACGCGCTGCGGTGGGCCGACGGGCTTGTGTTCGTCTATCCGACCTGGTTCGGGTCGCAACCGGCGATTCTCAAGGGCTGGTTCGACCGGGTCTGGGGGGAGGGGATCGCCTATGACGTCCCGTCCGATGGCAGCCGGGTTCGGGGTCGCCTGACGAACATCTCGTCGATCGACGTCGTGACGACACACGGGGGAACCAAAGCGATGAACTGCCTCCAAGGTGAGCCGGGCAAGCGGGTCATCCTGCGCGGCTTGCGTTCGATGTGCGGCTTCCGGTGCCGGACGTCGTGGATCGCGTTCTACGGCAATGACCAGGCGACCGACTCGGATCGCCGGACGTTCCTTGATCGGGTCAGCGTGGCGCTCTCGAAGAAGTAGGCAAGGGCCGTCCTACTCCTGTGGGCACCGAGCGCCTCAGCGCTGGGAGAGGCCGAAAAGCCGACGGGTGACCGCACGGGGGAGCACACTCGTCATGCTCGTCAGAGCTTTGTTCGGTGCACCGGATACGGCGATGCAGGTGTTGTGCTCGAGCGCCTTGAGCCCGAACGCCGCGACCTCGTCGGCGGTCTGCCACACGAACGCCGGATACTTGTTGTGGCCCTCGATGTCTGCGGTCGAGTGGAACTCGCTGCGGGTGAGTCCGGGACAGAGCGCGGTCACCTTGACACCCGTGGACCGCAGGTCCTCGTGGACGGTCTCCGTGAAGTTGGTGACGAATGCCTTGGTCGCGGCGTAGCTCCCGAATCCGGGCGCCGCCTGGAAGGACGCGATGGACGAGACATTGAGGATGCCGCCGCGACCCTTTGCCACCATCGGACCCGCGGCAGCTCGCGTGAGTCGGGCGAGGGCGAGCACGTTCACCCGGATTTCGTCGGCCGCCTTGACGTCGGTCAGCTCGTGGAAAGGACCGTTGTTGCCGAATCCGGCGTTGTTGATGAGCAGGTCGACGTCGCCCTTCTCCAGACGGGCCGCGACGGCCGCGACGCCATCGTCGGTGGCCAGGTCAGCGGGCAGGACCTCGATACCGCGGAGTTCGCGGGCGAGCGCATCGAGGCGGTCGCGGCGCCGGGCGACCACGACGACCGAGGTTCCGGCCTTGGCGAGTTGTCGGACGAAGGATTCGCCGATGCCCGAGGATGCGCCGGTGACAAGTGCGAGATTCCACATGCGACGAGTCTTGCCGTTCGTGCGCCTCCGTGAAGCCTGCCGCCGACGTGTGCCCGGGTTGGGCGAGTGACGGCCTAGCCTTTCCGTCGTGTCGTTCCGCGCCAATGCCCTCCGAGGTGCCGACGACCTACGTTCGGGCACGATCGAGTACAAGCTCGCACGGCGTCACCTGGTGAACGAGTTCCGCCGGGGCCGTCTCGGCAAGCGTGATGTTTGCGACGCCCACCCCGAGCTCATCCGCGCGGCTGTCTCGGTCGGCGCCGTGATGCCCGACGCGTGCCCGATCTGCGAGGGAACCGCACTGGTCTCGGTCTCGTACGTGTTCGGCGGCCGGCTTCCGTCGTTCGGCAGGTGCATCACGAAGGTGAAGGAGCTCGAGCAGTTCGCCAAGCAGCGTGGGGACTACGCGTGCTACGTGGTCGAGGTGTGCACCGATTGTCGCTGGAACCATCTGATCCGGATGTTCCGTCTCGGCCGCCGTTCATCGTCCACGGCGACGGGCTGAAGGCACTGGCCGCCGCTCCGACCCTCCCGGTTTCCGCCCGAGGTCGTGGCGGTGATCCTCCGGCTCCGGCAGAGGCCGCCAGCCGACGACGCCCCAAGGTCGCCGGAGATCCGCCGCCATCGCGTCGCCGAGGCCGCCGGGCGCGTCGGCTGGTGCTTCGCCTCGTTCTGTTCGGCGTCGTTGTAGTTCTGCTGGCCGTGCTCGGGTTCGTCGCTCTTCTGCTATCGACGGGCATTCCGGCGGCTCGCGTCCCGCTGCAGCAGTTGATCATCGAGGATGTTCGCGGCGTCCGACTGGCGACCGTGGTCACTGGACGGTCCGAGGAGCGACTCGCGCTCGACGAGATCGCGCCGGTCGCCCGGGACGCGGTGGTTGCCGCCGAGGACCGCCGCTTCTACGAGCACTCGGGTGTCGATCCGGTCGGCATCGGGCGAGCGCTGTGGCAGGCGCTTCGGTCCGGTTCGGTTCGCCAGGGCGGGTCGACGATCACCCAGCAGTACGTCAAGAACGTCTACGTCGGCAACCAGTCGACTCTGCGACGCAAGCTCCGCGAGGTGGCGTTGTCGGTGAAGCTGGAGCAGCGCCTTTCGAAGGACGAGATCCTCGAGCGCTACCTGAACACGGTGTATTTCGGCCGGGGCGCCTACGGGATCGGTCCGGCCGCGGACGCCTATTTCGGGAAGGCGGCCTCGGACCTCTCCATTGCCGAGGCCGCCTACCTTGCGGCGCTCATCCGCGGGCCGGAATCGACCGACGCAACCCGTGACCCGGAGACCGCCCGTCGCCGTCGCTCGTCCGTCCTTTCGGCGCTGCGGGAGACCGGGGTGATCAGCGAAGCGGAGAGGCGCAGTGCTGAGGCAGTTCCGCTCACCGGCGCCGGTGGAGTCCTGGCCCGCACGACCCCGAAAGGAGGGGTGCGGTATTCGTCGAGCGCGGCGGGTTCGGAGTTCTTCGTCGACTACGTCCGGCGCGAGTTGGTGAACTCCTACGGCGCAAACGTGGTCGGCCGGCGCGGCCTTCGCGTCCGTACGACCCTCGACCTCCGCATGCAGCGGGCGGCGCAGGAGGCGGCCTACGCAGGGGTGCTCTCGTCACCCGAGTCCCCGTCGGCGGCTGTAGTCGTCCTCGACCGTGACGGCCGCGTGCGGGCGATGGTCGGTGGCCGTTCGTGGTCGGCGTCGCAGGTGAACCTCGCCGTCGGCCGGGGCTTCGGTGGCCGCGGCCGGCCCGCCGGGTCGTCGTTCAAACCCTTCGCCCTCGCCGCTGCGCTCGAGGCCGGTAAGAAGCTCGACGACGTCTACGCAGCGCCCGCCAATGCGGTGTTTGCGGAGGCCGGCGCCGGTGGCGGACCGTGGAATGTGCGGAACTACGGAGGGAAGTCCTATGGGATGCTCACGCTTCGAGACGCACTGGCGCTGTCGGCGAACACAGCATTCGCGGCCCTGGTCCTCGATCCCTCCGTCGGCCCGGACCGCGTCGCCGCGGCCGCCTCGCGCGCCGGGGTGGTCTCCGACATCCCGAGGTATCCGTCGATGGTCCTTGGCACCGCGGAGGTGAGCCCCTTGGAGATGGCGGACGCGTACCTCACGTTCGCCGATGGGGGCGAGCGTCGGTCGACGTCGGCGATCGTCTCGGTCGTCGAGGCTTCGGGCCGTTCGCTCACGGTGAAGCCGCCCCAGCGTCGGCGGGCGTTCGATCCCGCTGTCGTGGCGGGCGTGGACGAGGCGCTGCGGGCGGTGGTGTCGCGCGGAACGGGAGCGGCGGCGGCACGTCCGAACGTGACCGTTGCCGGCAAGACCGGCACCACGAGCAACTTCCACGATGCGTGGTTCGTCGGCTACACGCCCGGTGACTGTTGCGTCGTCAGTGTCTGGGTGGGCTACCCGGAAGGGCAGCGGGCGATGGACGACGTTGGCGGCGGCGGCCCGGTGACCGGAGGTGGCCTCCCCGCAAGGATCTTTGGCAGGACGCTCGACGCCGCGCTCCGTCCCTGACGGGCGCGTCGTTGCCGCACCTTGTGGGTCCTGCGCCGCACATCGCCCGATCTGCGCCGCACATCGCCTGCTTTCGTGCCTCAAACTGCGGAACCAACGGGCATGTGCGGCACAGAACCCCTGATCTGCGGCAACTCCCCGTCGCGGCGCGGTTCGGGGCTACTCGGTCTCGACGCCTGCGTGCGGGTACATCGAGCGGCACACGAAGCACCACAGTTCGATGTCGTCGAGAACGCGCATCTCATCGGTGCCGACCGTCCCCTCCGGCGGGGCGACGAGGTACACCCGCTGCACGCTGACGAGATCACCGTCGCCCGTGCCATCCGATCCACAGCTGTCGCAACGGTTCAGAGCCACCCCCTCACGCTACCCAGTGACCACCTGGACGCGTCATCGACACGGATGCCGGGAATGACATTCGCCGTCGCAGTCGTTATGGTGAGTAGACGCCGGGAGCCGTACGTGCCCTGGACGTGAGGAGAACCGAACATGTCGAACCCGCTTCGTCGCACGACTGCCCCCAGCGTGCAGGCCCGCAAGCAGCCCCGTCTGTCGCCCAGGACGGATTCCCCGACGGTTGCCCGCCTCGCCATGATCACGGCCTACGACGCGCCGTCGGCTCGCATTGCCCATCGTGGCGGAGCCGACCTCATCCTGGTCGGCGACTCGGTGGCGATGGTGATGCTCGGCTACGACGACACGCTTTCGGTGACCGTCGACGACATCGCCCATCACACTGCGGCGGTCGCCCGAGGGCTGGCACAGTCGGAGGCGGCAGGTTGTGAGCATGCCCGACCGCTTGTCGTCGGCGATCTGCCGTGGATGAGCTACCACGTGTCGACGGAGGAGACCGTCCGCAATGCTGCGACCCTGATCCGGGCCGGTGCCGGCTCGGTGAAGCTCGAAGGCGGCACGAAGCGCCTACCTATGATCCGGGCGATTCTCGACGCGGAGATCCCGGTGATGGGTCACCTCGGCCTGACACCGCAATCGATCAACGCCTTCGGTGGGTTCAAGGTGCAGGGAAAGGCCGCTGACGATGCCGGCGTACTGATTGCCGATGCCCTCGCTCTGCAGGCTGCAGGGTGCTTTGCGATCGTGCTCGAAGCCGTTCCCGACGCGCTTGCCGCAGAGGTTTCGGCAGTGCTGACGATCCCGACCATCGGCATCGGCGCTGGACCGGCGTGCGACGGCCAGGTTCTGGTGTGGCACGACCTCCTGGGTTTCGAAGACCGCCTCGCGCCGAAGTTCGTGCGGCGCTACGCCGAGCTCGGTCGCTCCGCTCAGACGGCGGTCGCGACATACGTGGATGACGTGCGGTCCGGCTCGTTCCCGTCCGTCGCGGAGTCCTATCCTGCGTCCCCGGCGCTCGTAGCCGCGCTGGAGGCCCGACATCATGTGTTCACTGTCGGCGGCCCCGACGACGGCGCCGATCTGGCCGAACTGACCTGCGTGGCCGGGCTCGGCGACCAGGCCGAGGAGTTCCTCGCCGGGCTCTACGGCAGCCGCTGAGGACGTCGGCGCGTCTGCGTTTCCCGGACCGCCGTAGATTCGGTGGCATGAACGCTCCGTCGATTCGTCAACTGCGGGCGCGGAGGGTGTCTCTCGTTGCGGTGATCGCCGCCGCCATTGCACTCCTCTCGTTCGGATGCTCCGGCGCTCGTGCCGACACCACGAACCCGATGACCTCCGTGCTCGCGAGCGCACCGGGAGCACTCCACGACTTGAAACCGTCGTCGGTCAAGTTGTTCGATGGCTCGGGCGCGTACCGCGAGGTGCGCTTCACGGTGACCCCGCCGAAGACGGTCAAGCGGGGCAAGCCGCGCAAAGTGTTCGAAGGCTGTGCCATGTTGGCCCTGAAGGTGGCCGAGCAGGCACAGGGCATGATGCAGCGGACGAACTTCGCCGGGTATGACGCGATGATCTTCCACTTCGCAGCGCCGTCGAATGACGGGTTCTGGATGAAGACCGTGCCGATGGACCTGTCGATCGCATGGACCGATGAGAAGGGCCTCATCGTCGGCACGGCGTTTATGAAGCGTGAGGGGAATTGCGACAACTGCCCGATCTACGCTCCGAAGGCGACCTACCGAACGGCGATCGAAGCGGCTCCCGGGGCACTCGGCCGCCTCGGACTCGACCAGGTCGGCGACGGTTCTGTACTGGCCTACGGCGGTCGCTGCACCAAGTCGCCGTCACCCAAGTGACCCTCGTGATCGGGTGAGTCCGGTCGGGACGGCCCAACTCGGCGAGTAGAGTGGTTACCCGCTCCAGAAACGAGCACCCTGCTTCGGACCGTCCGGAGCCCCGCACTGCGGGTCCACAGGGAGGTACCAATGCGACCGTATGAGGTCGTCATCATCATCAATTCGTCGCTCGAGGATCAGCAGATCCAGGGCATCGTCACCCGCACCACCGATGCCGTCAAGGCCGGTGGCGGTTCGATCGGGCGCATCGAGCGCTGGGGTCGGCGCAAGCTCGCCTACGAGATCGAGAAGAAGGCCGACGGCTACTACGTGATCATCGAGGTCACGGCGGCGCCGACAAGCATCGCCGAGCTCGATCGTGGGCTGCAGCTCTCCGACGACGTGCTCCGCCACAAGATCATCCTGATCCCCGTCGCGGGCACGGGCCGCTCCCTCACCGCCCCGGCGCCCCTGGACGAAATTCCGTCCGGTGGCCGTGATCGCGGCAACGACTGACCAAGCCCCTGGTTCTGTCACACGGGTTCGGACACACTGGGTCTTCACAGATCCCCGAGACCGGTACGCGTAGACACCAGAGAGCGAGATCATCATGAGCGGAAACACCATCACCATCATTGGCAACGTCACCAAGGATCCCGAGCTGCGGTTCACCGCATCGGGACAGGCGACCGCGTCGTTCGGTATCGCGGTGAATCGTCGTTGGCAGAACCGTCAGACGAACGACTGGGAAGAGCAAGTTTCGTTCTTCAACGTCGTCACGTGGCGGGAAATGGCCGAGAACGTCGCCGAGTCGCTGCACAAGGGATCGCGGGTCATCGTGACCGGCCGTCTCGAGCAGCGTTCATGGGAAACACCCGACGGTGACAAGCGCTCCGTCGTCGACATCGTGGCCGATGAGATCGGACCCAGCCTTCGGTGGGCTACTGCCCAAGTTGTGCGAAATGAGCGGCGCCCCGGCGACGGCGGCGACGCTCCGAGTTCCAGCAGTGGCGGCCCGAGCCGTCAGCAGCCTTCCACTCCGCCTCCGGCTGCCTCTGGCGGCGGCGGTTACGACTACGACGAGGAGCCCTTCTAATGGCACGCAACAACGACCGCGACCGCGGTGCACCAAAGCGCGGTCCCAAGCCCACCGATCGCCGTCCGGCGAAGAAAAAGCCGTCGCCGATCGCCGACGGCACCTATGTGGATTACAAGGACATCGTTCTGCTCCGCAAGTTCATGTCCGATCGCGGCAAGATCAAGGCGCGTCGCGTCACCGGTCTGTCCGTCCAGGTCCAGCGCGACATCGCGGTGGCCATCAAGACAGCCCGCGAACTTGCGCTCCTGCCCTACGCCACGCGCACCTCGAGTGAGCGCGGCCCCCGTCGCGGTCCTCGTCGTGACAAGGACGCCGGTCCTGCCGCAGAGGCAACCGAGTCCGATGTGGCTGCCGATGAGGTCGACACCGAAGACGTGGAGGTCTGATCATGGTCAAGGTGATCCTCACGGCCGATGTGAAGAGCTTGGGCAAGCGCGGCGACATGCTCGACGTTGCCGACGGCTTCGCTCGGAACTACCTGCTGCCCCGCAAGTTGGCCATGCCGCAGTCTGCTGGCAGCGTTGCTCAGGCCGAAGCGATGCGCAAGGCCCGCGACCTGCGCGATGCGAAGGACCGAGAAGGAGCGGAAACTGTTGCCCGTCACCTCGTCGGCAAGACCATCACCATCAAGGCCAAGGCCAAGGGTGAGCGTCTGTTCGGCTCCGTACACGTACCCGAGATCATCTCGGCGGTGCAGGCCCAGACCGGCGTGGTACTCGACCGCAAGTCGGTCCGCCTCCACGACCACTTGAAGACCGTCGGCACCCACGAGATCCCGGTGAAACTCCACGACGCCGTCGAGTTCGCTGTCTCGATCGAGATCGTCGCCGTCTGACCAACGGGTCCGGATGTGTGGAACGAGCCGCCCCTTGGGGGCGGCTCGTTTCGCGTTCCGGCTCGTTTCGCGGTGCGTGTGCCGCATCCTGGGTCGGCTGGTGTGCACTGGGTCGGGATTTGGACACATTTGGCATTGTGCCGACCCAGCGACGTGAGCTGACCCAGAACGGAGCTACGCAGCGGGCCATCCGCGCTCGTTGAGTCGGGAACGAATGGTTTCGAGGAGCCATGGCATCCGCGTGGTGGCATGCGTCCAAGTAAACCGGTCGACGGTCCAGCCCGCCGTTCGGAGCTTCACGTCGCGTTCACGATCGGCATCAAAGCGATCGGCATGGAAGCGGGCGCCGTCCAGATCGACGTTGTAGCGGACCGACGGCCAGGCGAGATCGAGCAGCATCACCTCGCCGTCGATGACGACGCGGAAGTTCCGTTTGGGTTGCGGAAGGTCTGTGGCGGCGATCGCGTCGACCACCCGCTGTTCCAATTCACTTGCCACCACGCCGTCATCGCTTGCGACGCGGCCAAGCACTTCGAGCAACACGTCAGGCGCGAACCGGCCGGGTTTGCGACGTCGAATGGCATCGGCCCGGAGGGCGTTGATATCGACGAGATTTCGCCGGGTGAACGCGAAGATGATGTCGGCCAGCTGATCTGGGTACATGACCTGACCGAGATCGCCAAGCGTGCGGATTGGGTCGGTGGTCGCAATCCCGGAACGACGCACCGGTTCGATCGCCTGATGGTCACGGGGCCGGTGCACGATCACCCCCTCCAAGATCCGTGGCCCGCCGCGACCCACGGTCACTTCCACCGGTGGTTGTCCGAGTCCGGTCGGCCAGCAGCCGTGGAGGTACGCCGCGCTTCGAAGCGAAGCTGTCGCACCTTCTGGGCACGCGAGCACTGCCGCGCGGATGTTGCCTTCCAGCGTCCTGGGCGACGCCCCGAGCGCGGCGACGCCTGGGTGCAGAACCTCGAGTTCACCGGAGCGTGCCCACCGACCCCAGCGGGCGGTCGACACGCCATACGTGCGGGCCTCTCGTTGGCTCACGATGCCATGGTGGGTGCGGGCGAAGCGGTACAGGCCAGCTCGATCGACGGTCATGGCTGACAGGCTGTCAACGCATTGGCCGCCGGGCACGGAGAGACGACATCCGGCGCGCGGGTGCGCCGCAGACGATCGAGCGGATGGACCTGGGTCAGCCGACGTGCACTGGGTCGGCATGCGCACGTATTTGGCGTTGTACCGACCCAGTGCGCACCACCGGACCCAGGCCGACGCGACGGACGAGGGCTACTTGATGCGCATGCCTGGCGTTGCGCCGGACTCCGGGTTCAAGAGGTAGATCCCGGCGTCGATGGTGCGGTCGGCGTCGCTGGCGGCGAGCACCATGCCCTCGCTCAGGCCGAACTTCATCTTGCGGGGCGCAAGGTTGGCGATCAGCACGGTGTTGCGTCCGATGAGATCAGCGGGCTGGTACGCGCTCTTGATCCCGCTGAAGACCGTCCGATGTCGTCCTTCGCCGGCGTCGAGGGTGAGACGGAGCAGTTTGTCCGCTCCTTCAACGTGCTCGCAGTTCACGATCAACGCCACTCGCAGGTCGATCTTGGCAAAGTCGTCGATGCCGATTTCGGGGGCGAGGGGCTCACCGCCCGGCGCCCGGCCGCCGTCGACTTCCGATGATGCGGTTTCCACCACCGTCGTGGTCGCACCGGGAGCCGGTGTCGACGACGACGGAGCCGGGCCGGCGACGGGTCCAGCGGCGGGGCCCTCGAAGAGGGCCTCGAGCACCTTGGGATCGACCCGCTGGATCAGGTGCTTGTATGCGGCGATCGTGTGGGCGCCGAGGGGACGGTTCACGTCGGCCCAGGTGAGAGGGGCGATCCGGAGGAAGGACTCCACGTCGGACGCCACCCGCGGCATGACCGGCTTCAGGTACAGCGTAAGCAGCCGGAAGGTCTCGATGCAGACGCTGCACACCTGTTGCAGCTCGGCGTCCCCGCCCTCGACCTTGGCGAGCTCCCACGGCTTGTGGCGCTCGACGTATTCGTTGACCCGGTCGGCCAGGGTCATGATCTCGCGGATCGCCTTGGAGAACTCACGTCCCTCGTAGAGCGCGGCAATCGTGTCGCCGGCTGCTTGGAGTTGTGTGACGAGCGCGCCGCCTTCGTCGCCGAGGTCGGCTGTGAGGAGTCCTCCGAAGCGCTTGGCAATGAATCCCGCGGCGCGGCTGGCGATGTTGACGTACTTGCCGACGAGGTCGGAGTTGACCCGCTGCGTGAAGTCGTCCGGCGTGAACTCGACGTCTTCGACGCGGGCGGTCAGCTTGGCCGCCATGTAGTAGCGGAGCCACTCGGGGTTGCAGCCCAGCTCGAGGTAGCGAAGCGGCGACAGGCTGTTGCCACGGCTCTTCGACATCTTCTCGGCATTGACGGTGATGAAGCCGTGGACGTAGACGTTGTTCGGCACCTTGCGTCCGGAGAAGTGGAGCATCGCCGGCCAGAACAGGGTGTGGAAGTAGACGATGTCCTTGCCGACGAAGTGGATCTGCTCCACGTCCGGATCGGCGAGAAAGGCGGCGACGTCATGGCCGCGTTTCGCGAACAGGTTGACGAGTGAGGCCAGGTAGCCGACCGGCGCGTCGAGCCACACGTAGAAGTACTTGTCGTCGGTGTCAGGGATGCGGATGCCGAAATACGGTGCATCGCGGCTGATGTCCCAGTCGGCCAGCGCAACGCGGCCGTCGTCACCGGCGACGAACCACTCCTTGATCTTGTTCGCCACCTCGGGCTGAAGGCGGCCCGGCGTGGCCATCCAGTCGAGGAGAAACTCGGTGCACCGAGGATCGGAAAGCGTGAAGAACAGATGCGACGACGACTTGAGCTCCGGTGTCGCGCCGGACAGCACCGAGTACGGGTTCACCAGGTCAGTGGGGGCGTAGACGGAACTGCACGACTCGCACGAATCGCCGTACTGATCTGGTGTGCCGCACTTCGGGCAGGTTCCCTTGATGTAGCGGTCGGGGAGGAACATCGCCTTCACCGGGTCGTAGAACTGCTCGACGCTGCGCTCGGTGATGAGGCCGTTGGCCTTGAGGCTGCGGTAGACGTCCTGCGCGAGGGCGTGGTTCTCCGGGCCGTCGGTGGTGTGCCAGTTGTCGAAGCTGATGGAGAACCCGTCGAGGTATGCCGGACGTCCGGCGGCGACCTCGGCCACGAACTCCTCGGGCGTCTTTCCGGCCTTCTCGGCGGCGATCATGATCGGCGCGCCGTGCACGTCGTCGGCGCACACGAAGTGCACGGTGTGACCCATCATCCGCTGGAACCGCACCCACGTGTCGGCCTGGACGTACTCCATCATGTGGCCGATATGGAGCGGTGCGTTGGCGTAGGGGAGGGCCGTGGTGACGAAGAGCGTACGGGGCATGTGCGGCTTTCGGGTTTCGAGGCGGCTGATGATGCCGACTTCGTGGGAGGAGTCGATGTTACGACCCCGTCCGTTGATTCCCGCAGGACTTTGCCGCCGCGCCCCGGTTGGCAGCCGTGACCGACCGCCGCACCTCGACCTTCCTGTGCCGCAGATCGACCCGAGAACCCCATCCGACGCTCGAAAGGTGTCGATGTGCGGCAAGGCGGTGTCGATGTGCGGCAAGAGTAAGACGATCTGCGGCGGATGGGTCCGTGCGCGCCCGCGGTCCCGACGACGGCGGGTCAGTAGGTTCGGGGGCGTGAACGGGCGGCTCTATCTGGAAGTTGCCCGCATGAGCTTCCGGCGCCAGAGCACCTATCGCGGCGCAATGGTGGCCTGGCAGCGCAACAACGGGCAACGCTCGACGAGCTCGTCGGGCAGTTCGAGCTGGGTCCGTTCCTGGGTCAGCCGGTTCGGACCCTGTCACTCGGCCAACGTATGCGCGCTGTGCTTGTTGCTGCGCTCGTGCATCGCCCGTCCCTGCTCTTCCTCGACGAACCGACGATCGGGCTCGACGTGGTGTCGAAGTTCGCGCTCCGCGACGCGCTCGGCGCCAGCAATCGTGAGCACGGCACCACGATCGTCCTGACCACATACGACCTCGCCGACCGGGAGAAGCTGTGCGAACGAGTCGTGATCATCGATCACGGGCGCATCATCCGCGATCAACCGTTGACTGCACTCTTCGAGGAGGTTGACTCCGGCGTCGATCTCGAGGAACTCGTGCGACGGATGTACCTGGGCCGCCCGCACCGCTGAACTCGGTCGGGACTGATCATCGGTATGCGGCCTCGATCAGAGGGCGAAGCCGGGCTTTCACGCTCGCCGGGGCAAACGACGCCTCGAGGGCGTCGAGATTGCGTCTCCCGAACTCCGCCATCGACCATCCGAACGCCGCATGGAGCTTGGCATACTCACCGCTCAAGGATATGGGCGTGACGGTTCGCTGGTCGGTGCTGATGCCGAGCCGCACTCCACGCCGGACGAGTTCATCGATCGGATGCTGATCGTAGGAAGTGACGACTTCGGTCTGCACATTGCAGCTCGGGCAGATCTCCAGGTGCACCGATGCTGCGACGAGTCGTTCGACGAGCGCCGGCTCCTCAATGCTCCGCACCCCGTGGCCGATCCGGGTCGGGTTGAGGAGGTCGAGGACCTCGCGGACGTTCTCCGGGCCGCCTGATTCACCGGCATGCACCGTGAACGGCAAGCCGTGTTCGCGCGCGAAGGAGAATGCCGGGAGATGGGCGTCGAGCGGAAAGGCGATCTCGTCACCGGCGAGATCGAAGGCGACGTTCACCCCGCGTTGGTGGAACAGGTCGACGAGACGGACCGTTGCCATGCTCTGCGCGGCGTCGAAGTGGCGAAGCGTGCACAAGATGATCCCGACGTCGACACCGTGTTCGGCACCGGCCTGCGCCGCGGCTTCCACCACGATCTCCACGACGCGCTCAGCCGTGAGGTCGCCCCGGGTGTGAAGGAGAGGAGCGAACCGGAGCTCGGCGTAGACCAGGCCGTCGGCGGCAAGCTGTCCGATCACATCGACGGTGAGCATCGATAGCGCTTCCTCTGTCTGGAGGAGGCCGACCTGTCGAAGCGCTCGCCGCAGGAACTCCGAGAGGCTCCCGACGAGGGGCGGGGCCTGGAACTCTTCGAGATACCGCTCGTGCGTGAGACCGGCTTCGAGCCGGCTGGCCACGGCATAGCTGACCGACGTATCGAGATGGAGGTGCAGCTCGACCTTCGGCAGTGCCCGCCAACGGTCGAGCTCGCGGGGAAACGTGGAGGACTCGGAGTCGGGGTGGTTCACGGCATCCAGTCTGCCCGGGGTGCACTCGCGTCAGTTTCCGTCCGAGCCTCGCTCTGCGGTGAATGCCTCGATGAGATCACAGGTCGTGTTGACCTCATCGTCGCGTAGACCGGGGAAGCACGGCAGGCTCAAGATCGATCGGCACCACGCCGCTGCGCCAGGGAACAAACCCTCTGCGACCCACGGCCCATCGAGAGTGTGAAGCGGATCTCGCCAGTGGATCTTGGACTCGACGGCGTTGTCATGGAGATACGCGTGCATATCATCTCGGTTGGCGACCCTGATGACGTAGAGGTGGTGGAGCGAAGGCGAGCCGAGGGTGATTCCCAAGGGTGCGAGGCGCTTGCCGTACCGGGCGGCGATGTCCGCCCGCTCCTCTAGCCAGGCGTCGAGGTGTCGGAGCTTGACCCGTAACACTGCCGCTTGGAGTTCATCGACGCGTGATGTGACCTGGCGCCGGTCATGGAGCTGATCATCGCGTCCAGCCAGGCCGCGCATCTCCTCGGCTAACGCGGCATCGTTGGTCGTCACAGCCCCGGCGTCACCGAGAGCTCCGAGTGACTTCGTCGGGTAGAAGCTCCATGCGGCCACGGCACCGGCCGGCGGCTTCCAGCCGTGGGCGTGGGCGGCGTCGAACAACGAAGCCCGACCTGTCTTCGCGTCTGGAAGTTGTCCGAACATCAGCACGGGAACGGCGTCCTCTGGAACGTCGATCAGCGCACCGTCTGGTCCCACATCGGAGAGCCGGACGATAGCGCCCCCCCGATGCAGGCCGACCCCGGTCAGCGCCAGCGTGTTCGCCTGCACCGTGGCCGTCCCCATCCCGAGGCCCGCCGCGGCGAGGGTGAGGGCATCGGTCCCGCTGTTGCAGCACACGGCATGCTTGTGTCCGCAGTACGCCGCCCACTCCTCCTCGAACGCCGTGGTCTCGGGCCCCCGCAGGAACCAGGATCGATCGAGGCATGCGCCGATGGCTCGATCGAGGTCCCGGCGGAGCGGCGCGTTGGCCCGGCTCAGGTCACAGAACGGAACCGTCATGGCTTGCGCCGCAGGATCGCGAGGCCGGGCTCGACGTCGAACTCCCGGACGTCCCATTGTGGTTCGAGGCGGTCGACGAACCAGCGGGCACCGCGTTCGTCACGCCACAGTTCCTGCTTGGACAACTGGGTGTTGCTCACGATTAGGGTTCCGCCGGGGGCAAGGGGTCGGACGACAAGCTCCGCTCGTTCCTCCCACTCCGGGACCCCGTTCCCGTGCAAGTCGACCACAATGAGGTCGAAGGTCCGCTCTGTGGTGCGCAGGAACTCGTGGGCGTCAGCGACGACCACGGTCGCAGACAGGCCTTTGAGGTTCTCGGCCGCCCCTCGGTCCTGATGGTCCACCGTGGTCACGCGGCATCCGACCGATGCCAAGAGCGCGGTCAAACGACCGCGGGACGTGCCTAGCTCGAGAACGGGCCGACCGGCGAAGGCCCGTGCCGTCTCGACCACGATGCCGGCGACCGGTTCGTTCATCGCCCAGCCGGGCACGCCCCACTGACCGCTGCCTCCAAGCCAGGCGAAGCCACCCATCGGGGGGTCACCCTCGACGCTGAGGATGGTCCCGTCAGCGACCATCTGGTGAAAGAGCGCGTTCGGGCGTACGAATGACCGGATGAAGTGGAACCCCCACTCCTCTCCGGGGGTCGCACCGGGACCGCGTTCGATCGCCGTCCCGTCGGATGAGGCGAAGGGAAACTCGCGCAGTGGTATCGGCGTGACACCGAGCCGCTGGAACGCTGCAGCGACGACGCCCTGTTCGCACATGTCGCGTCTTCCGTCGTGACGATACAGAAGCGGCCGTTCGGTGAGGACGGCGAGGATCTGCGAACCCATGCTGTCGTGAGGCGGAAGCGATGCCAACCCCGAGTTGAGAGAGAGCTCCGGGTCCACGAGGTCGCCGTAGGTCCCGTATGCCCCGGGGTTCCAGGCTTCCTGGGAGAGGCGGATCACGTCGGTCCCCCTCGCCCACTCGTCGAACCATGCAGGACGAGCCGTGATCACCATGTCACCGTCGAGGATCCATTCCGGTGCGGCTGGTCGGGTGCGGAACGGGAACCACTTCCACCAGTATCCGTACCGCTCCGGTGAGCACCCGGCGATGGCCAGCACTCGCGCAAGCCCGGAGTTGTCGGTAGGAGAAACCGGCCACCATTCGACGGGTTGCGAGGCCCACAACAGAACGCGACGGACGCGCTCGGCATCGATGCCGTTCGTGCACAGGCAGTAGTCGACCGCGTCGCCGAAGATGCTGGTCGCTTGAGCGATGGCGCTGCGGGTCACGTCGTCGTCGAGTCCGTCGCCCTTGCACCACCGGATGACCGGACGTGAACCGGAGGCGAAGCGTCGCCCCGGCCGCGCCAGCGCTTCGGTCCGATCGATGTCGGCCAACACACGCGCTCGCGTGTATGCGGGAGGGACGAATCGCAGCACTCGACGAAGGTGCAAGGGGCGGTCGAGGGCGTCGAAGCTCTTCATCGCCACACCACGCGCGCCGCGCTTGCCGAACTCCGTTTTGGCCGCCGCCCACTTCCTCTGCCACGTCATCGGGCCGACACTCTAGGGAACCGTCGGGCACGCTTCGGTTCATGCCGGGCCATCACCGATGTCGAACGTGCCACCGGTCCGCCAGTAAAAGCCGTCTCGACGATCGAGAAAGTCCTCATCGACGAGGTACCGGCGAAGTGCCGCCCAGTCCGAGTTGAACTGACCGAGGATGAGATTGACGCGCCCCTCGGAGTAGAGCTGGCCGGGCAGGAAGCGCTGGGAGAGGAGGTCGAGCAGGACGAGGCGCTTCGCACGGTGCATCGGAATCTGCGTGAGGACCCCGTGTTCATCGAAGAACGGACGCATCGTGCCGAGGTGTTCGGCGTCGAGCCCGAGCTTGACCAACGCGGTCTCGATCTGGGCGCGACGGGCTGCCGCGACACGACGACGTTCGTCGTGTTCAGCGGGCGTCAGACGACGGGGTGAGGACTCTGCCACAACGCCAATCCTCGCTTCGTTCCCCTCAGATCTTCGCGACCGTGACGCTCACCTTGGCAGCCTTTGCGAGCGCGGAGATGTCGTCGGGGTCGGAGGTCAGAATCACATCGCCGCGTCGGGCCAGCGCAACCACGAAGCCGTCGACGACATCGTGAGTCGACGTGGCGGCCAAGAGTTCTCCGCATCGACGCGCCGAGTTTTCGTCGGGGGCGACGACATCGACACCTTGCAAGACTCGGGCCAGATTGGCCTGCGTCCGTCCGTTGCGCCAGACCTGGGCGACGACCGGCGAAGCGGTCACCAGCTCGACTCGCCGATGGTGGGTGGATCGCAGCAGCGTCATCACCGACGCATCAGATCGATCGACGGCGATCAATGCGCCCGCATCAAGGATCACTCGCAAGTCAAGCGGCCGAACGTGACTTGGCGGTTGACCGGGTCACCTTGGGGGATGCCGTTCGCTTGGTGGCACTCGTGCGGCGGGCTTCGGCCGCCGCCGCCTTCCTTTCGAGTCGCTCTGCGCGGTCGAACAGCTCGTCGGCTTCAGCAAGTTGCTTTTGCGTCGGTGAACCGTGCGAGCGTTCGAACTCGTCGAGAAAAGCCCCCAACGCGATGTGCCGCACCTCGCGTTCGATCGCCCTGGCGACGATGGTCGACACGGCTACACCTTCCCGTTCGGCGCAGGCTCGCAACGCCTCGCCGAGATGCGCTGGGACGGTCACGCTCAGACGATCGACTGCCATCACATCAGCATATGACATACCGAAGTATGCAAACGTCGCCCTGGCGATCCCACGCTGCGTCAGATCCCTTTCGCTCTGCTTGGTCGTTGTGGTGATGGTTGCGCCACGCTGCGTTAGATCCCCTTCGCCATGTTGGCGAACTTCGTGTAGTGGTCGAGGAACGCCAGGCGTGAGGTGCCGACCGGCCCGGCGCGGTGCTTGCCGATGATGACCTCGGCGGTGCCGCGGTCGGGGCTCTCGGAGTTGTAGATCTCGTCGCGGTACAAGAACATCACGACGTCGGCATCCTGCTCGAGTGCGCCGGACTCTCGAAGGTCGGAGAGCATCGGGCGCTTGTCGGCCCGCTGCTCCAACGCACGGGAGAGCTGCGACAGGGCGACCACCGGAACTTCGAGCTCACGGGCGAGGATCTTGAGCCCACGGCTGATCTCGGAGATCTCCACCTGACGGTTCTCGACGCTGGCCTTGCCGCCCGTCATGAGCTGGAGGTAGTCGATCACGATCAGACCGAGATCGCCGAGCTTGGCCTTGAGCCGCCGGGCCTTGCCCCGGATCTCCATCACGGTGAGGTGCGGGTTGTCGTCGATGTAGAGCGGCGCCTCGGCCAGTCGGCCGACAGCCGAGGTGATCTTCGGCCAGTCTTCGGCGTGGAGGCGGCCGTTGCGCATCCGACTCGAATCAACCTTGGCCTCGGCACACAGGAGACGTTGGGTGAGCTCCAAGTGGCTCATTTCCAGCGAGAAGAACAACACCGGTCGGTTCTCGACCAGGGCGGCATGGCCGGCCATGCCGAGCGCGAACGCCGACTTGCCCATTGCCGGCCGGGCACCCACGATGTACAGAGCGTTGGGTTGGAGTCCGTTGAGCTTCTCATCGAGGTCGAGATAGCCCGACGGAACGCCGGTGATGGACTCGCCCCGGTCGTAGAGCATCTCGAGGCGGTCGAGGTTCTGGCCGAGCAGGTCGCGGATCGGCGCCATGGTGTCGGTCGTGCGGCGCTGGGCGACGGTGAAGATCCGTGACTCGGCACGGTCGATCATCGCCGTGACGTCGTCGGGCAGGCTGTAGGCCTCGTCGGCGATCTCCCCGGCCACGCCGATCACCTTTCGAAGGAGCGAGTGCTCTTCGATGATGCGGGCGTAATACGCCGCGTTCGTGGCTGTGGGCGTGCCGGCCTGGAGGTTCACGAGGGCGACGGAGCCCCCGATCATCTCGTAGAGCCCGGAGCGGCGCAGTTCGTCGGCGACGGTGACCGGATCGGCCGGCTCGCCGGCGGCGTAGAGGTTGAGGATGGCTTCGTAGATGTGGCCGTGGGCCGGGCGGTAGAAATCCTCCGACGTGACGATCTCGGCTGCCGCGGCGATGGCCTCGCGGCTGAGGAGCATCGCTCCGAGAACCGACTCCTCGGCTTCGAGGTTGTGAGGTTGGAGACGGACGGCTCCAATGGGACCCGGCGACGGGGTGCGTCGACGGGCGTCGTCTAGTGCAATGGCCATGGTTGCAGTCGGATCACTTCGGCGAGTCGGGATGAACGGAATGAAGCGCCGCTCCGTCGGCAATCGCGGTCTGTTGGTGGGGGTTTGAGTGTGGTTGGTCGATGCTGTGGGTAACGAGGGGGTAAACGGAGGGGAAAGGGGTGGGGATGACCATCGGAGAACCTCGACGAACCGTGGACAACGCTGTGGACAACCTCGGAGTTCTCCACAACCACCAGTATGGGGAGGGGGTGAGACAGTTCTGCGGCAGGGCTGTCGAATCGCCGCGGTACGTTGCCTTCGGTGTTGGTGCATGCGCTCACGCTCGACTCCGGCGCCTCGCTCCAGAGGTGTGTTGCCCACACCGGCGAGATCGATCCCGCCCTGCTCCGGGAATGCCGAGACCTTCTCGACGACGTGTTCGACGGTGACCTGACCAAGGCCGACTGGGAACACGCGCTCGGCGGCATGCACTCGATCATCACCGATTGCGACGCCGTCATCGGGCATGCCTCGGTCGTTCAGCGTCGTCTGCTGCACCGTTCCGTCGCGTGGCGAGCGGGGTATGTGGAAGGGGTGGGAGTCCACCCGCGCTGGCAGCAGCAAGGCGTGGGGAGGCTCCTGATGGCTCCGCTCCACGAGATCATGGCGAACACCTACGACCTCGGTGCCCTCAGCGCATCCGACGCGGCACGCCCTCTGTACGAAGGACTCGGCTGGCAGCGTTGGCTCGGTCCGACCTCGGCGATGACCCCTGGCGGAATTGTCGCGACTCCAGAGGAGGACGATGGGATCTACGTCTATCCGTGTTCCCCGGCCTTCCTCGAACGCGTCGACCGAACCGCGTCGCTGCGTTGTGACTGGCGCAACGGTGACGTCTGGTGAGGTCGAGCCGGCTCAGATGGGCTCGGGCTGCTTCTCCATGCGCACGATGGCGGCACCAAGACCGAGGCAGAGAGGCGAGTAGATCACGAGGTTGAGCACGCGAAACGACGCAGCGGTCCGCGGTACCCCCAGAACGCCGGCGACGATGCCGCCCGCCCCGCGTAGACCGAGCACGAGCGCGACCCCGAGCACGCCGGGGCGCGTCAGCACACCGGGGGCGCGCCGACCCAACGGGGTCAACGGGCGGGCGCGGGCGACGACGAGGGTGGAGGCGATGCCGAGGAGGGCTGCCACGGTCGCCGATGCGTCAGCAGACGGGAAGGTACTCCCTCCGACGACGGCACGGGCCAAAGACTTGGCGTCGCTTGACGGAAACGTGGATCCGAGTGCCCAGGCCAGGTGCAACACGCCGATGCCACCGAGCACAGCGGCTGCGACAGTGCCCGTCTGCGCACCCGTGCGGTCCGGGCGGGGCGGCACAAACGTCCTTATGAGCTGGCGAACGTAGGTCGAGTGACGTCGCTTCTGGACGGGACCGTTGGACAGCGTTGCCTCGGCGACGTCGAACCCGTCTTCGATGAGCGCGTCGTGGAGCCACCGCACGAACAACGGCCAGGCGACGCGCATCGTGCCGGTTGGCTTGGCATCAATGATGTGTCGAACTTTGGTGCTGGAACCGGCCGGGACAATCTCGAAGCGGTGCACTCCGTCGAGGCCTGTCGGCGGCTCGAACCGGAAGAGCACGGACCGACCCGGTTCGATGCGCTCGACGTGGTACCGGATGGTGTGGTGACCGCCCTGAGATCCAACGGTCAGCCCTTTGTCGAGTTTCATCCTGGGCCATGGGTCACGTGGCCAGAGCTTGTCGTTCGGGGAAGCCAGCGTCTCGACGAGCGCCCATGCCTGATCCGTCGTTCCCCGGACGATTCGTTCGTGCACGTTCTTCATCGCAACCTCCATACTGCTCTGGTACGTTCGGATGCGTTGGCTGTGAGGCAGCATCCTCGTTCGCCGCTCAAACGGTTCGTTCGCCGGCGACGGCGTTCTCGGAGACCGTGAGGGCCGCGATGCACTGGCACAGCGACCACACCGTGCTGTTCTCGGTGTCCGTCCACTTCAGCCGAGCCGCGAACGAGGAACCCCATGCATGAGCCGTCACCTGCGACCGTCCGTTGCGTCGGGCTCGGCCGAACGTACGCGGCGTCTCGCCGCGGCGAGCCGGTGCACGCCTTGGATGCCCTCGACCTCACGTTGGAGCCGGAGACGATCACCGTACTGATCGGTCCGTCAGGCTGCGGAAAGTCGACGCTGCTCCGCCTCATCGGAGGGCTCGACGCGCCCACAACGGGAGAGATTCGCATCGGGAACCACAGTGCCGACGAAGCCCGTCGGGACAAGCAGTTCGGCTTCGTCCCCCAGGCCCCGACGCTTCTCTCGTGGCGGTCCGTACGAGACAACGTGCGACTCCTCACGGAGGTGAACGTGAAGGCGTCGGGAAAGCCCTCGAGCAGCGATGCCGAGGTCGACGCCATGCTCGAAGCTGTCGGATTGCGGGGCTTTGAGTCCGCCCGCCCCGCAACCCTCTCGGGTGGGATGGCCCAGCGGGTCGCGCTGGCCCGGGCGTTCGTCCTCGGTGCAGATGTCCTCCTGCTCGATGAACCGTTCGCCGCACTCGACGAGCTCACTCGCGCTGAGATGCGGCGGCTCCTCTGTGAACTGTGGACTGCGCATCGCTCCACGGTGGTGTTCAGCACCCATGACCTGAACGAGGCCGTGCTACTCGCTGACCGCGTGATCGTGCTGTCGGGCCGTCCCGGGCGGATCATCGCCGACATTCCCGTTGGACTTGTCCGTCCGGCTCCGGAGGGCCTGGAGGACACACCGGCCTACGGCGAAGCGCTGCGCCAGGTGCGCGCCGCCCTTCGCACGGCACAGCAGCAGACAACGATCGGCCGAGCGTCGTGAGGCGCTACCTCTGGCTCGCCCCGTTCGTCGGCATCACCGGATTCCTCGGCATCTGGGAGCTGTTCGTCCGGGCGTTCGACATCGAGTCCTACAAGCTGCCACGTCCGTCGGACGTGGTCCGTGACATCGTCACGAACCGGTCGGCCTACTGGTACGACGCCTGGCCGACCATCGCGGTTTCGGTTGTGGGGTTCGCGCTGGCGTTGGTCGTTGCCTTTGCCGTCGCGTCGATATGCGCGCATTCGGCCTTTGTCGAGCGAGCGGTCTCGGCGGTCGCCATCGTGGTGCTCGTCACGCCGCTGTTCGCCTACGGTGCGGCGATCGTCCTCTGGGTCGGCTTCGGGTACCGACCGATCGTGCTGATGGTCGCCATCGTGTGCTTTCCGCCGATGCTGTTCAACGCCGTGTCGGGGCTGCGCGATATCGACCCGCTTGCCCACGAACTCCTCCGCAGCGTGCATGCGTCTCGCTGGGAGATCTATCGGCGCCTTCGCGTGCCGAACGCGGTTCCGTCGCTGATCGCCGGCGCCAAAGTGTCGGCGGGGTTGTCGCTCGTGGGCGCAGTCATCGGAGAACCGTGGGCGTTCCTCGACCGTGGTCTCGGTGTGCTTATTCGGAAAGCGGCCGCGGCTGGTACGGTGGGCGGACCCCTGCTGTGGGGCAGCATCTTCGTGCTCGGTTTGATCGGTTCGTTCGCCTACCTGGCGATCTCGGGAATCGAAAGGATCGCGCTGCACTGGCACAGCGCATCGTCGGCTTCGGCCGCCGTTTCGTCATCACCCCGCTAGTCACCGCCTTTCGTTCCCTCGAGGAGATCCACCGTGTTGTTTCGTCGTTCCACCACTCTGTTCGTCGCGCTCGGCCTTGGTGCTGCGTTGGCAGTCTCGCTGACCCCTGCCGACGCCGCCACCAAGAAGGCCATCAAGCCGAAGGCGACCAAGACCACCAAAGCCCCGGCGTCCACGGCCGCGCCGAGCACTGCTGCTCCCGCGCCCGCTCTGACGAATGCCGTAACTGTCGATGGCATCACCCCCGATCGATGCGCAGCCAACAAGAAGGCCGGCAAGATCACCTATCTCTCGGGCTTCGACTACGCCGCCACCGCGTCGATCATCGAGATGATCGTCGCCGACGCCAAGGGATACTTCGCCAAGATGTGCCTCGACGTCGACGTGAAGGCCAGCTTCTCCACGGCGAACTACGCGTTGGTGGCCGACAACAAGGCGCAGTTCTCCTCGGCGGGGTCTTACATCGAACTTCTCAAGAGCACACCCAAAGAGAGTTCGTTGGTGATGGCCTATGACCTCGGCAAGACGGCCATCGAAGGGCTGATGGTCCGCGACGACGTCATCAAGGGATTGCGTGACCTCCGGGGCAAGACGATCGGTATGAAGGGCGACATCCCACCCTCGATCGTGGCCATGCTCAACAAGGTCGGACTCAAGCGAGGTATCGACTACAAGGACAAGCTCGTCGAGGGCTTCAACCCGATCGCCCACTTCCAATTGCCGATCGACGCCCTGCCCGGGTACAAGTCGAACGAGCCGGGACAGCTCGATCGCGCCGGCTTCGCCTACAAGCTCTTCGACCCGACGGCCTACGACATTCCCGGCTCGTTTGGAATCATCTACACGAACGCGAAGTTCCTGAAGGAAAATCCGACCGCAGCCCAGGACTTCGTACGCGCTGCGTTGAAGGGCTATGCCGATGCGGCTGCGGATCCCGACGCGGCGGTCGACCTCGCGGTGAAGCGGATCAACGCCAACGGCAACCGCAACTTCTTGTCACCCGACGGCGAGCGCTTCCGGTGGAAGATCGAGTCGAAGGTCGTGGCCAACTCGACGCCGACCGGCACTGCCATCGGCCTCATCATCCCGAAGATGCTCCAGGAGCAGGTCGACGACTACGCCGACGCCGGCGTGTTCGGCACCGCCCCGAAGCCGTCGATCGCCGGCTCTTACGACGACACCCTGGTCAAGTCCGTCATCGGCCCTGACAACCAGGTGATCTGGCCCAAGAAGTAGCTCCTAGGAGAGAGGTTGCCCCCATATTTGGGGGCAGAACACCTCCGTGCGCGGCTGGGAGGTGTTCTGCCGCACTCGGCCCAAGGTGGTGGCGCGTCGGGCCCGGGAGGTAGGGTCCCGGCCGACTTTCGACCCGCACCCCCGACCGGAGCCCCGCATGCATGATCGTCTTGCCACGCTGTTCGACCTGACGGGACGGTGCGCCATCGTCACCGGTGGCTCACGCGGCCTCGGTCGCGCCATGGCGGTCGGCCTGGCCGACGCAGGTGCATCGGTGATCGTCGCGAGCCGCAAGCTCGACGCCTGCGAGGCTCTCGTCGCCGAGATCCGGTCGAGCGGTGGCGAGGCCGCCGCCGTCAGTGTGAACATGAGCGATCCGGACGCGCCGCGCACCATCGTGGAAGCTGCGCTCGCAGCCTTCGGTCGGATCGACATAGTGATCAACAACGCGGCAACGGTCCTCGACCGCGCCCTCGAGAACCTCGACGCAAGCGCGTTCGTCGGCGCGTTCACGACCAACCTGCTCGCACCGATGCTGCTGATACGCGAAGCCCGGCCGCATCTCGCGGCCTCGGGACATGGGGCGATCGTGAACATCGTGAGCATCGCCATGGACGGCTCCTCGCCCGGCCGCTACCTGTATCCGCCGGTGAAGGCCGGGCTCGCCCAGGTGACAACGACGCTGGCCCGCGACCTGGCGCCCGACCGTATTCGGGTGAACGCAATGTCGCCGGGGACGTTCCGCACCGACATGGTCACCAAGGCCTTCGACGACCGGATCCTTGCCCGGGTCGCCTCATCCACACCGCTCGGTCGCATCGGCGATCCCGGCGAGATCGTCGGGCCGGCGCTGTTGCTCGTCAGCGACGCCGGTTCGTTCATCACCGGCGAAGTCCTCACCGTTGACGGAGGCGCAACGGCCTGACACCGATTCGTCGACCGTGTCGTCCGTAGGTCGGTACATCCCAGACTGGGCGTTCTCGCATCCCACATCGACGTCCTGAGGCGCCAAGAGCGACGATGTTCGTCGATGTGGGAGGCGCTGTTCGTCGTTGTGGGGTGCGCCTGAAACTGCCGCGGCCGTCGACAGCGGGCTGAAGATGGAGCGGTAGCGTCGTCAACGCATGTTTGGTGGACCCGATCTCATCGTTTGGCTGCTGCTCGCCTTCGGTGGCGCGCTCTTCATCGGCAATGTCATGGCGCTCGTTCGGCCGCCGGTGAAACGAACCACCCGTCCCCCTTCACGCGAGGCGGCCAAGCGGCGGATCACCGAAGACGACCTGAAAGCTGTCCCCCTCGCCAAGGCGCCGAAGCTCCGTACGATCGCTATGGCATCGGTCGGGTTCATCGTGAGTGTCTGGGCGATTGCCAGCCTCGTCCGCTGACCGACGGATCGCTGGGCCGACGGATCGCTGGTCGGCGAGCCTGTGCGGGCCGCTAGCCTCGGCACCCCATGAAGTGCGCCGAACTCATGTCCCTCCCAGTTGCACCCGCGAGTGACAGAGCATGATCCTCTCTGACCGCACCCTTCGTGAGGAGATCGCCAATGGGCGGATCCTGATCGACCCCTTTGTGCCGGACAACGTGCAGCCATCGTCGATCGACCTCACGGTCGACCACTACTTCCGGGTGTTCCGCAACCACACAGCCCGTGTCATCGACGTGAAGGAGAACCAGGAGGATCTGACCGAGCTCGTCGAGATCGGCAGCGAAGACGTGTTCATCCTGCACCCCGGTGAGTTCGTGTTGGGTGCTACTGCCGAACGCATTGGCGTCCCCGACGATCTCGTCGCGCGCATCGAAGGCAAGTCAAGCCTTGGTCGTCTCGGTCTGCTCATCCATTCGACTGCCGGGTTCATCGACCCGGGTTTCGATGGTCACATCACGCTTGAGTTGGCCAACGTTGCCAACCTCCCGATCACCATCTATCCCGGCATGAAGATCGGCCAGGTCAGCTTTCTGCGGATGACCAGCCCGGCCGAGCACCCCTACGGTTCGTCGGCTGTCGGCTCCAAGTACCAGGGCCAGCGGGGCCCGACGCCCAGCCGGTACTACGCGAACTTCCCCCAACGCTGATCCGCTCGGGACCCGCTGCTCACCTGGGTCGGCTCCCGTCGTTGGGTCGGGATTTGTGCGCCACTGCAGACCAGCCGACCCACGGCAGACCAGCTGACCCGGTGCAGACCAGCTGATCCGGTGCAGACCAGCTGATCCGGTGCAGCCCAGCTGACCAGGTGCAGAGGTCTACGCCCCGTGCTTGGTGAGCGCGAGGCGGCAGAGCAGGTCGGTCGCGTTGGTGTCGTCCACGAGAGCGCCGCGATGCAGCGTCCACGCGCCGGCCTCGTCCTGTCCCATGCGCGGCTCGATGCCGAAGCGTGAGCCGAGGACGGACACCGGAGACCGTCGTACCGGAGGCCACGTCCGCCAGAGGTCGACGATGAGCGCGATCGTCTCCGGATCGCCGCGGTCACGTTCGTAGAGGTCCAGTGCAGTCAGCGCCACTGCCGCTTCGGCGCGGGTCTGGACGATCCACGGCGCGGCCTGCGCACCGATCGGGCCGTCCACCTCGAGGTCTTCGAGACGTTCGAGCCACCACCACAGATCGGCCGACTCGTCATCGTCGATGACGCTGCGGGCGAGACGGGTCAGCTCGCTCCCGTCACATGCTCCGGCGAGCAACGCCAGGTTCACGCCGTCGTCGAAGTCCTCCCACGCGATGTCGGCGACGCCCGTCGTGACCCATGCGGCCGCGCTGAGAAGCGCAGGTAACGATGGCCACGCCTGCACCCCGGCATTCGCAAGATACGCGCCGCAGTGTTCGGCGAGTTCGGGATCGCGTCCCTCGAGTGGTCGGAGGAACAGGCGGTCGCTCATCACGGTGTCGTTCACCGGGAAGTTGTCCCACAGCGCGATCATCCGACCGTCGACCACCTCGGCGAACGCCTCGGCGTGGGCGGCGGTGATGACGTCGTTGACGACGAAAGGACCGGTCCAGCCGATCATCACGTCGGGTGGCAGTCCAGCGGAGAGCGCGGCGAGATACGGCGTCGAAGCGATTGTTGCGTAGTGCGTCGGCACGACGATGACGTGTACGCCCGAGCGATCGATTGTGCCGACGAGTGCGCTCACGATCTCGATGTGACGCTGCGCATTCGTCACGTCGTCGCCGATGTCGTCGAAGGCGATCATCACGAGCGTGGCGCCGATGTCGACGACCGATCGCACCTTGGCGATCAATGCGGTGTTGTCCTCTTCGAGGTCCGCCGGGTCGAGCCCAGGCGCAATGGCGACACCAAGATGGAGTCCGTCGATCGTGAGTAGTCGACGGAAACCGGCGAGGTGCTCGTCGGTGAATGGCTCACGCCACGCCCGACGATGCAGCGGGTCGGACTTCGGCGCCCACACGTACCACGGCAACCCCGCCGGCACGCATCGCTCCATCACGACCACGCGCTCATCCCACGACCACGGCGGCCCGTAGAACCCTTCCAGCACCCCGGCGACGGCGAAGTTCGGCATCAGCTGCGCGCCGGATCGTGGATCGCCGGTTCGAGGTAGATGAGGGTCGCTGTCGGGTCCAGAGACCGTATGCGCGCTTCCGTTTCGTCGATGGCGTTGCTGACGCCGGCGAAGTCGAGTGCGCCATCGAACTCGATCTTTGCCGCGACCAACAACTCCTCCGGTCCGACGTGCATCGTGCGCACGTGGATCAATCGGCGCACGGACGGCGACGACTCGATTGCGCCGCGCAACCTCGCTGTTGCCTCGGGTGACGCTGCCTCGCCCAGCAGAAGGCTGCGCATCTCGACGATCAAGATCACCGCAATGACGGCAAGGAGGGCGCCGATGGCGAGTGTGGCACAGGCGTCCCACACCGGATCGTCGGTGATCAGCGCCATGCCGACGCCGCCGAGCGCGAGCATGAGGCCGACAAGCGCACCCGAGTCTTCGAGTAGCAACACCGGGAGTTCGGGCACCTTCGCCGTTCGGATGAAGGACCACCAGCTCTGATTCCCTTTGAGGGGTCGTGCCTCGACGATCGCCGTCCGGAACGAGAACGCTTCCAGCGCTACCGCCACGCAGAGGATGCCCACCGCGATGCTCGGCTTGTCCAACTCATGAGGGTGCTGCAGCTTCTCGATGCCTTCGTAGATGGCGAAGAGCGAACCGAGCGAGAACAGGATCAGCGCAACGACGAACGACCAGAAGTACCGCGTCATCCCGTAGCCGAAGGGATGGCTCTCGTCCTGGGGCTTCTTGGCCTGACGGCCACCGAGAAGGAGGAGGCCCTGGTTCGTGGTGTCGGCGACGGAGTGCCCGGCCTCGGCGAGCAGCGACGCCGATCCGGTGAGCAGGAACCCGGTGAACTTGGCAATGGCAATGCCGAGGTTGGCCAGCAACGCCGCCAGGATAGCTTTCGTCCCGTGCCCCCCACCGTGCCCCTCGGCCGGTTCCTGGCCTTGCGTCCCTTCATTCATGCCCGGTGCTTACTCTTTCGACGCAACAGCGTTCGGGGTGACGTTCATCTTTGGAACGTAGTCGGCGACCGCCACGTCGGTCTGGTCGAGTCGCACCCTGGCCCGAAGCTCCTCCACGCAGGTGGAACACGGGCCATAGAACTCCTCGTGGACGGACAACCCACAACGCGGACAGGCGAAATCGAGAAGCGAAAGGGTGTCCACGGCACTCATTGTGGTGCACGGGTCCGGTGTTCGCGGCGTCTTCCCGGCGTCGAGTGCGGCTGAACACCTCCGAGCAGCGTTGGGAGGTGTTTTGCCCCCATATATGGGGGCAACCTCTCTCCCAGCGACCCCTACAGGGACGTGACGACGGGGGAGTCCGAAACGCCGACGCGCTCGGCGTTCTCGACGGCTTCGAGGAGGTGCATGGCAATGTCCTGGACGATCACGTCGTCGCGGCCGTGGCCCTTCACGCCGTCGTCCATCATGATGTAGCAGAACGGACAGGCGGTGGCCACGCGCGATGCGCCGGTGTCGAGGAGTTCACGCGAGCGCTCGTCGTTGACCTTGGTGCCGGTGTCCTCCTCCATCCACATCCGCGCGCCGCCGGCGCCGCAGCACATGCCCTTGGTGCCGTTACGGGGTGCCTCGACGATCTGGATGCCCTTCAGCGAACCGAGCACCTTGCGGGGCGCCTCGTACACATCGTTGTGACGGCCGAGGTAGCAGGAGTCGTGATACACGATCCGCTCGTCGAGCGAGGCACCGGCGAGATCGAGCCGACCATCGGCGATCAGCGTCTCGAGCAACTGGCTGTGGTGGACGACCTCGAAATGGCCGCCGAGCTGGGGGTACTCGTTGAGCAGCGTGTTGAAGCAGTGCGGACACTGCGTGATGATCTTCCTCACGCCCATGCCGTTGAGGGTCTCCACGTTGGCCATGGCGAGCATCTGGAACACGTATTCGTTGCCCGAGCGCCGCGCCGGATCACCGGTGCACTGCTCGTTCGGGCCGAGCACCGAAACATCGATGCCGGCACGCTGCAGCAGCTTGACGGTGGCCGAGGTGACCTTCTTGTTCTTGTCGTCGAACGAACCCGCGCAGCCCACCCAGTAGAGGTACTCGCTGGTGAGCGGCGAACCCGGTTCGGCCACGGCAACGTCGAGATCCTTGGCCCAGCCGAGACGCTCGTTCTGGCCGATGCCCCACGGGTTTCCCGAGTTCTCCATCGAGCGGTAGGCGTTGCCGAGCTCGCTCGGGAAGTTCGACTCCATCAGCGACAGGTAGCGGCGCATGTCGAGGATCTTGTCGAGGATCTCGATGTGGACCGGGCAGTTCTCGTCGCACGCCTTGCACGTGGTGCAGGCCCAGATCTCCTCGGACGTGATGCGCTCGAACACACTCGAGGTCTTCACCTTCAGCTCGCCGTCGATCGACACCGGCGGCGACACCTGCCCGCCGTTCGGACCGGTCAACGACATGACGGTCCCGATCTTCAGCACGATCTCGCGCGGATCGAGGGGCTTGCCGGTGGCGTGTGCCGGGCACACCGCGGTGCACCGACCGCACATCGTGCAGGCGTCGGTGTCGAGGAGTTGCTTCCACGTGAAGTCCTCGATCGTCGAAGCGCCGAACGATTCGAGCGACGTCTCCATCAGGTTCGGCATCGGACGCATCGCACCCTTGGGCCGCTCGCGGTCCTTCAGGTACATGTTGAGCGGCGACGTGAACATGTGGCGCAGCTTGGTGATTGGCAGGATCACCAGGAATGCGAAGAACGCCACCACGTGGAGACCCCAGAAGAAGCGGTGCCAGTTGGCCAGGCCCGAGACTCCGTCGAATGCTGCGCTGACCGGATAGCCGACGTAGCTCCACTTCTCGAACGACGGGCGGCCCACGAGCGCAATGCGGGCACCCTCGGCGAGGAAGCCGGAGACGCCGAGGATCAAGAAGTTGAGAAGGATGACCGCGTCTTCGGGACGGTTCTTGATGCGGATGCGGTAGACCCGCTGCACATACCGGCGGTACATCGCCCACAAGATGCCGCCGATGAACAGCAGGCCCGCGGTCTCGCCGAACGCCGCGTAGCCCCGGTACACATCGCCGTGGAGGAACTTGAGCCCGTTCGGCAGTTGGTGGTCGATCTCGAGGACCGTCGTCACGGCGAACAGGCCGATGAAGCCGAAGTAGATCATCGAGTGCATGAGTCCGGCGCCGCGGTCACGCATCAGCGTCTGCATGTAGACGCCTGACCGGAAGTCGGCCAGACGACGCTTGGCGTTCTTCGGCGTGGTTCGCCGGTTGTCGGGGGTGCCGCGTTCCCAGTTCTTCACCCGTTGGGAGAACAGCCAGGCACCCGTTAGGAACAGGATCGGCAGAACCGTGTAGAACCCCGCTCTGACTGCTGCTGGGATGTTGATGAACACCGGACGGTGGATGTCGGAGTTGCCGTGCCACTGTTCGAGGGTGGCGGCGATTCCCGAGACGGCGGTAACCGTGGCCATCACCCCGCCGACGACGAGCGCCAGCACACTGGGCGAAAGTCGCTTCTTCTTCGGAGTCGTGGACGCGTCATGCGGCGCAGTTGTCATACAGACGCAAACGGTAGTCGGCAGCGCCTCCAGGGCGTGAACCGGCTGGCTGCTAGACACGTCGGACATGACCGGATCTTCGCCTACCACCACGGAGACAACGCACGGTCGTCGCCTCGTGATCGGCGTGGCCGGCGGCACTGGTTCGGGGAAGAGCACCGTGGCCGAGCGGGTCATCGAGAAGGTCGGACACGACCAGGTGTCGGTGATCGCACTTGATTCGTACTACCTCGACCAGGCCCACCTCGACCTCGCGGCGAGGGCGGCTGTGAACTACGACCATCCCGAGGCGTTCGACTGGGAGCTCCTCCGGATCCACGTGCAGGCCCTCATCGACGGTTCCGCGGTCGACGTTCCTGTGTACGACTTCTCCACGTTCACGCGCACCGCGTGCGTCGAGACGCTTCTGCCGGCGCCGATCGTGGTTGTGGAGGGCATCTTGGTGCTCTGGGATGCCGGACTCCGCGCGCTGATGGACCTGAAGGTGTTCGTCGACGCCGACCCCGACGTCCGCTTCATCCGCCGTCTCACGCGCGACGTGGCCGAGCGGGGGCGCACCACGGAGTCCGTCATCAACCAATACCTGGAGACGGTGCGTCCGGCGCACCTCAACTTCGTGGAACCGTCGAAGCGCTATGCCGACGTCATCATTCCCCACGGAGGCAAGAACGAGCCAGCACTGCAGATGCTGGCTGCGCGGGTGGACGTGTTCAGCAGCGCCTGGGTTCCCGCGGTGGAGTAGGAGGCCACGAGCAGAACGAGGGCGGAGCCCCGCAGCCCAAGGCGCTCCACGCGCGGCCGGCCGCACACTCTTGTGGCACCGGTACCGGTCTCGGCGACGACGTTCGGGGTCACGGGGAGCGGATGACGGGAATCGAACCCGCATTCTCAGCTTGGGAAGCTGATGTCCTACCATTGAACGACATCCGCAGCGAAACGCAGTGTAGCGGTGTCGTTCGGTTGATCCGTCAGGGCGAACTGTCCACGACGGGCCTCCAGGCGAAGCGTTGTGGTCCGGTTTGAACAATTCGGGAACCGCTGTCGTATCCCTTCCCAAAACGTTTCCCTCCGAAGGAGTTCTGCGATGAACCACAACCGACGTCACTTCGTCCTCGCGTTGGCCGTGGGCCTCGCTGCGCTTCCGGCAACGGCGTTCGCCGCCGACGGCGGCGACCCGGTCAAGCCCCCTTCGTCGGTCGCCGCGCCGCTCACCCTCGGCGGCGCGTCAAGCGTTCCCCCGCCGGCATCGGTCGCGGGAGCACCCGTCACGGTTCCCGCACTCCTCGCCGAAGGACGGACGGCGATCGCCGCCAAGAAGTGGACCGATGCCATCGTCGTGCTGAAGAAGGCCGAAGCGCTCGACCCGAAGAACGCAGATGTGCAGAACCTTCTCGGCTACTCCAGCCGCAACAACGGCGACTACAACAGCGCGCTCTCGCACTACGCCGCGGCGTTGAAGATCAATCCGAAGCATGTCGGCGCCCTCGAGTACCAGGGCGTGGCCTACGTTCTGCTGGGTCAGACCGCCAAGGCGAAGGCCAATCTGGCCACCCTGCAGAAGATCTGCGGGACGACATGCGCCGAGTACAAAGACCTTTCGGCGGCGCTGAAGGCGGCCCCGAAGAGCAAGAAGAAGTACTGACTTTCGCTGTTTTGTTCGGTTCGTCCGGCCGACAGAAAACGCCTCTGGTGGGTCAACCCTCCAGAGGCGTTTGTCGTTTCTGGTCCTTGCGGACCGAGGTTGTAGGCCGCCGGGGTCTCGATCCCCGCACCAACAGATTAAAAGTCTGTTGCTCTACCGGATGAGCTAGCGACCCGCCGGACAATGTAGACGACCGTCGCGGCGTTTCCGGTCGGCGAAACGGCACACTGGTGGTGTGGGAACCAAACGGATGCTGGTGATCGAGCACGAAGCGGACTCCGGCGCAGCAATGCTCGGGGACCGTGCGAGGTGGCACGGGATCGAACTCGATGTCCGCATCCCGACGGCCAAGAACCTTCCGGAGTCGGCGGAGGGGTACGCCGCCGTCCTGTCGCTAGGAGCCTCTCCGGGAGTGAACGATCCAGATGTCCGATGGTGGCTCGATGCTCACCTGGATCTGCTGCGCGATGGGGATCGGCGTGGCATCCCCACCTTCGGCGTGTGCTTCGGGGCGCAGGCCCTCTCGGTCGCGCTGGGGGGAAGGGTCGAGCGGGCGTCCGTCCCGGAAGTCGGCTGGTACACCGTGACAAGTACTCACCCCGACCTCATCGAGTCCGGCCCGTGGCTGCAATGGCACGTCGACTGTGTGGCCGTCCCGCCTCCCGGCGCAACGGTGCTGGCGGTTTCGCCGATCTGCGTGCAGGCCTATGCGGTCGGACCGCACCTTGCGGTCCAGTTCCACCCGGAGGTCACGGTCGCCGAGGTCACGTCGTGGAGCCAAGGCGACCCGGGAGGGCCGCCATCGGCCGGCACGTCAGCCGAGGAGATCCTGGCGCGTTTCTCCGAGGAGTCCGACGGCGCCCGCGAGCGGGCCAACCGCCTGATGGACCGCTTCTTGCTGCGCGCCGGGGTCATCGGAGCCAACGAGGGGTAGCGCGGCCCGGTATCGGGCCGAGTGGCGAGAGCGCGCAGCGGGTTCCCGTGCGGCAGAACACCTCCCAGCCGCGTTGGGAGGTGTTCTGCCCCCATACATGGGGGCAACCTCTCTCCTAACCGCGCGCCGGTCACTCGTGTTGCGAGCAGTCGAGCGGAGTGAGCGGCGCAGCGCCGAATGGGCTAGGGGCAACCTCTCTCCCAACGGGTCAGTCGGATTCGGTGATGGTGACGGAGTTGATGACGACGTCGGTGTGGGGGCGGTCGTTGCGGTCGGTCGGGACCTGCTGGATGGCCTCGACGACGTCGAGACCTTTGACGACCTTGCCGAACAGCGAATACGAAGGGGGCAGACGAATCCCGCTCGGGCCGCTGATGACGAAGAACTGGCTACCGTTGGTGTTCGGACCGGCGTTGGCCATGGCCAGCGAGCCGAGTTCGTAGCGCCCCGGCTTGGGGAGCTCATCGGCGAAGCGGTATCCCGGCCCACCGCGACCCGATCCCTCGGGATCGCCACCCTGCAGGACGAAGTCCTTGATGATGCGGTGGAAGATGATGCCTTCGTAGTAGTGGTAACGGGCCAGGAACACGAAGTTGTTGACGGTCAGCGGGGCACCGATCGGATCAAGAGCGATGCGGAGTTCACCCATCGAGGTTTCCATGACCGCGCTGTAGGTCTTCGCCGGATCGATGCACATCGGCGGCGGTGCCGAGAACTTCTGCGTCTTGGGACTGGAGCCGTCGGCGGCCGGGCAAACGGGTGTGGACATGACAGAACCTCGTTCTGAGTTGAAGGCGAGTGGCGAGAAGGTAGTGCGCGTTTCGGCGTGCCGGTGACGCGTCCTCCCGAAGGGCGTATGCGCTCAGCCGGATGTGGTCGTCGGTACCTGTCCGGCGAGACCGGGGATCCGCTTGGTGTCTTCCCCTTTGGCCGTGATCTCGATGCGGGTGATGGTGATCGGTCGCTGTGGAGCGAGTTCCTGACCATCCGGTGTGGGCTGCACGCCGAGTGCATCGATGGCCTCGAGGGTCTTGGTTCCCTTCACCACCCTGGCGAAGACGGTCGAGGTGTTCGGGATGTTCTCGCCGTTCTTGCCGGTCACGACGAAGAACTGGCTCCCGTTCTGGTTCGGTCCCGAGTTCGCCATCGCGATCGTGCCGATCTGGAATCTCGCGTTCGGGGAGATCTCGTCGGGAATCGTGTAGCCGGGCCCGCCGGTGCCGTTGGCCTTCGGGTCGCCCCCCTGGACGATGAAGCCCGGGACGACCCGGTGAAAGGTGAGGCCGTTGTAGAACCCCTTGCGGGCGAGGAACACGAAGTTGTTGGTGGTCAGCGGAGCCCGTTGTTGGTCGAGTTCGATGGTGAACTCACCTTCGGAGGTGCTGATCACGGCACGGTATGCCGCCTTCGGGTCGACGCACCCGACCGGTGGCGACGTAAAAGCTCTTGCTGTCGTCGGCGCGTCGTCGGGGCGCGGGCACGTCGGGGCAATGGCGGCAATAGGCGCAACGGTGACGGGAACCTGTGTCGTCGTCGTCGGCGAATCGGCAATCGGCGCCACGGTGGCAACAGCAGTTGGGGCAACGATGTCCTCGGTGGTCGGCGCGTCCTTCGCCAGGGAGAACGCGCTCGCCACACCGAGGCCGAGGACCCCGATCACGGCGCCGGCGGCGAGGCGACCGCCGATCTTGCCGTGGCCGGTCTCGACCTCGTGTCTCGCCTTGTTCACGGTAGCGACGCTACTGGCCGAGGGCGATGCATCGGTGGCTTCTCGCCCGCTCATCCGGTTGAGCCGTTCGACGTGAACGCGATGTGAACCGGCGCAAGGTTGGACCACGCCGGACGGAGGCTTGGGTGCCCAGCGGTTGCGTGATCCGACCGCTCCCGGTCCCCCGCGTGGTGGGCCGGTAGCATGAACCGGGCGTTCGCCCGAGACGGTGGGCGCGTCTTTCGGATCCCTCCTTATGGTTCGTCGAGCTTCCCCTTCCCCGCGACGGTTCACCTGGCGTTGGCTCGTGCCGATGTTGGGTCTCGTCGCGCTCGGGGTGCCTACCGGTGTCGTTGCCCAGGATGTTCCGGCCGACCCGAATGCGACCACGACCCTTCCGGCGACCGTGGCACCTCCGACGGTCCCGCCGGTCACGGTTCCCCCCTCCGCGGGCACGCCGACACCCACCACAGCGGTGTCGGCTGTCATTCCGCCGTTCCTTGTTCCGTCGGCGGAGGAGCTCACCCCGTCAACGTCGACGAGCGTCGTCGCGACCTCGACCTCCGAGGCGACGACGACGATGGAGCCCACGACGACGACCATCGTCATCAACGTCTTCGACGACTTCAGCGAGGAAGTCAGCATCGACGACCAGCCGCCGCCGTTCAAGCCGATACTGCCCCCTCTGTCGATCTCGCTCCCGCGGAACATCGAGCTGGAGAAGGCGCTGGCCAAGCTGAGCGCCCAGCAGAGGCGCATCGTTGACGAAGCGCAGAAGCAGGCGGACGCGGCCACGGAGCGCATCGCCGTCGCCGAACGCGAGCTGGATGCGTTGCAGATCCGTGAGGACGAGCTGAAGGCCCAGCGCCTACGCCTTGCCCAGAAGAAGGAAGCCACCGCAATCAAGATCCGGGCGCGGGCGCTGAGGATCTACGCGGGCGAGGGAGTCGCTGATCTCGATTTGCTCCTTCGTTCGGAAGACGCGAACGAGTTCGCCCGCAACATCGACATCATCGGGGTCGCCCAGCGACGCGACGCTGCGCTCCTCGAGGAGTTTCGTGGTGACGAGCGTCGGATTGAGGTGAACGAAGCCGCGCTCGCCGCATTGACAGGACGGAAAAGGGCGGAGATAGAAGGTCTGATCATTGAGCAGGAAGTGCTCGGTGAGTCCCTGGCCACGCTGCAGGAGCAGCTGAGCTTCGTGCTGAGCGGCCAGGCGATCGCGCTCGGCGGCTTCGTGTTCCCCGTTGGGGCGCCGTTCAACTTCGCCAGCACGTTCGGCGCGCCACGGATGGTCGGCACCAAGTACGAACACACCCACCAGGGCAACGACATCTTCGCCCCGGGGGGCACGCCGCTCTACGCCACCGCCCGCGGTGTGATCGCCCGCAAGGCCGTCGCGGTGCTCGGCGGCAACAAGCTCTGGCTGGTCGCTGCCGATGGCACCCAGTATTACTACGCGCACCTATCATCCTATGCCGACGGCATCGAGGACGGCACTGTCGTGGAGGCCGGGCAGCAGCTCGGCTACGTCGGCGACACGGGGAATGCTCGTGGGACTCCTCCACATCTCCACTTCGAGATCCACCCGGCCGGCGGCGCCGCGATCGACCCGTATCCGATCCTCGACGCGGTCCGTCGCTCTGACGCCGGTCGGCTCCTCGACGCATCGCGGGCCCTTACCGTGACCACGACCACCACGCTCCCGCCGGGATCGGGCAACGCCGGCATCGGCGTCTCGGTCGAGTTCGCCATCGAGCCGGTCGACGCCTCCGCCGCCGGCCCGCCGCCCTCGACGACCCTCCCGCCGGCCACCTCGACCAAGCCCTGAGACCGACGTGCGGAGACCCCGGGTCGGGGGCCTCGATTGGGCACGAGGTCGTCGCGGTGTGTGTCAACCCTTCGGTGCTCGAACGGGTGGGGAACAGAAGGAACTGTTCGGGATCGGCGCTTCGTCGGTCATGGCATCTGGCTGATCATCGCGCTCGATGAGGGCGTCGAGATCGTTGCCGACGTCGCGCCGGACGCCGCCCACGGCGTCGGCGATCGGATCGTCGTTCGCAATCGCGCCGCGCAGCCTCCGGCGGCCGGGTAGCGTTTTCGCCCCGTGGCTCTCATCGTGCAGAAGTTCGGCGGGTCTTCCGTCGCCGATCCCGAGCGCATCCGGACTGTCGCCGACCACGTCGCCCGGACGGTTCGGCGTGGAAATCAGGTCGTGGTTGCGGTCTCGGCCATGGGTAAGACGACCGACGATCTGATCCGGCTCGCGAATGCCGTGCTCACGAACGCCGGGACGCCGGTCGAGAAGGCGACGAAGAAGGGCGAAGTCCCCGTCAAGGGCGACAGTCGTGAAATGGACATGCTGCTCACCACCGGCGAGCGCATCTCTGCGGCGCTGCTGGCGATGGCGATCGAGGACCTCGGGGTGCGAGCCGCGAGCTTCACCGGGTCGCAGGCCGGAATCATCACCGACACGAGCCACGGTCGGGCGAAGATCCTCGAAGTGCGGGCTGACCGCCTCCGAGAGGCGTTGGCCAGCGGCGCCGTCCCGGTTGTCGCCGGCTTCCAGGGCATGTCGACCGACCGCGACGTCACGACCCTCGGACGCGGCGGTTCCGACACGACCGCCGTCGCTCTCGCCGCGGCGCTCGACGCCGACGAGTGCGAGATCTACACCGACGTGACCGGGGTGTTCTCCGCCGATCCGCGCGTCGCCCCGAGAGCACGCCGGCTCAAGATCATCTCGCACGAAGAGATGCTCGAGATGGCGGCAAGCGGTTCCGGCGTGCTCGCTCTTCGCGCTGTCCAGTTCGCCGCCACCCACGGCGTGCGTCTGCAGGTCCGTTCCAGTTTCACCTGGGAGCCGGGCACCATCGTCACTCAGGAGGATCCGTCCATGGAACAGGCTGTCGTCTCGGCTGTCACCCACGACACGTCGGAGGCGAAGATCACCGTCGTCGCCGTACCCGATCGACCGGGCATCGCCGCCCGGCTGTTCCGCGCCCTTGCCGACCGCGGGGTGAACGTCGACATGATCGTGCAGAACACCTCGCACGACGGCACTACGGACATCTCCTTCACCGCCCCGAAGGCCGACCTTGCTGCAGCGATGGAGGTGTGCACTCCTATTGCCGCCGAGATCGGCGCGCGGGAGGTCACGAACGATTCCACCATCGCCCGGGTGTCGATCGTGGGCGCGGGAATGAAGACGAACCCGGGAGTGTCCGCCACGATGTTCGAGACGCTCTCGGCGGCAGCGATCAACATTCAGATGATCTCGACGTCGACGATTCGCCTCTCGTGCGTCATCGACGCCGCTCGGGTCGAAGACGCCGTCCAGCTTTTACACAGCGCCTTCGGGTTGGACGCGTAGCGGCGCGCGCGTTGGGAGAGAGGTTGCCCCCATATATGGGGGCGAAACGCCTCCGAACGCCGCTGGGAGGTGTTCTGCCGCAGCCGAACGCCCGTGGGACGGGCGACGCGAAAACCTGCATCGACGCGCCCACCCTGCGTGGGAGACTTCACGGCCCGCAGAACACGGACCGGGCGAAGGAGAACGAGCACAATGCGCATCGGCATCGTCGGAGCAACGGGCATGGTCGGAGAGGCCATGCGAGAGATCCTCGAGCAGCGGAACTTCCCAGCGACCTCGGTCCGATACTTCGCATCGGCGCGTTCCGCCGGTAAGAAACTCCCGTGGAAGGGTGGTGAGATCGTCGTCGAAGACGCCGACACCGCCGACTACTCCGAAGTTGACATCGCGATCTTCTCGGCCGGCGCGACCGCCTCGAAGGCTCTTGCACCGAGGGTCGCGGCCCAGGGCGCGGTCGTCGTCGACAACTCGAGTGCGTGGCGCATGGACCCTGAGGTTCCGCTCGTCGTCAGCGAGGTCAACCCCCACGCGATCGATATGGCGCTTGCCGGCCGTCGCATCATCGCCAATCCGAATTGCACGACGATGGCCGCCATGCCGGTTCTCAAGCCGCTCCACGTCGAAGCCGGTCTGATCAAGCTCATCACCGCCACGTACCAGGCGGTGTCCGGCGGCGGTGTGGCCGGTGTCAGCGAACTCGAGAATCAGGTGCGCAAGGTCGCGGACGAATCGGCGCGCCTGGCGCGTGACGGCTCAGCGGTGGAGATTCCGGCGCCCGTGAAGTTCGTCAAGCCGATTGCGTTCAACGTCCTCCCCTATGCCGGCGCGTATGCGGAGGATGTGTTCGAGGGCGACGAGGGCTGGACCGACGAGGAGCTCAAGCTCCGCAACGAGAGCCGCAAGATCCTGGAGATCCCGGCTCTCAAAGTCGCCGGCACCTGTGTCCGTGTGCCCGTCTACACCGGCCACTCGCTGTCGATCCACGCGGAGTTCGCCCGCCCGATCACCGTGGCGCGGGCGAAGGAACTGCTCGGCGCGGCTCCCGGAGTGGAGCTGCTCGACGTCCCCACGCCGCTTGAAGCGGCGGGCAAGGACCCCTGTTACGTGGGCCGTATCCGCAAGGATCCGACCGTCGATCACGGTCTGGTGCTGTTCGTCTCGAACGACAACTTGCGCAAGGGTGCGGCGTTGAACGCGGTACAGATCGCGGAGTTGGTTGCTGTTCGTTTGGTCGCCAACCCGCTCCGGCCGTGAGCACAGCGGAGCTGGTTGCTGTGCGTTTGACAGCCAAACCGATCCCGCGCTGAGCGCCACACAGGACCACTAAGGTACGCGCGCATGCGAGTTCGCGCCTGTGAACGCGACGTGCTCGACCACAACGGTGGGCTCAAGGTCGTACGCCACCCGAATCGCGAGGGATGGTCGGCGTTGGTGCTCCTCGAGGGCGACGCCGTTGTCGCGATCGGCAACGTCTGTCCGCACCACGGTTCTGAGCTGACCGCCGGCTATCGGCGCCCAGGGTCGATCGAGTGCCCGCTTCATTCGTGGCGTTTCGACGTGTTCACCGGGGTCTGCGCTCACCCCAGCGATGCCGTACTCCCGACGTACGACGTGACCGTTGAGGAGGGCATCGTCTACGTCGAGGTGCCCGACTGACCCTACGCGCGCGTACTGAATTTCCGGAATCGGATCCAGAGCAACGCGTCGTAGGCGAGTTTCATCGAACCGCCGATGACGAGAGGCCATCCGAACGAGCTCTTCGTGAGGAGCCACCCACCGAGCCACGGCGTGCTTGCCGTGGCGATGCTCCGTGGCAGGTTGGTGAACGCCGCCGTTGCACTTCGCTCCTCCGGCTGGACGAGCGACATCACGAAGGCAACTCGCGGCGGCACATCGAGCTGCGACAGGAGCGAACGGCCGGCAAGGCACAGCACCGCCAGCTGCGGATTCGGCGCGAAAGCGGCAGCGATCAGCAGAATGTTCGCTGGAGCATGCGTGAGGGCCATCGTCTCGACCATCCCGAAGCGTGCCGACAACTTCGGTGACAACAAGGCCGATGCCGCTGACGCTAGCGACATGAGCCCGAGGACGAAACCGATCCGGCCCAACGTGAAGTCGAATCGCTGCGCCAACCACAGGGCGATGAGCGAGTTCACCACCATGCCACCGCCGGCCGAGTCGAGGGCGAAGACGGCGGTGAGCTCGTAGATGATCCGGCGCGACGGGCCGAGCCGGCCCGGGTTGGTCACCGCGCCCGATTGGCCTCGGCGGCTCGTCCACAGGTAGATCGGGAGGACGACGAGGCCGATGATGCCGTAGACGATTGCTCCGAGGGCGATGCCTCTCGTGCTGCGGAATCCGACAGTACGTCCAACTCGGCTGATCGGTCCCGCAAGGAACGCACCCAGGGCCGCCCCGGCCGAAGCAACGAGCGCGAAGCGTGCGAGTGCGCGTGTCCGGGCCGACCCTTCAAAGCCCGAGCTGACGATCGTTTGTTCAGCGGGAAGGAACGCGGAGACGTCGCCGCTCGACGGATTCAGCGGCCCGATCACCGAAACCACCAGGAGTACGGCGAGGGTGCCCGACGCGGCGAACGTGAAACCGGTGATGGCCATGAGCAACGACATACCGGTGAGCACGATCAGCGGACGAAGCGTCCGGCTGAGGCGGGTCACCAGCAAGAGACTCGTCGCTGAACCGAGCAGTGTCGCGGTTGTGACCAGTCCAACGGTTCGGCCGTTGAAGCCGCGAGAGAGCAGTAGCGGTGCCAGGCTCGCCGACATGATGCCGTCGCCGACGGCTCGCAGGCCACGGGTGACGAGGATCGAGCGGGTGTCCGTCGATGAGTTCCCTGTCAACCGTTCGCCCCGTTGACGAACCGGGAATGGGGGAGGCGCGAAACGGGTCGGACGCTCGGCATCGAGGTCACTGCGTCAGGGCGCAAACACAGGGGAGCGCGTAACAACGAGGACAGCCGTCGGCGTATCGCTCGATGGCTTCGGTCATGGAGAGCCCGAGTTGGTTGGCGAGCGAGGTGACCCACGCGATCACGTCGCCGAGTTCATGCAGCTGTTCCTCGCGCGTGCCCTTGCGGGCTGCCTTGGCCAGCTCACCCACCTCTTCGGCCAACCACGCGACCGCCGCCGCCTGTCCCCGTTCGCGGTCCCGGGCACCGTACGTCTCCTCGATCACGCGTTGGAACTCGTCGAATCGCACGGAGTCATGTTCCTACGTTCGGGCTGCCGGCGCGGCGCGTTCGGGTCCCGGCGCGAAACCGCCGCCCTCCGGATGGGGGCGGCGGATTGGTCGGGATGGGGGGACTTGAACCCCCGGCCTCCACGTCCCGAACGTGGCGCGCTACCAAGCTGCGCTACATCCCGTAGCGGTCGAACACTCTAGCGGGCTGCTCGAGGGTGCATCGGCGAGCGAATCGTCGCCCCGCTCGATGTCGCGGGTCAGCGCGCCGTCGAGTCGGGTGTCGCCCTGTAGTTCGTCGAAGCATCCGATTGGATCACCTTGTCGAGGAAGGTGCCGCCTGCAAGCAGGGCCGCTGTGGCGCGTCGCACCCGGAGTGGGTCGAGGGGTTTGACCAGGTAGCCCTCGGCCTTGCATTGCTGGGCGAGGAACACATCGGACGGACGATCGAGGAGGATCAGCACCGGTACGTGAGGAAGCCGTCCGCCCGATTCCTCGTTGCGCAGGTCGTACGTGACCGCCATCGCGCCCATGTTGGAGATCTGCGAGTCCAAGATGACGAGGTCGGGGGTCTCCTCGCTCACCGCCGTTCGAACCGCGGCCCCGTTGATGAGGTTGCGCACGGTGGCGTCGGCCGGCAGCGCCGACCCGACTTCTTCGTGGACCCAGGGAGCATCGGCGGCGATCAGCACATGCGGCACGGCGACCACGCTACCGGCCGGCAGTCCACGGCGGTGCACTGCGGCTGAACACCTCCGAGCGACGTTAGGAGGTGTTCTGCCCCCATATACGGGGGCAACCTCTCTCCCAACGCCGACGGACTACGCGGGGTCGCACAGGGCTTCGGCGATGGTGGCCAGGCCGTGGAGGTCGTGGACGTCGACGGGGGCCATCGGCACCTCGGCGAACGCCGCGGTCGGGCCGACAGCGGTACGCAGCGGTAAGAGCACGCGGCGATGGGCTTCGGCGCGTGCGTCGATGGCATGGGCGCGCATGACGGCTGTGCGCAGCGGACCCGGCGTTGGCGGGATGGCGGGGAGCGGATCGATGTGGGGCTGGATCCGGTTGGCCACCACGGCATCGACCCGGAGTCCCATCTCACCGAGCGCGCCGGCGAAGAAGACGGCCTCTTCGACGGTCTCGGCCCGCGGTGTCGTGACGAGAATCCATGCTGTTGCGTCGTCACGCAGGAGGGCCAGCGACTCCTGCGCCCGCTCGCGGAAGCCCTCCTCCATCCCGTCGAATGCCCGGAAGAACGCGACGGCGTCGCCGATGACCTCCGTGCCGACGACCTTGCCGAGTGCTGCCAGCGCGGCCTGCGCAGCGACGCCCACGACGCGCAAGCCGCGTCGCGCCGGCGCCATCATGGCCCGGAACACGCGGTTGTCGAGGAAACGGGTGAGGCGTTCGGGAGCGGCGAGCACGTCGAGCGCGTTGCGGGTCGGCGGGGTGTCGACGATGACGCAGTCGAAGGGTTCGATCGGGTTGCCGTCCATGTCGCGCGGCGCCGTCACCAGTTCGTGCAGCTTCTCGACCGCCATGTACTCCTGGGTGCCGGACAGGGCACCGGAGATGTTTCGGTAGAGCCGGTTGGCGAGGATCCGTTCGGCTTGCTCGGTCGACGGTGCGTGCCGGCGGATCAGGTCGTCGAAGGTCGCCCGGGCGTCGAGCATGAGTGCCCAGAGCTGACCCGCCGCCGCCGCGGCGGCCTCGGCCGATGTTGGGTCGATGGGCGCCCACCAGTTGGCCCGTCGGCCGTTGACCGCGCCTGCGCTGCGCAGCGAGTCGAGATCGACGCGCTGGGGCTGGTTGGCGAGCGCGTCGAGGCCGAGCGCGTCGGCGAGGCGCCGGGCCGGGTCGATCGTGACGACGGCAACCCGCCGTCCACCGAGGGCGGCGGCCAGGCCGAGGGCGGCGGCCGTGGTGGTCTTGCCGACGCCTCCCGCCCCGCAGGTGACGAGCACGCGTCGAGTCGCGGTGAGTTCCGCCAACGAGTGGTTCATGAGCGGCGTCCGGAGAAGTCCGCCAAGCGGTCGGAATGGGCCAGGGAGCGCGTCATGGTCCGCCCCCTATCTCGGAGAGCGACGCGACGAAGGCCTCGGCCAGCCCGGCGAAATCGACGGCGTCGAGGCGGGTGCCGACCCGTTCCGGGAGGACGATCTGGGGGAGCGGGAGCGCTTCTCTCAGACGGGCCAGCTGTTCATGCTGGGCCTCGGCGCGGGTCCGCTCCACCCCGAGGGCCACCGATACCGCCTCACGCTGGGCGGGATCGAGACGCGCCAGCGCCCCGGCGGGTACGGCGGGCGGTACGTCGAGCACAGCGTTCACGACGATCGGCGTCAGGGCGACACCGACCTCGTCTTCGAGGGTGAATGCCGTCTCGATCGTCTCATTGACCGGTGTCTCCTCGGCCAGGGTGACCAGGACCACACGGCAGCGATCGTGGTCGCTGAGCACGGTCATCACCTCGTCGGCCTGGCGGCGGATGCGCCCGCTGGCCACCGAGTCGGCGAGGGCCCGAGCGCTGCGGAGGAACGTGACCGCGTGGCCCGACGCCGGGGTGTCCAGGATGATCAGGTCGTGGCGGGCCTCGGCGACGAGCTGCTTGACCTTCCCGAGCACGAGCAGGTCCTTGATGCCCGGTGTGGCAGTGGCGATCACGTCGACCACCCCATTCGACGCCAGTTTGCGGGCCAGCCGACCCATGCCGTGGTCGGCGAGGTACTCGACCAGAGCGTCGTCCGCGGTCAGTGTCCTCCCCGATACGGTCCCGCGTCCGGTTGCCGGGTCACCGGGCACGAGAACTTGTTCGTCGTAGGAGAGATCGGTCACCCCGAAGGCGGCCGCGGCACCATGGCGGCCGTCGACATCAGCGATCAGGACGGACCTTCCCGTTGACGAAGCGACGTTGGCGATCGTGGCGGCCACACTGGTCTTGCCGACTCCGCCCTTGCCGACGATCAGCAGGAGGCGCACGGTGCTGAAGAATTGCTCGACCTCCATGTTTCTCCGTGCCTCATCCTCTTCGGTTGAACCGCGCCGTCTCGTGCGGCGCGCGATGCCTACTGACTGACCCGAAAGCCTTCCCGTGCGCTCCATCACGCTACGTGCCCCACACCACAACCTCCGCTCCACTCGACCCGCAGCCGCGGGCGACGCAGGCGCGGCACGCTCGGTCCGGACCGGTCGGGTGGTTGTGGGCGCCTTGGCGCTGTTCGCTGCGTTCGCTGCGTTGGCCGGCCCGGCGGCATCGGCGTCGACGACTCCCCCGACCGACACGGACACCGCCGCGACAGCACCACCGGCGGCATCCGCGTCCTCGTCGAAAGGCGTCAACGTCATCGAGGTGACCGGCTACATCGACCCGATCATGAAGCGCTTCATCCTGTCCTCGGTCGACAAGGCGGTCTCCGACGGCGTGGAGGCGCTCGTCATCCAGCTCGACTCTCCGGGTTCGCTGCTGCCCCAGCGCCAGCTCGACGCGCTGGAGAACGCACTGCGCAACGAGAAACGCGTCCCCATCGCCGTCTGGGTCGGACCGCTCGGGGCACGGGCCAACGGTGGTGCGAACCGCCTCGTCGCGGCAGCCGACGTGGTCGGCATGGCGCCCAGCACCCGCATCGGCAACTCCACCCCCGCGGCCGCCGGCGATCCGCTTGTCGGACGGCGCTACACCCAGAATGAAGCGGTGAAGGCCGGGTTGGCCCAGAGCAACGCGCCCGTGCTGGTGCAGTTCGTCGGCGAACTCGACGGCCGGACCATCGCCGGGAAGACCCTCGACACCGCCTTCCCCGCCACGGAGGCCGACGGCAAACTGACCGCCAAGGTCAACGCGGTCCGCTTCGCCAAACTCGGCTTGCTCGACCGGCTGCTCCACACCGCGGTGAATCCGTCCGTGGCCTATCTACTTTTCGTGATCGCGCTCGCCCTGTTCGTGTTCGAGTTCTTCACCGGGGGCGTCGGCATCGCCGCGTTCGTGGGGCTCGCCGCGTTCGTTCTCGCCGTCGCCGGCCTGGGGAACCTCCCGACACGGCCCGTCGGCGTGATCCTCATCGTCGTCGCCATGCTCGGCTTCGCCGTTGATGTGCAGGCCGGCTCACCGCGATTCTGGACCGGTGTGGGAACAGTCGGTCTCGTCGCCGGGTCGTTCACCCTGTTCACCGACGGCATCCGGGTGCCGGTGTACATGATCGGGGTCATGGTGCTCATGACGGTGCTGTTCATGGTCAACGGGATGCCGACGATGGTGCGCACTCGTTTCGCCACCCCGACCATCGGTCGTGAGGCGATGATCGGCGAGGTCGGCACTGCCGTCGACGGAATCGGCCCGGAAGGCGTCGTGCGCGTGCTCGGCGCCCCCTGGCGGGCCCGGACCAATCGGGCCACGCCGATCGCCGCTGGCGCACCGGTCCGCGTGGTGGCCGTCGACGGGCTCCTGCTCGAGGTGGAGCCGCTCGAAGGCGGAGCCAAGGACGCGGGTCACTGACCGATCCGAGGGGTCGGTCGTTCGGCTCCCGGACAGCCTCCAGGCTGCGGGAACGCCGCTGCGTGGTCGATTTCAGAGATTTCTGTTCCCGCCCCCTTGTGTCGGGCGTCACACCAGCGTTACGCTGTTCAGTGACCGATCTGGGGAGAGGGTCCACATGCTGCAGAGCGCTATGACCGTGCAGTCCGTTGCCAGCTGGCAGGCACGCGCTGCGTGCCGAGGGCCGCAATCGTCGATGTTCTTTCCGCCGAACACGTTCGAGCGAAAAGACGACAAGGACCGACGTGAGTACAACGCCAAAGGCATCTGCGCCGGCTGTTGCGTACGCCAGGACTGTCTCGACTACGCCATCTCGATCCGCGAACCGCACGGCATCTGGGGCGGGCTGACCGAAGGGGAGCGCCGAGTTCTCCTCGGCCGTCTCGCCGGCTAGCGCAGAGGCGGTCCGAAAACGGGTCCGATGGCGCATTTCGCGCGCTGCCCGTGGGCGGGATCTTTCTCTAGAAGCGCGCCATCTTCTACGCTCGTCGTGTGACCTTCGACACCGTTCCCGGCGACCAGGTGCCGAAGGTGTTGTCCAGGCAGGACATCGTGTCGGTCGCCGAGGTCCGCGTCGACACCAAGATTGTCCACTACACCGTCGGCGGTACCGGACCCACGGTGTTGTTCCTGCACGGTTGGGGTCTCGGCCACCACGCGTATCGGGGAGGTCTGCGCCGCCTCGCGCAACTCGGGTTCCACGTGGTCGCGCCGGCCCTGCCGGGCTTCGGCGGCACCCCCGACCTCGAACCGGGAAACCGGACCTTCGTCGGCTACGCGCGGTGGTTGACCAGGTTCGTGAAAGCGACGGGCATCACGCCGACGATCATCGTCGGCCATTCGTTCGGGGGCGGGGTCGGGATCCGGGTCATGGCCGACAACCCGGGGTACGCCCGGTCGTTGGTACTCATCAACAGCGTCGGCGGCGCGTGGCGGACCGACGGCGGGGGCGAGACGCCGATGGCAGAGCGTCCGATGTGGGACTGGGGGCGGGCCATCCCCGTCGACATCGTCGGACTTCTCGGGAGCGCCGGGTCGATGCTGCCCAGCGTGTTCCAGGACCTGGTGCCGAACGTGCTCCGCAATCCCTTCGGCGTGGCCAAGGTCGGGCGGCTCGCCCGCAACGCCGACCTTGTCGCCGCACTCCGCGCCGTCGCCGAGCGTCGGGTGCCGATCACCGTGGTGCACAGTGACCGTGACGGGGTCATACCGGAATCGAGTTTCGAGTCGCTGTGTACGGCGGCCAAGGTGGAGGGACGCACCGTCAAGGGCATCCACTCGTGGCCACTCACCAATCCCGCACTGTTTGCCACGCTCGTGGCCGAGGCCGCCGCCCCATTGCGCGGTCGGGCTGTCGCCTCCGCCTAACCCACGGTGCGCTCGACGCAGTGCCGCAGGTCTTCGTCGACCTCGCCAACGAGGAGCACGCAACGCGTCACCGTGATGCCGTGGTTGTCTCCGAAGGAGTCACCGTCACTCCTGGCGAAGTGCCTTGGGCCGGCGGAGGCCTCTTGTAGCCTGCTGCGGTGGCTTTTTCCCTTGACGTCGTCGTTGTGGGCGGTTGCGGTCATGTCGGGCTCCCGCTCGGGATCGGCTTCGCCGACCGGGGACTGAAGACGGTGGTCTATGACATCAACTCGGCGTCGGTGGCCATGGTCAACCGGGCCGAGCTGCCCTTCGACGAGCCGGGAGCGGCACCGGTCATCGAACGGGTCATTGCCTCAGGCATGCTGCGGGCGTCGGACGATCCGGCCGTGATCAGCGAGGCCGAGCATGTGATCGTGGTGATCGGGACCCCGGTCGACGAGCATCTGAACCCCGACGCCCGAGCGGTGCCCGATGCTGTTCTGGCCATCGCCGACCGGCTTCGCCCCGGGCAGCTGATGGTGCTCCGTTCCACGGTGTTCCCCGGCGTCACGTCCCTCGTCGAATCGGAGCTCGAGCGGGTCGGCGTTCACGTCGATGTGTCGTTCTGCCCTGAGCGGATCGCCGAGGGCAAAGCGATGACCGAGCTGTTCTCGCTCCCCCAGATCATCAGTGGACGTACCGATGCCGTGTTGGCTCGGGCCGACAAGCTGTTTGCGAACCTTACCGGGGTGACCGTCCGCCTGAATCCGGAAGAGGCGGAGCTCGCCAAGCTGTTCACCAACGTCTGGCGCTACATCAAGTTCGCCGCGTCGAACCAGCTGTTCATGATGGCGAACGACTTCGGGCTCGACTACGAGCGCATTCGAAGCGCACTGGCCTTCGAGTATCCCCGGGCGAGCGACATTCCCCGGGCCGGGTTTGCCGCGGGACCGTGCCTGTTCAAAGACACGATGCAGCTCGCGGCGTTCACCGACAACAAGTTCGTGCTCGGTCATTCGGCGATGCTCGTCAACGAAGGCCTTCCGCTCTACGTGGTCACGAAGATGGGGGAGCGGTTCCCGGACCTGTCGAAGATGACGGTCGGGATCCTCGGGATGGCGTTCAAGTCCGAATCCGACGACACACGCTCGTCGCTGTCGTACAAGCTGCGCCGTATTCTTCGCTTTCGTGCCGGCACGGTGGTGTGCGCCGATCCCTACGTCACCACCGACCCTCGGCTCATCCCCCACGACGAGCTGATGGTGACGGCCGACGTGATCGTCATCGGCGCACCGCACGAGCGCTATCGCGCGCTGGCGACCGACAAGCCGATCATCGACATCTGGGGCGTCACCGGCAACGGCGTTCGCGTCTGACCTCGCGGGATTGCGTCGATATGCCCACGAAATCACCCCGCCGATTGGCCGACCCGCCCGACCTCGACTCGAAGCCGCGGGTCTCGGTAGTCGTCACCGTCTACAACGAGGGCGAGATGGTCACGGAGTGCCTCGCTCGGATCGTCGAGGCCGTGCGCCTACCGTGTGAAGTCCTCGTGGTCTTCGACTCGATGGACGACACTTCGCGCCGTTCGCCGAGGCTTTTGCGGCGCGCGATCCGCGCATCAAGCCGACGTTGAACACCTACGGCCGCGGTCCGGCGTTCGCCATCCGCTACGGCATCGACCACGCGAGCGCACCGGTTGTCGTCGTCACCATGGCCGACGGCTGCGACGACCCCGCCCAGATCGATCCGCTCACCAAACTCGTGGAACGCGGTGTCGTTGTCGCCGCCGCTTCGCGGTACATGCGCGGCGGTCAGCAGGTCGGTGGCCCGTGGCTCAAAGCGACGCTGTCGCGCCTCGCCGGGCAGTCCTTGCACCTCTTCGCCCGCGTCGGCACCCACGACGCCACCAACTCGTTCAAGGCCTACGACACCTCGTTCGTTCGCAACGTTGGCATCGAGTCCGACGCCGGATTCGAAGTCGGCCTCGAGCTCGTGGCGAAAGCCCGCCGTCACCGTCAACCGGTGGCCGAGCTTCCGACGATCTGGCTCGATCGGGCGTACGGAATCTCCAACTTCAACATGGCCAAGTGGCTGCCGAAGTACCTCCGCTGGTACCGCTACGCCTACGGTGCGCGCCTTCCGTACCCACCGACATCGCCCCCACCGACATCGCCCCCACCGACGTCGGCCGCTTCACCCTCCCCCTCACCAAAAGGTTCGTAACCCTCATGGCTCGTGTTCTGCTCTCCGGTTCCGCCGGCTTCATCGGTGGTTACATCGTCGAGGAGCTCCTCAGCCGCGGCCACGAGGTCGTCGGTATCGACAACTACTCGAAATACGGCAAGGTCACCAAGAGCTACGACGACGATCCCCGCTACACCTTCGTGGAGGCGGACTGCACCGACGTTGCCCTGATGACCGAGCTCTGCTCCGACGTCGATCACTTCATCGCCGGCGCCGCGCTCATCGGCGGCATCACGTATTTCCATGCGTACGCATACGATCTGCTGGCGACAAACGAACGCATCATGGCGGCATCGTGCGACGCCGCGCTCAAGGCCTATGCCCGCGGCGCCGGTCGGTTGCAGAAGGTCACGTACCTCTCGTCGTCGATGGTCTTCGAGTCGACGCCGCATTGGCCGTCGGTCGAGGGCGACGAGCGGAAGATTCCACCGCCACTGTCGTCCTACGGATTCCAGAAGCTTGCCGTCGAGTATTTCGCCAAGGCCGCCTTCGACCAGTACGGCCTTCCGTACACGATCGTGCGTCCGTTCAACTGCGTCGGGGTCGGCGAGTCCCGGGCCAAGGGCGAACACGTCGTCCTGTCGGGCAATGTCGAACTGGCGATGAGCCACGTCGTTCCCGATATCGTCCAGAAGATTCTCAAGGGCCAGGATCCGCTGCACATCCTGGGTGAAGGACACCAGGTCCGCCACTACACCTACGGTGCGGATCTCGCCCGCGGCATCGTGACCTGCATGGAGCACCCGGCCGCGTTGAACGAAGACTTCAACATCTCCACCGCGGAGTCCACCACCGTTCTGGCACTCGCCGAGATGATTTGGAACAAGGTGCACAGGGGAGCGAAGCCCTTCGCCTACGTGTCCGATGAGGCGTACGAGTACGACGTGCAAAAGCGTGTCCCCGACGTGTCCAAGGCCAAGCGACTGCTCGGCTACGAGGCCACGACCGGGCTGAGCGACATGCTCGACATCGTCATTCCCTGGATCGACGACGCGATCAAGTCCGGCACCATTTGATGTCCGCCGCTGCCGGAATCTGCATTGTCCGATCACCGCGGGCGGGCCTTTGATGTCCGCCGCCGCCGGAACCCGCGTCGTCCGATCACCGCGGGCGCGTCTCTGATGTCCGCCGCCGCCGCCGGAGCCTGCGTCGTCCGATCAGCAGGCGGCCCGACCTGATTGCCGCCTCCGACACCGTTGCACCCGGTGAGCGGCGCACGCGTGGCGTGAGCCGTTGGTCGATGCTGCGACGGTGGCCGGAGGTGCCCATCGCAGCTGTCGGCGCTGTCTGGATGTTCTGGCTCGCGGTGTCGAGCGGCCAGTGGTTCTTCGCCGACGAGTGGGACTTCATCGCGACGCGCGCACGTCCGCCGCTGTCCGATCCCGGAGCCGTGGCCGACATGCTGCTCACCCCGCACAACGAGCACTGGTCCACGTTGCCGATCCTCGTGTACCGGGCGGTGTTCGGTGTGGTCGGGCTCCGCGCGTACTGGCCGTATCTGATCGTGCTCTACGCCTTCCATCTGACCGTCTTGGCGCTGCTTGTGCGGTTGCTGCGGCGCAGCGGTGTGCCCGTGGTGATGCGATGTTTCGCCGTGGCCATCTTCGTGGTCTACGGCGCCGGCGCGGAGAACCTCCTGTGGGCGTTCCAATTCGCGTGGATGGGCGCGTGCATCGCCGGTCTCGTGCTCGTCGAGATCGTTGACGTGCCGACAGGCTCCCTGACCCGGTCCCGTGTGGTGCTCGCCTGGCTTGTCGGGATCGCCGGGCTCATGTGCGCAGGTGTCGGCGTGTCGATGGTGGCGGCGGGTGTCGTCGTCGCACTCCTACGTCACGGATGGCGACGGGCCGCTCTGGTCGGTGCCGTCCCGGCGGTGACGCAGGTGGCCTGGACGATCGCCTACGGACGCAACGCCCAGCCGGTGGAGACGCGATGGACGTCGGTACCCCACAAGGCCGTCGGGTACTCGTGGCGGGCTATCACGAGCACCATCGATCGGACCCTCGGCCTTCCCGGGCTCGGCGTACTTCTGGCCGTCGCGTTGCTGATCTTCGTGGCCCGTGAGGTCGGAACGATCCGCCACACCCACGCGAGCGCGCTCGGCCTGGCGGCGGCAACGGTGCCGTTCCTCGGTCTGGTCGCCATCGGACGGGTCGAGGTCGACAACCCGACCGCGTCGCGGTACTCCTACATCCTGTTCGTGCTGCTCGCACCCCTCGCCTTCGTTGCCATGCAACGAACCTTCGGCGGCGCGGAGTCGCCCGGCGATGCGCGATCTCGCACCGGTCCTCTCCAAGCGCGCGAATGGCAGTGGCTCGCAGGAATCGCCGGCGTGCTTGCGGTGGTCACCTCGATCGGCACGCTGTCCGACGCGGCGGCAGTCGAGGGTCGAACGGAGCGGGTGACGAAGCGATCGATCGTGGCCGCCTTCGCCGTCGCAAACTCGAGTTTCGCCGCCCCTGAGGCAATACCCGACCCGCAGAGCGTCGATCTCACCATCACCGGACTGCGCGCGCTCCTGGTCCAGGGCAACGTGCCGCCAGGAACGCCTGATCCGCAGTCGCTGACTGCCGCGCTCGCCCAGAGTTCCGTCGACGTGACTCCCGAGCCGCGTGTGCCCCTCGACGGACGGGGCATCACCATCGCGTCGCTTGGGCGAGTGTCGGCCAAGCCGGTCGAGAGCGGATGCCTCGGCTTCTTCCCTGAGGGGCCGAGTCCGCAGGTGTCGCTGCTGCCGCGCCAACCCGCTTCGGTCAAGGTCGTGCCCCTCGTCGAGGGAACGCTGCTCGTCACCGTTCGGCGTGATGGTCGTTCGGCGACCGCCCGACCCATACCTGTCTCGGCCAACAACCCGGTGTTTGTGAACATGGCCGATCCACGCAACGAGTACGTGCTCACCTTCCCCGAGGGTGGGCAGACGAAGGCGTGCGGGATAGGCCAGAAGCTACCCGGCTGAAGCTGCCCGGCTGCCAGCAGGCGCTTCACCCGGGCGGGCCATACGTCTACTGTCGTATCGCCCTCAACTCTTCTTGCTCATCTGCCGATAGTCCATGGCAATGGGTGCGAAGTCTCCGCAGTTGACCTTCGAGGGATCGGTTCGGCTTGCCTCTCGCGTGCCGATGCTCGCGTCGTTCTTCATCCTCGTGGTCATCGGAGTTGCCGGTCAGGCGGCTTGGCCCGACGTGGAGAGCGTCGTTCGCGGCACACCGGTCGCCACGGCGGCGCGCTTGACCGAGGGACACCGTGGGCCGGTCCGCGTGGTGGTCGACGGCAACGTGGCGCGGACCACGCAGTCTCCGCCGGACGCGCTTCTCGTCGTCTCCTCGTCGCAGCGATTTGTCGCGGTCGACCGCGCCGTCGTGCAACAGGGCAAGACCGTGTGGGGACGGCTTCGTCGGCTGACCCTCATCGAGCGGGTCCGCCTTCCCGTCCAGCCGCCGTCCGGGTTCGGCTCAGCCGGTGGCAATGCTCCCCGATTCATCCTGGACACGGGTTCTCCGACCCGTTCCCAGCTGCAGCTCGCTGTCAGTGTCGTGGCGGCGGCTGGGTTCGTCGCCGCCGTCACGATGCTGCGGGCCATCGGCCACGCTCGTCGTCCGCTGCTCGGACCTGCGGGTCGCTCCCTCGGTCGCTTCGGTGATCCAGCGGCAATGCGAGATGCATTCGACGCGGCGATGCGTGTCGACCATCCGGTGTCCGGTCGCCTCCACCTTCCCGAGGGGTTCGTCGGGTTCCGCAGTCGCCGAGGCTTCTTGATACTTCCGCGTAACGATGTGATGTGGGTTCGTGAAGGTGTTCATCCCGAGCCGACATTCCTCAGCGCGCTGTCCTTTCCGGTTCTCTTGATCCAGTCCCTGACTTCGAACGCGCTGTTCATCCATGACCGCTTTGGCGCAGTGACCCGGATCCCCATGAGTTCGCGAAAGGAGCGACGCACCGTCGTCCGGGAGATGAAATTCGCAGTTCCGCAGGCGATCTTCGCCGATGACGCGCCGACGAGGAGCCTCTGGCGTCGCCAGCGCGTCCAGTTCATCGCCACAGTGGACGAACGTCGCGCGTTTCACGAATCGTTCCGATCCAATGGATTCGTCGGTCCCGAGGTGGACGTGCGTACAGCGTGGGGACTCGCACCGGATGAGGTGGACGACGAGTTGTTCGAAGCAGCGGAGGCGAAGCTTCACGACCCGGTCCCGAATGGCGGATCGGGTCGGGTAACCCTGCTCGGGCTGACGTCCGCGGGCAGCGCGGAGAAGACGATCGATGACGCGGAACCGTTGGTCACGGTGACCTATGACATCACCGGCACCGATACTGAAGGGTCGAGTGAAAGCACCGAAACGGTGGACGAGATCACCGTCAAGCGGGCGTTGGTCGACGCACGGGCGCATGCCGCGCGCTGAATAGCGCACGGGAACGCGTCAGAGTTCTGGGAGTCGGGGTCCGGCGACCCTGAGGTCGCCGCGTCGGCGCAACACTCCGGTTCCGTCGAGAATGCCCAGGAGTGGGAGTGCGTACTTCCGCGATGTCCCCAGCGACTCGCGGATCACCGAAACGGTGATCCCCTCGGGCTGTGCCGCCAATAGCGTGGCAACCCGTCGAGATGCCTCGGTAATGGTCTGCGGTGCGAACCACACGCCGTCCTGTTCCACGATCAACTTGCGCCGGACGAGCTCGCGCAACTCGGAACGATCCACACCGGTCGCGTCGGGCGGGCTAAACCCTCCAACAGTAAGTGCGCGTATGAATGGGTGATCTGCGAGCGGATCTGTCTGCGCGACACGGACAACTCGACCGCCGTCGACCCGGAGGCTTTCGGTGAGGCCGAGTGTGACCACGAGACGGTCGTGTGCGCCGAGGGAAGCAGCATCGAGTCCCAACGGCCCGACGCCGTCGACGGCCGTCAGGATTCTGGCGCTGGTCGCTTCGAGCTCGTCGGGGTCCACCGCCCACTCGTCGAGCGTCGGTCCATTCCAGGACTGGCGGCTGCGCAAGCGGAGATCCGAGAGGCGGATCCACTTCCGCTCGCGAACGAGCCGCGCCACATCATCCGACGGAGCGGCCTTGCTTGCCGGCTTTGTCGGGTCGACGTCGAGGACGACACCGCCCCCGACGGTCTCCTCTCGTCCATGCTCGCGCAGCACGAAACGATCCCCGGGCAGAAGCGGCAGTTCGTGCGGGAGGTGGATGCGGACTGCACCGGCCGTACCGGGTTCGAGTGTCGAGGTTCCGATGATGCGCACCTTCGCCGCGTATTCGCCCGAACCGATGTGCACGGCGTACGCACCTCGTCGCGACACGTCGTGGTCAAGTGCTTCCAACACATTGAGCGTGGCGTCGAAGCGCTTGGTGGTGTGCCAGTCGTTCGGGTGCACGAGAGCGTCGCCGCGCTCGACGTCGTCATGACCGACACCAACGAGGTTCACCGCAACTCGCGTTCCAGGACCGACAAGATCCCGTGGCCTCCCGTGCGCTTGGAGAGATCGTATGCGCGCGTATCGAGCGGACTTCGGCCCAATGAGGGCGACCTGATCGTCGACGGCAAGGGAGCCGCAGGTCAATGTTCCCGTCACGACCGTGCCTGAGCCCTTCGCGGCGAAGACCCGATCGATCCACAGTCGCGGTCGGAGAATGTCGTCGGGCGGCGGGATGGCTGTCAGCAGCGTGCTGAGCGCCTCCTGGAGTTCCTCGATGCCTCGGCCGGTCAGCGCGTCGACATCGATGATCGGCACTCCGTCGAGGAAGGTTCCGACCACTCGGTCTTCCACGTCGAGCCGGGCGAGCTGACGCCACTCGTCGTCGACCAGTCCGACCTTCGTGAGGGCGACGATGCCGTGGCGTATCCCGAGCACCTGGGTGATCCGGAGATGTTCCTCGGACTGCTCCTTCCAGCCCTCGGTCGCGGCGACGACGAACAGGCACGCGTCGACAGCGCCGACTCCGGCCAGCATGTTGCGGAGGAACCGGATGTGGCCCGGCACGTCGACGAAGCTGATCCCCATGCCCGTCGGGAGGGTCGTGTGGGCGAACCCGAGGTCGATGGTCAGGCCGCGGGCTTTTTCCTCGGCCCAGCGGTCGGGGTCGATCCCCGTGAGGGTGCGGACGAGCGTCGACTTCCCGTGGTCGACGTGACCGGCCGTGGCCACGACCCGGCTCTCCACGGCGGGTTGATCGCTCCCCATCAGTCGTGACGTGCGGCGAGGACCGACGACAGCGCATCAGTGACCACGCCGTCATCGGCGGGATCCACGGTACGGAGATCGAGGATGGTTGCCCCCTCGGCGCTTCGGGCAATGATCGGCGTGACCCAGGAGCGCAGCGCGTCGACGTGCGTGCCGCGTACGTGAAGCCCGAAGGACTCGATAATCGTGTCGGGCATTGTGCCCCCGCCAGGTGTCGACCCGCACGGCGATCCGATCACGCGTGCGTCGTGGAGTTCGTGCACAACGGCGCTGACCCGTGACTCGAGCGAGGCGACGGATCGCAGGGCCTGTTCCCAGAAGGGCAGGGTTCGCGCAGCACCGTTGGCGTACGCGAGCAGCGTGTCCTGCAACGACGAGAGAGTCATCGAACCCGGTCGCAACGCCCGCAGCAGCGGATGCGCACTGCACTGCGCGATGACATCGCGTGAACCCACGATGAGTCCGGCTTGGGGCCCGCCGAGCACCTTGTCGGCGGACGCCAACACAACATCGGCTCCCTCGTGAATCCACCGTCGCATGCACGGCTCGTTGCGAATCCAGCTGACCTCCGGCTGCGCGCCCGAGGCGTCGGCCAGCCACGGCGTGGCCGCATCGAGAAGTCCCGTGCCCAGATCGGCGACGACGGGCCGTCCGAGGGTTGACAGTTCTGCGATGCCCACCTCTTCGGTGAAACCCGAGATCCGGTAGTTCGACGGGTGCACCTTCAGAACCACCGCCACATCGTGATCGGCGATGGCCCGGGCGTAGTCGGAACGCCTCGTCCGATTCGTCGTTCCGACCTCGATCAGTTGGCACCCTGACTGTTCGATGATCTCCGGGATGCGGAATCCCCCTCCGATCTCGACGAGCTCTCCCCGGCTCACGACGACACCACGTCCGCGGGCGAGCGACGCGAGCACCAGGATGAGGCTCGCCGCACAGTTGTTGACCACGAGCGATGCTGGCGCGCCGGTCAGGCGAGTGAGCAGCGCGTCCGCTGCCGTGTAGCGCGAGCCGCGACGGCCGGTGGCCAGGTCGAACTCGATGTTCAACCCCCGAACCGGTTGCCCCGGGTTCGGCGCGGGCGGAGTGGTTTGGGCCCGACCGAGGTTGGTGTGCAGGAGCGTGCCAGTTGCGTTGATCACCGGGTTCAGCAGCTGTCGCGCTGAGCCGCGGGCGATGGTGACGGCCGCCGTCAGGGGGTCGATTCGGTCAGCGGTGACCCCGGCGCGGGCCGCGTCGACGAGCATCGAACGCGGAAGACCGGCCAGCTCCGGGTGCGCTGCGAGCTGTCGCGTCAGCGCGTCCACGGAGGGCGGACGCGACGGTTCGGACATGACAGAGACGCTACCGCCACGCAAATGCTGTTCTGCCGTTCGACGGTGGATCCCACAGATCTCGTCGGCACAGTGGAGAAGGCGCGAGACTTCAGTCTGTGCTCCGGTTGATCGCTCGCGTGGTGCGCGTCACCCTGAAGACGCTGACCGTGACCGCCTTCGGCGTCACGGTTGTGCCGCTCGCCCTCATTGCTGCGGTGCTCGGCGTGGTGCTGTTCACCCCGGTTCCGGTCGCCATCCCCGACCGGAAGGTTCAGGCAACGCTCCTGCCGACGAGTGTGTTCGACGCGAACGGCCAATTGCTGACGGTGTTCCGCCGGTTCGACTCGAACATCCCCATGCGCAAACAGGACATCCCCCGCGTGCTCCGGAACGCCGTTCTCGCCTCCGAGGATCGGCGGTTCTATACCCACCAGGGCGTCGACCTCAAGGGCCTCGTGCGCGCCATTCGACGCGACCTCAAGTCCGGAGAGCCCGAGCAGGGTGCCTCGACGATCACCCAGCAGCTCGTGAAGACGGTGTACTACCCCGAGGAGGACGTGAAGGACGCAAAGACCGCGACCGCGACCCCGCTTCGGCGGACCCTCGATCGGGGGTGGCGAAAGCTGCGAATCGCCGTGATCGCCAACCGTCTTGACCGTGACCTCGAGAAGGATGACATCCTCTTCGAGTACCTCTCGAACGTGTTCCTCGGCAACGGGGCCTACGGGATGGCCGCGGCATCGGAGACCTACTTCCGCAAGCCGATAAGCGCACTTACGGCATCGGAAGCCGCCACCCTTGTCGGGATCATTCCCGCCCCGAGCAAGTACGAACCTCGGCGCAACCTCTCCAACGCGGAGTTCAAGCGCAAGGCAACCCTTCGTCAGATGTATGACGTGGGCTACCTCAACGAAGTCGAACTGGGCGACGCGCTCGCCCAGGAACTGTGGCCGGACACCCTTGGTTTGCCGCCGGGCGGCAAGAAGGTGACCGTGTTCTACGGGCCGCGCGAGGTCGACACCAAGTACCCGTACTTCGTCGACTATGTGCGTCGGTACCTCGTGTCGCGTTACGGCGACGCGGCGGTGTACGGCGGCGGGCTTCGGGTGACGACGACCATCGATCCCCGCCTGCAGGACGCGGCCGAGGTTTCGGCGGCCAAGACCCTCGGGGGTACCCAGGCAAACCTCGAGATGTCGATCGTTTCGGTCGAACCCTTGACCGGTTACGTCAAGGCGCTCGTCGGTGGCCGTGACTTCGCCGCGCCCGGTGGCCAGGTGAACCTTGCGCTCGGTGACTGCCCGACCCCTGAGAAGCTCCGCAAACTCCTTCGTGGAGCGAACCCGAAACTGGCACCGACATGCACGGGGAGGAACTACGTCGACGGTGGCGGATCCGGCCGCTCTCCCGGATCGTCGATCAAGCCGATCGTCCTCGCCGCTGCCTTCTCGCAGGGCGTGCCACCGACCCAGGTCATCAGCGGCGCAACGTACGTCGACCCCCGGTGCAAGAAGCCGGTGAAAGGGTGCGTGATCAACAACTACGAGGGTGCGTCCTACGGCTCGGTGGACCTTCGGGCCGCGACAGTACGTTCGGTCAACACCGCCTACGCGCGTCTCGGGTACGACGTCGTCGGCATCGAGAACGTGGCGAAGATGGCCCAGCGTCTGGGGATCACGTCGGCCTGGTACGACCCCGCACGACACGGTCCGAGCTACTCGCTCGGCGGCATCGACGTGAGCCCGCTCGAGATGGCCGCCGCGTATTCCGTGTTCGCCGGCCGGGGACTACGTGCGCCGGCCACCCCGATTCTGTCCGTCGTCGACGCGAACGGGAAGGTCCTCGAGGACAACACCCGGACGCGTCCCAAGCGCGTTCTCAGCCAAGCGGTCGCCGACAACGTGAACAACGTGCTCCAAGCCGTCGTCACCGAAGGAACCGGCAAACGGGCCGCTCTCGGCGACCGTCCGGTCGCCGGGAAGACCGGCACGAGCCAGGGCTACGGAAACGCCTGGTTCGTCGGCTACACCCCGACCCTCTCCACTGCGGTGTGGATGGGCTACCGGGATCGACCCCGTCCGCTGTACGGCATCCGGGGTGTCGCCCGGGTCGCCGGCGGCACACTGCCGGCGCAGACGTGGTCGGACTACATGGGCGTGGCGATGGACGGCATCGCCGTCACGTCCTTCGACGAACCGGCCCCGATCGTTCGTCCGAAGGTCCAGTCGGTGGCCGAGATCAAGGCCCGGAAGCTGCGAGAGGGCATCGACCCCGGCACGCGCCGCCGCCCGGCCGGCACCGACACGTCGTCGTTCCTCTCGAACGAGGGTCCGCCTCTGCTCGTGACACCCCCCGTCGATGAGTCGTTCCGGCCGTCTGCGGCGGTGGCGGCGATCGTTTCGGCGGTGTCGCCGGTCGTCGCAGGACCGCCGCCGGAGAGCCGGGTGGGGGCAGCACCGCAGCCCCCTGCGGTCGCTCCGGCCGGCTCGGCCGGCTCGACCGGGTAGCTGCCGGACCGGATCCGGGCCCAGGAGCCGACGATCGCTCGCACCTCAAGGGTGCCTCAAGCTTGTCCGGCCGCACCGGCGCGGCTCAAGAGGAAGCCGACATCGGTCGATGATCCCTCCGATGCTGAACCGTTTTGACGTTGCGGAGAACGACTTTCTGCGCGCCCTCGTCGACGTCGCAGGAGATGCCCTGATGGTCGTCGACGCTTCAGGGAGGGTTCTCTACGCGTCAGCCGGACTGTCCCGCTTCGCCGGCGTGCCCTCGAGCGGCCTCGTCGGGGGCTTGTCCGGGATGCTGTTTCACGAGGACGATCGCCGAGCGATCGTCGCCGATGTGGCACGAATGGCGAACACCGACCTCAAGCGGTTCCGGGTCGACTGCCGCATGGTTTCTCGCGACGCCGAGGTCCACGACGTCGAGGTCGAAGTCGTCAACGAACTGAGCAACGCAGCCATCGAAGGCATCGTGGTCGTTGTGCGCGATGTCGACGAGCTTCGCGACGCCCAGGCTCAAGCATCAGCCGCGTCGGCTGACCGCGCGTTGCTGGCCAACACGTCGGCGCGCTTTGCCAACAGCACCGTCGACGACACCGAACGCGATCTCCATGAAACGCTCGATGATCTCTGTCGCCATGCCGGATTCCACCGGGCGATCCTGTGGACACCCGATGAGTTCATGCGCTTCCTCGTCGCCAACGACGAGAGCACGAGCGGAGAGTCGTTGGTGAGCCATCTTCCCGATGTGCCGCTCACGCTCATGCGTTCGCTCGCTCCTGACTTCTTCTCCGGTGCCGTGGTCGACGCATCACCCTCCGGTCCACTCGATGCCCTCGTACAGACGATCAACGTCGCTGACGCGCCGCAGATCGAGCGGCTCCTCCTGGTCCCGTTGCGGCTTGCCGGCAATCTCGTCGGCATGCTCACGCTTGATCCAACCGATCCGAAGCAGCGTTTCACGCACGAGCACTACGCGGTCTTCACCGGAATCGGGAACGTACTCGCCAATGCCCTCGGACGGCGAAATGCGGAACGGGCGCTCGCCCACCAGGCGCTGCACGATCCGCTGACCGGTCTCCCGAACCGTTCCCTTCTGCTCGACCGCATCGAACTGGCTCTCGCCCGAAGCGTGCGGACCGGCGAGAACGTCACGGTGATGCTGATCGATCTCGACGGGTTCAAAGACGTGAACGACACCCTTGGCCACGGCGCCGGTGACGATCTCCTCCGCATCGTGGCCCGACGCCTCCAGCAGACGCTGCGCGATGCCGACTCCGTGGCGCGCCTCGGCGGCGACGAGTTCGTGGTGGTCGCCGAGACCTCGACCGACGCGCTGCATGCCAGCACCGTCGCGAGCAGGATTCTCGAGTCCCTGCGCGAACCGGTGCAGATCGCCGGGCAGCAGGTGACGGTCAGCGGATCGATCGGCGTGATGGTCGGCAATGCCCACCAGGACAAGACGATCGACGCGGCAACCCTGCTCCGCAAAGCCGACATCGCCATGTACCGGGCCAAGAGCAGCGGCCGTAACCGCATTGAAGTCTTCAGCGACGAGATGGAGGACAAGATCCTCCGCCGGTTCGCGCTCCTCGAGGATCTGCAGCGTGGACTCATCGCCGGGGAACTCGTTGCCTGGTTCCAGCCGATCATCGACATCGCCAGCGGGCGCTTGATGTCGTTCGAAGCGCTCGCCCGGTGGATCCACCCGACGCGTGGCGTCATTCCCCCCCTCGACTTCATCGAGTTGGCCGAAGGCAGCGGGGTCGTGCACGCGTTGGGTCAGCGCATCCTCGAGAACGCCGTGTCGCAGCTGGCCGAGTGGCACCGGACCGGTCTGGTCGACCTGTCCGTCACGGTATCGGTGAACGTGTCCGTTCGTCAGCTCCTGGCCCACGATTTCGTCGAACTGTGTTCTCGCACGCTGGACCGTTTCGGCTTGGATCCGAAGAACCTCCATCTCGAGCTGACCGAGACGATCCTGGCCGATCGCAAACTCGCCACCGGACCACTGCTTCGCCTGCGTGATCTCGGCGTGCGCGTGTCGATCGACGATTTCGGTACCGGGTACTCATCGCTTTCGTATCTGCGTGACCTCCCCATCGACTGCCTGAAGATCGACCGTTCCTTCATCCAGGGCCTCGGGGCTGATCGCCGTGACAGCGCGCTCGTCGGCGCCGTGGTGGCGATGGCGTTGGAACTCGGTCTCTCGGTCGTGGCGGAGGGTGTCGAGACACCGGAGCAGTTCGCCCAACTCGAACGCCTCGGTTGCCAGCAGGCCCAGGGGTTCCTCTTCGGGCGACCGTGCCCGGCCGCCGACATGCCTGGTGCGATCGGGCTTCTCGCTCTCAGCTCGCGCGACTCGAAGCAGACGAACCCGAGCGCGTCCGTCTGACGCTCAGGAGCGGAGGCGGGTGTCTGCTCCTCGGTGTTTCAGCGGCCGTGGGTGAGTCAGGCCAGCGAGCGGAGCGAGTCGGCCGAGGGAACCCCGTAGAGGCCGTGTCGCAGGGTGCCGAAGCGCAGCGGCGGCGGGGCCCGGCGACGATTGAACTCAGCGTTGTGCTCCTGCGCCACGAACGACGTCGGCCTCGCAGCGCAAGACCTTCCGGCATGCCACGCCGATGGGTGGGGCGAAATAGACGCCGTCGGAGGTGAATCCGAGCGGTGAGAACGTCCGTGAAGCGATACCGATGACGCGGCCGCGGTCGTCGGTCAACGGCCCACCGCGAAACGCTGCGCCGAGTGGTGCCGTGTGCTGCAGACCGGCCGCCGAAACATCGGCCACGAATCCTTGGGTGACCGCCCCGCCGGCAGTGCCGAGCGCGCTCAACGCGAAGATCTGGCTGCCGAGGCGAACGTCGTTGGGACGGCCCCACGCCAGCTTCGGCAGGCTCGGCTCGTCGACGATGAGCAGGGCAATGTCGTTCGCCTCGTCCCACGTCCAGAGCGTGGCCTTCATATCGGTCGTGCCCTGCCGCAGTGTCACCACCGGACCTGGATCGCGGGTCGCGGCGCGGATCACGTCGTAGGACGTCAGCAGGAAGGAGCGTTGTCCGTCGGCGGCGACGACGAAGGCCGTCCCAACTGCTGGTGCGCCGGCTTCGTCAAACGTCCGCACGACCCACATCGACGCCTTCGAAGCGCTCAACAGGTTCGCCAGCGTGTCGCCGGTTGCCGCGAGTTTGCTCAGCGGTGCCAGCTCGTCTTGGATCCGCGCCTGGGCGTTCGTGGCTTCCGCGTCGATCTTCGCCGAGCCTTGTTCGATGCGCCGGTCGAGTCCCTGGACGAGCGCCTCGGAGCGGTCCTTCTTGTAGGCGTAGTTCATGTAAAGAGCGGCGCTGATCGCTCCAACGGCGAGCGCCGTGGAGAGGAGCAGCAGACAGATACCGATGACAGTGCGCGGCAGGATGCGCCGACGCGGTGCGAGTCGTTTGGCCAACTGCTTGCGACGCTGTTCCGCCGCCCGCCGCCTCGCCCGCTTCTTCTTTCTGACTCTGCGGCGCGCGGCGATCGGCCGACGTCTGGCGCTTGCGTTCGGTTGCTGGTCCGGGATCGCGTTGGCGGTGACCCCGGCTCCCGCCGAGGCCTCGTCGTGCTCGTTGTCCTCATTCGTGCTGGTGAGACCCATCGGGTCGGACGCATCGTCGCCCAGCCAGTCGGCCTCGTCGGGGGCCCACGCGTCGGCTTCCGGGCCGGCGAACGGAGGCAACCCCTCACGATCTGTGGGCACAGCCATGGCCAAACGGTACTGCCCGGCGGAGGGCCCTTCGGGCACCCGGGTACCCTCGTCCGGTATGGACGACGACCGCCGCGGACCAGGCAGCGCCTTCACCGGCCGGCCCGTGTCGGACAACCACGCGCACGTGCCGGTCAAGGCGTCGGCAACGGTGCTGGTCGTGCGCCCCGCGCCGGCGGTCGACCCGAACAGGACGCCGTTCGGTTCCCGCCGTTCGTCGGCACGTGAGGTCCTGCTGCTCCGCCGGAACGATCGCAGTGGCTTCGTTGCCGGGGTCCACCTCTACCCGGGGGGCGCCGTTGACGACAGCGACGCCCACATTCCGACGTCGGGCGTGGACGATCCCGCGTCCATCGGGGAACTTGCGGCGATCGACCGACTCGCCATCGCCGCGGTGGCCCGGGAGTGTTTTGAAGAAGCGGGCATCCTGCTGGCCCACTCCGCCGACGGTGGTTGGGCAACCGAAGCGCACGTGCAGTCGTTCGGTTCCGAGGAGCCGTTCTCGGATGCACTTCGGCGCCTGGAGCTGACCGTGCCCGTCCACCGATTCGCCCCATGGGGGCGTTGGGTGACGCCGATCGGTGCGCCGCGTCGCTATGACACCCGGTTCTTCATCGTCGAGTCGCCGCCTGACGCCGTGATCCGCGTCGACGGACGAGAAATTGTCCATGGCGACTGGTGGGATCCCGCTGCTGCGTTGGCCGCCGAACGCGAGGGGGAGCTGCGATTCGTGACCCCCACCCGCAAGACGCTCGAGCGACTCGCCGCCGATGGGTGGGAACGACACCGGTGAGCCGTCCGTGCCGAACACCTCGCCTCGCCCGACGCGCTTCAAGGCCACCACGCGTCGTGCCGATGACAAGGGTTGTGCACGCCGTCGCGGAAGAGCAGTCATGACCAACGAACACGAAGAGAACGGGGCGGGTACGACCACCCTTCCGCGCGCTCGGGACCGGGCCTCGCAGATCGACTTCCTGCGGGAACTCTCCGTCGCTCGACGCGGCGGCCCACTGCCGAACGAACGGCAACCTGCGGCCGACGATTCCACGGACACCGGTGCCTCCGGCCCGGGAGGTCCCTCCGAAGTGTTGGAGGAGGCCCCGTGGACGGTGGCGTTCGTCCCAACCGATTCGGAGACAGCTATCGAACCGCAGTCGCCGGCCGACGACTGGGCGACGGACGAGTCCGACGGCGATGGGTGGAACTCCTTTCCGACGGAGGCGGCCCTGCTTCCCTCGAGCTGGTTCGACCACTCCCGCAGTGAATCCTCGATCGAACCTGTCGCGCCGGTGATCGGGCTGTTTGACATTCTCCCGGTCGCCACCTGGCCGGATCCGGCTGCGTCCGACACCGCCGAGCGGTCCGAATCCGACATCGGCCGGGCAGTCGAGTCGTCGAGAACCGGTGAAGTGAAACCGGGCGCCGGCGAAAGCGGTGCGCCGGAGGGCCTGTTCGACCTC
>JANLRD010000002.1:0-1306 GCA_031368215.1 Acidimicrobiia bacterium | reverse complement strand
TATCGGCCTCGGGATGGGAGAGGCCCTCGTCAATGCCGGCGCCGGCGTGGCGATCTGGGGCACGAACGCCGCCAAGAACGCCGCCGCTGTCGAGCGGTTGCGTTCGCTCGGCGGCCGAGCCGAAGCCTGGATCTGCGACGTCGGCGAAGAATCCGAAGTGGAAGCAGCATTCGCCTCGACCCTCGACACGTTCGGTCGCGTCGATACCTGTTTCGCCAACTCGGGCGTCGGTGGATCGGCTCCCTCGTTCATCGAGATGACCGCCGACGAATGGCATCGGGTGCTGCGAGTGAATCTCGACGGCGTCTTCTACACACTCCGGGCGGCGGCCCGCCACATGGTCGGACGAGGTGGCGGTGGCGCGTTGGTCGTGACCGCGTCGCTCGCCGCAATCCAGGGCCAGGCGCGCGGTCAGCACTATGCCGCGACCAAAGGCGGGGTCATCTCGATGATGCGGGCTTGCGCCATCGAGTTCGCCCGAAACGGGATCTCCTCGAACGCGATTCTCCCGGGCTGGGTCGAGACCCCGATGACCGAACGCACCTTCGCATACGACCGGTTCCGCGACGCCGTGATGCCGCGCATGCCGTTCCGTCGGTGGGGCACACCTCAGGACTTCGGCCCGCTGGCGGTGTACCTCGCGTCACCTTCCACCCGCTGGCACACCGGGGAAGTGCACCTGGTGGACGGCGGCTACTCGATCTTCTAACCAGGCTTGCCTGGGCGATCGAGCAGGTTTTGCTGTTCAGCGCGCCGCTGTCGACGGTCGCAACTTCGCCCGGACCCGTGACCAGTTGATCCGGTCGAGCCAGGTGCCCAGCCGCATGCCGATGGTGAAGACCGCGAAGCCTCCGAGAGCGTCGAGGATGAAGTGGTTCGCCGTCGCCACGATGGCGAGGAGCGTGAGCAGCGGGTAGGTGAGCAACAGGAGCTTTCGCGGCCAGGTCGTCGCCCACGGCCAGAACGCGACGGCGCACCATGCGGCCCAGCCGAAGTGGAGGCTGGGCATCGCGGCGAACTGATTCGACACCTGGGCGACCGGCCCGGACTTGAAGTGCCAGGGCCCGCCGATCACCTCAAGCGTGTCCACGTAGCCGTAGCGCTCCGGAAGAAGGCGCGGAGGCATGAGCGGGAAGAACTTGAATCCGAGGAGCGCGAACCACGTCATCAGGGCGAGGCCGTTGCGGATCGACCGGTACCTCCATGGGAGCCTCCGGTAACACCACACCATGGCGGCAATCGTGATGAGGAAGTGGGCGATGCCGTAGTAGCCGTTGAGGAACCGCACCAGTGGGCGAGAGCGTAG
>JANLRD010000291.1:0-9427 GCA_031368215.1 Acidimicrobiia bacterium | reverse complement strand
AGTGGCCTCGCCGTCATCGTCGAGCACGTCGCCGATCACCACGATGGCGCCCTCCCGACAGAACAGTCCGGCCTCCGACGCGCCTTGGCCGCGGGCACCTCCGGTGATGAACACAACTTTCCCGGCAACCCTTCCCGCTGCGGCGTTGGCAGGGTCAAGAAAAGCTTTGCTGGCGGGACCTTGGGGCACGGCCTCTGACCGTATCGCCTGCCGACGTTGTGCTACACGTTCGGCAGCAACACGTTGGCGAAGATCTGCCACGCCAACGCGCTCTTCGCCACCAAGGACAAGACGATATAGGCCCGCTCACCGTGGAGATAGTCCGCCCACTTCCCTTTCGCCCGGTATTGCAGGAACTGAGTGATGGCGAAGGAGTTGAAGAACAGGAACAGCGACACGAAGATGCCGTAGACGAACCCCGGCACACCATCGCCGGTTCCAGCCGTACTCCTCGCCGCGCCCACGGTGTAGACGACGATGGCGATCCACGGCACCACACCGGCGAAGCTGCCGAAACGGAACGGTGCCCAGTTCGCCGTCGGGCCGGGCTTGTTGGTCGTCTCCATAAGCCAACCGAAAAAGATCATCGACGCATTCACGCCGCCGAGCGCAATGAGCGCGGCCACGTCGGTCATCCCGACTACACCGGCGATGAGCACGACCATGACCGACGACGACAGCGAGTACTCGATCCAACGAAATCGGTTCCGGGTGTTTTCCAACTCCACCCGGTAGCGGGGAAAGCCCCACCGGCTGGCGACCAGGAAGTGAAAGAACGACGAGAGCGCAAGGAAGGTGAACACGGCATAACCGATGCGGTAACTGAACAGCTTCTCAATGACGAGGGGACCGAGCGGTTGGCCCGGCGGCCCGTTGCCGAACACACCCGTCACCGGGAGAGATCGACTGTTGGTCAGAACGAGCACGACGACGGCTTGCGCGAGGTGCAGGACACCAGCGATCACGTTGAACGTGCGTAGTCGGCCAACGTCGTCGGGTTTTGTCACGGTCATGATTCCACCTTCGCACGATCGAGCGTCGAACCGGTACCGTTCGACGATGCCCGACGCGGACACCGCCCAGACCACCGACGCCCGAGCCGCCCGAGCGGAGCAGGTGGCCCGACTGGCGACGCGCCAACTTCCCGAGTGGTTTTCCAACGCCAAACTCGGGATCTTCGTCCACTGGACGGCGGCGACCGTTCCGGCTTTTGCCCCCGTCGGACCAGATCCGTTCGCGTTGGCCGAGGAGCACGGCTGGGGCCACGCCCTCGCCCACACCCCCTACGTCGAATGGTACGAAAACTCCCTTGGGATCGAGGGCTCCCCGGTGCACCAACATCATCTGCACACCTATGGCTTGGACTATCCGTATGCGCGCTTTGTTGAGACCTTTCGCGAGACGGCGAAGGGGGCCGACATCAACGCGTGGGCCGATCTCTTTGCCGCCGCCGGGGCTGGATACGCAGTGCTGGTCACCAAGCATCACGACGGCGTCACGCTCTGGCCGAGCGCCACGCCGAACCCGCATCGTGCGAATTGGGCGGTGGAGCGAGACATCGTCGGCGACTTCGCTTCGGCGGTTCGGGGCCGTGGACTTCGGTTCGGGGCGTACTACTCCGGGGGCCTGGACTGGACGTTCATCGGCCCGTCAACCGGGCACCCGATCGACTCGATGGAGGCGATGATGTCGGCCATTCCGCAGTCGGACGGCTACGTCGAGTACGCCGACGCGCACTGGCGCGAACTCGTCGAGCGGTACGCGCCAGAGGTCCTCTGGAACGACATTGGCTATCCAAAGGCGGGCAACATGCATGATCTGTTCGAGTGGTACTACGCGCGCATGCCAACTGGAATTGTCAATGACCGGTTCGACTTCATCGGCACCATGAAGGGCCGAGCCCATGCCGATTTCCGGACTCCGGAGTACAGCGGCCGCGACGCCATCGACACCACGCCGTGGGAGACCACCCGAGGGCTCGGGACTTCGTTCGGGTACAACGCCTGGGCCACCGATGATGATCTGATCGAGCCGTTTGCACTCGTGCGCTTCTTCATCGACACCGTGTCCAAGGGCGGCAACCTGTTGCTCAACGTAGGCCCCAACGCCGACGGTGAGATTCCCTGGAACCAAGCTTCGAGACTGCTGGCCCTCGGCCACTGGATGAAGACGAACGGCGCCGCCATCACGAACTCGCGTCCATGGAAACGGTTCGGGGCAACGGCCAGCCACGGCGGAGATCCGATCCCCGTACGCTTCACCTGCGGCGACGGCGATCTCTACGCACTCGTGCTCGGACGGCCCGACGCCAACGTCATCACCATCGACGGGCTCACGGAGGCATCGTCACCGGAGCGGGTCGAATGGCTGGGCCGCGCCGGCGACCTCGCGTGGACGCGCCACGGCGACACGATCACGGTGACCCTCCCGGTACGCCCCGCCGACACCCCCGCCGTCGGCCTCCGCTTCGTGGGTGCGGCATGAATCAGGCAAACTGAGCTATGTCTTTGCATCCGAACGGCATCAACCACCTCGCCATTGCCACCACGAACATCAAGGAGCAGATCGAGTTCTTCACCGACGTGCTCGGCGGCGAACTGAAAGCGCTCTACTGGATGCATGGCGTGGAGAACACCTTTCATGGCTTCGTCGAGCTGAGCGGGTCGTGCTACGTCGCGTTCGTGCAACACCCCCACAACTCGACCACGCGTGAGCATGGCGTGACGCATGCGGTGAATGCCGGCGGGGCGATGCCGGGCGGAACCATGCAGCACATTGCCTTCAATGTCGACTCCCTCGAAGATCTCTACGCAATGCGTGACCGCATCCGCAGCAGAGGCGTGCCCGTCATCGGACCAATGGACCACGGCATGTGTCAGAGCATGTACTTCGCCGGCCCCGAGGGCCTCTGCCTGGAAGTGGCGACCGGCGGCAACATCGATCACCGAGCCTGGATCGATCCCGAGGTCCAGGCCCTCGCCGGCATCACGGACGACGAGGTGGCACGCTTCGTCACCCCTGCTGCCTTCGATCGACCCGACTCCCCCGTTGCTCAGCCTGCGTATGACCCGTCGAAGCCGAACCTCGTCTACCCCGAGCCCGTATATCGGGCCATGCTCGCCGCCCCCGACGAAGCGTTCTGGCGAGCGGTGACCAACGAACCGCCCGTCAAGGTCGAGGCGTAGACCTCAACCAATTCGCTACGGTTCGTTCATGGCCAAGCTGAGCGACCTCGACGTCCAGGACGACCCGTTTGCGTATTACGCCGAGCGACTCGGCGGCTGTCCCGTTTGGCACGAGGAGGATGTCGACCTCTATGTGGTCGGAGGAATGGAGCAGGCACGGGCGACCCTCACGGATTCCGTCACGTTCTCCAGCTCTCCTGCACAGAGGACCGCCGGGGTGAACCCCGTGGCGGCCGCCTACGTTCAGGCGTTGGCCGAGCGCGGATGGGGTCGGGCCACGACGTTGCAGCGAACTGACCCGCCGGTCCACACGCGGTATCGAAAGGTGCTCAACCGTGTCTTCACCCCGGCTCGGGTGCGATCGATGGTGCCGGCGATCGAAAGCATCGTCAACGAACTCGTCGATAAGTTCATCGACGCGGGTCGGTGCGAGTTCGTTGCTGATCTAGCCCTCCCGCTCCCGGGCATTTTCATCGCCGAGCAGCTCGGGCTCGATCGCTCGCAGTACAAGACGTTTCGTCGTTGGGCCGAAGCAATGCTGTGTCTCGCCAACCGTCCGCAGATGACGTTGGACGAGGCGATGGTCGAAGTAGAGGTCGAGCTCGAAGCGCAGCACTATCTGGCCGCCGAATGTGAACGCCGACGGACTGACCCGAGTGACGACTTAATTTCGCTCATCGTCCACGCCCAGGCCGACGGCGAAGCGTTCACGATGAACGAGCTGCAGGACCTCATGCATCAGCTCGTCACCGGCGGGTTCGAGACAACTACGGGTGGGTTGGCCACGGCCATGCATCTCCTCGCCACGCATCAGGACCAACAGATGCTCTTGCGGTCGCGGCCTGAATTGCTGGGGAACTTCGTCGAGGAGGCCTTGCGTTTCGATAGCCCGGTGCAAGGGTTGTGGCGCACGTCGACCTGCCCGGCGTCGATTGCCGGCGTCGAGATCCCCGAGCGCTCGTCGGTCATGGTCCGCTACGGCGCGGCGAACCGTGATCCTCGCATGTTTGCTGAGCCAGACCGCTTCGACATCACACGAGAGAACGCCAACCAGCACGTCGCGTTCGGACTCGGAGCGCACTTCTGCCTTGGTGCCGCGCTAGCCCGCCAGGAGATGACCAGCGCGTTCGAGATTCTTCTCGCTCGCACCGAACACATCGAACTCGACGGTGATCTGCCGAAGCCGCTCCACGACCCGAGCTTCTTCCTCCGTCCGATGAAAGCTCTCCCGATCCGCTTCACGGCGCGGTCGTGAGCGTGAATATTATCAGCGCGCTGATGATCGTGGCTTGTCAATGATGCGGTCGATCATCCCGTAGAGAAGCGCTTCGTCGGGGGTGAACCAGCGGTCCCGATCAGAGTCCGCAGTGACGCGTTCACGCGTCTGCCCCGTCATCTCGGCGATCAGGTCGGCCATTTGTTCCTTCGTGCGAGCCATTTGTTCGGCGTGGATTTTGATGTCCGACGCCTTGCCCTGCATCTGCCCGAGCGGCTGGTGCATCAGGATGCGACTGTGCGGAAGCGCGAACCGCTTGCCCTTCGCGCCAGCGCACAGCAGGAACTGGCCCATCGACGCCGCCATGCCGATGCAGATCGTGGCGACATCGGGCCGGACCATGTTCATGGTGTCGAAGATGGCCATGCCGGCGTAGACGGAACCACCGGGCGAGTTGATGTAGATCGAGATGTCCTTCTCGGCGTCGTCGGCGTCGAGCAGCAGCAGCTTGGCGTTGACGTCATTGGCGAGTTCGTCGGTCACCTCGCTGCCGAGAAACACCACCCGTTCTCGCAGGAGTCGGTCGAACACTCCCCCGTTGTGTTCACTCGGGTTCATGGTCGTCTCGATGTCAATGTGCAACTCATGGGTTGCAGACTACACGTCGGTCCAGCGCATATGCAACCATGGAGTTGCACAAAGGAGCGATCAATGATCCACCGCGAAGCCGAGTATCCCGTCTCCCCCGACGAATTGTGGCGGGCCGTCACCGAACCCGAGCACCTCGACGAATGGTTCGGCGGCCACGTCGATTGGGAACCCACGCCGGGGTCACCGTTTACGTTCGTCGAAGTCGACGGCGCACGCTGGTCGGGTGTCGTCACCGACGTCGACCCGGGTCGGACGCTGCGGTTCACGTGGTGGCCCGAGGATGACCCGCATGACGCGTCGACCGTCGGCTTCGAGATCGAAGAGACCGCGGATGGTTCGGGCCTGCGCATCACCGAGACGCCAACGGCGCTTGCCGCACGACCGCGCTTCTGGGGCTGTCGAGCTTCGTCGCTCTCGGCAATGTGCACCCATCGCGTCGCGCATGCGTGATCAAGCGTTGTTCGCGGCAATCGGCGACCCGACGCGACGCGAGATCATCGACCTCCTCGCCAAGCGCGGACCGCTCACCGCAACTTCGATGGATGGCCAGTTCACCGTGACCCGTCAGGCCGTCGTGAAGCATCTCAGGGTCTTGGAGTCGGCCGGGATCGCGACCGCCGAACGTCGAGGAAACGAAGTGTTCTACTCACTCCACCCTGATTCGCTCACCAAGGCCACGGCGTGGCTGGAGCGAGTCGGTAGCTCCGGGGACCGCCGGCTCGCCGCACTCGGCAAACATCTCACGACCGGGGACCCGCGTACGGTGCGCTAGATTTGGCAGTGCAGATCCATACGGGGGTGCCTGGTTTCGACCTTGGTGCTGAAGGTGGGGGAAGCGAGCCGTGGTCGCCAAATCCACGTTAAAGAGTTGGTACCAACAACAAACGCCAACGACAACGTTGCGCTCGCAGCCTAAATAACTGCGACGGTGATCTGGCCCCAGCCCTGCGGACCAGTCGTCACCGCCATCAAGCGGGGCTTACCTGATCACAGTGCTTGCGGGTGATCGGGAACATCAAGTGAGCTGGGGCCCGCCGGAGTTGCCGGTGTTGAGGGCGGGCCCGAGACCTTCCCACCGGCTGCGCTCGGAGAAGACCCATTGCCAGGCTGAGGGACGGGGGTTCGACTCCCCCCACCTCCACCGTTTGCCCTGGTCAGGGCATGTATTTTCGTGCCTTGACACGGGTTTGACACAGCGCGCGGGGAAGACCGCCCGAGAAGGTGCCCGTGACCTGCCGAAATGCCGGGTTGGCGTTGACACAGTTTTGACGCAGAGTTGCGCCGTCTCGTTTGCCTGTTCTGAGCATGCGACGTGCGATTTTTGGACCGGACCGAGGGCAGCATTCCCCCACCCCTCGAAATTCGCCGTAATTAGCCTAAATTCGCCAAGACTGGCCGCTAATTTGGCTAAGGTCATTCCCATGGACTTGACCGAGGTGATCAACGGCCTTCGACGACGAGGTTCCGACACCACCGCCGTCGAGGCGAAGGCTGCTTCGGGTGGGTTGCCGACAAGCCTCACACCCACGCTGTCGGCCTTCGCGAACATGCCGGGCGGCGGGCTGGTGATCCTCGGTCTCGATGAGGCGGCTGACTTTCGCGCGACGGGCGTCCCAGATGCGGCGAAAGTGGGCGCGGCGCTCGCCTCCCGAGCGCGTCAGGCCTTCGACCCACCCATCCAGCTCACCGTTGACATCGAGCAATTCGAAGGCGTCGATCTCGTCGTCGCCCGAGTCCACGAGACTTCGACGAGCGCAAAGCCCTGCACGGTGAAGAAGTCCGGGCAGGCGTTTCTGCGATTCGCCGACGGCGACTACGCGCTCTCTCGACTCGAGATGGACGGCTTCGCCGCCAACCGAACACGGCCGCGATTCGACGAAGCGGTCCTTCCTGACACGAGTCGCAGCGACTTGGATATCGACCGACTCAACGACTTCCTGGCGACTGCCCGCTCCATGGATCGGCGCCTTCGCCCGCTCGACGACCAAACCCTTCTCGCGAAGACCGGTGTGCTGTCCGACGGCCAGGTCACGGTCGCAGGACTGCTCGCCCTCGGTGAGTACCCGCAGCAACACCTCCCGCACTGCACCATTCGAGCGGCCTTCCAAAGTGACGACTCTTCAACCGTGCGGGCGCTCGACTCCGCCACCTTCACCGGTCCAATCGCTGCGATCCTCGACGACGCCGTTGACTGGGTCGCTCGGAACAGTCGCAACCGGATCGTCGAGACGCCGAATGGACAAGTCACGACACAGCTCGACCCCCCTGCCATCGCAGTGCGCGAACTCGTCGCCAACGCGCTGGTCCATCGCGACCTCGCCGAATGGGCGTCGTCGCGATCCATTGATCTCCGTCTAACCAACACGACGATGCGAATCACCAACCCTGGCGGCCTTTACGGCATCACCGCCGAGCGCCTCGGAGTCCACCCGCTCACTTCCGCCCGCAACCGCCGACTACTCGAGATCTGCAAGTTCGTGAGAACCGGCGACGCAAACGTCGTCGAAGCGCTGGCAAGCGGGATCCCGGCGACCATCGCCGCGCTCGCAGCAGCAAACATGCCCCCGCCACGATTCTTCGACCAAGCACTTGCCTTCACCGTCACCGTCGACCGATCCACGCCGCCGGCGAGTAGCGCGGGCCCGAACACGACGACATCGTCGGAACGTCAGCTGCTCATGCTTCTCGACGCTCCGCGCAGCGTGAAGGAGATCGCTGCGGCACTCGACCTGAGCGACAACGCGGTTCACAAACGGCTCGCATCCCTTCGCGGCAAGGGACTCGTCACGATGCAAGGCGGCAAGGGACAACCGTCGACGTACCGCCGAACAACCGTTGGTCCCGATCTCTGAAGGCCCCAGGGGCGCAGTTCAACCGCAGTGACACGGAATCTCCGCCTTCCGCCGCGGCCCATGCTCGCAGCTCGCCTAAGTCGGCGCGTCTCGCCTATTGCAGAGGCGCGGCGGCCGTGAAGAACTCGCTGAGGTTGGCTGCGAAGGCGGGATCGTCGAGCGCCGTGAAGTGATCTCCGCTCGTCCACACCATTTGCGCGCCAGGAATGACGTCGGTCAGACGTTCAACTCCCACCATGATGTAGTCGTCCTTTCCGCCGATGACCAACGTAGGGACGCGAATAAGCGGCACGGCCTCGCCCGACGACTGCCAGTCCGGTCCGTTGATGCCTTCGAAGCAGGCCGCCAGCGCCATCCGATCCGAGCCTGTTGCATCTGCGAACCGGCGAAACCCTCGGGCCAGCTTGTCCGGCACCTCCTTGGGATCGTCGGATCGCAACGCCGCGGGCACGTAGCGATGGCCCGGATCGCCAAGTTGGTCCATGAACAGCTGGTCGCAACAGCCGCAAATCGCGAGCCTCCGTACACGTCGGTCTCGAACCGCCACGATCACCGAGATGAACCCGCCGAGCGAATAGCCCGCAAGGTCGTATGCCTCGAGTCCGGCTTCGTTGCGATTTCTGTGACGTCTTGCGCCAGCCGGTCCCGGGTGAGACGCTCCGGATCCAATATCTTCTCTGACTCGCCATGGCACCGGGTGTCGAAAGCGATAACGCGGCGACCCGTGGCGGCGAGAGCGTCAGCGATTCCGGGACGCCCCCAGTTCGATGCCGTGTTCGCACCAAAGCCGTGGTGCAGGACAATGGCGGGGCCCGCGCCCGTCGGATTCCACTCACTGACCGCCAGCGTGGCGCCATCGGAGCAGACGACCGACTTGCGAACGGATTCCATCTGGTGATGCTAACAACGCCTACCGCCCGCAACCCAGATGAGGCGCGGGCGAACGAAAACGCAGCGACCCAAGACGTCGCGTGCCCTCAGGTGCGCTTCGGCGCCGCAACAAAAACAACAAATCATTGGCCTTGCGCCAGCCGAAAACCAGTCCGGAAGCACCGGTACGAATCCGACACCTCCTAAGCGCGCTTACTTGACACAGGTTTGACACGGTGGCACGCGTTTGACGCAGTTCTCCGGCTTCCAGGGGACTCGAAAGGCATCGACGGGAACGACCGGAAACAGCCTCTGACCAGCCCAAACACCACCTGACCAGCAACAACGCAAATCGGGGCATGCGGGTTCGACTCCCCCCACCTCCACGTTGTTTTTGAAGCATTTCCCCTGCTCAGAGAGGGTGAGGTACTCTGCTCAGGGCGTTGGAGGGCGCATTTAGGGCGTGTCGCCAAGCCCGACGGGCGCCCTTTCTCAAAACGTTGTTGCTGGAATGACCCTTTGAACTGGCGAATCGCCTTTCGGAGTGGAAGGGACGGGGGCATCGTTCCCCCATCTTGTGGCTTAGTGTTGCCAGTCCTACCAGATCTGGCTACTCTTAGGAACCATGGCCAGTCTCTCCGACGAGCGGATTC
>JANLRD010000237.1:0-7305 GCA_031368215.1 Acidimicrobiia bacterium | reverse complement strand
CACTGTCGAGGGTTGGATCGTCCAGCTGCATGGGTGCCTTCACGTTGAGGTTACTGAATCCTGGCGACGAAAGTTTCCGCGACTTCAGTGCCACGGCGAATTGCTGCCGCCTAACCAGACATGATGATAGTTCCGGACCTCCGCCGGGGTCAGCGGCCGACGCTCGGTCAGGTGGACCTTGATCCTGCTCGCACGCTCCGCCGGGTTGTCGAAGATCCACCCCCACCGCTGGGCCAGCGCCGAGCGCAACACCACATGCACCCGGGCCAGCGTGCCGGCTGACAACGGCTGCCCCTGGGATCCGCCACCGGCACGCAGACGCACATACGCCTCATCGATCGTGAACGCGCTGAGCTCACCCACCCGTACCGTGCCGAGATGGACCTTGAGGTACCGGTCGATCACGGAGCGGGTCTGGCGGATCGTCGTCGGCGCCACGAGCCCGACGCAACCGCGAACCACGCCTCCCACAGTTCCGGCACCGTCGAAGACGACGCCACCTGCCGGTGCGCTCGCACATCAGCGATCAAGTTCTCTAGACCTCGCTCGGCATCGGCCCGGCTCCCCACCACCGTCGCCGTCCGGTACCGGCGCATTCCCGTGTCCGCGTCAGTGCCCGCGTAGACGCGCAGCTCCCACCGACGAACGACCCCTCAACCGCATCGAACCCCTGCATGCCCACAGATTTCGGACACACCGATGCCCAAGTTGATGGGCAACTTCATGGGCATGATGGGCAGCTCCCGCCGCAGATCATCACGCCGACCCGACGAATCAGCTGCTCATAGTCATCTTCTTGGAGCGGAAGACGGGATTCGAACCCGCGACCCTCACCTTGGCAAAAAAGAGGCAATGACATCGGTTGGTTTGCGTCCTTTGGTTCCGCTGAGCAGGGTCTTCCCCGTCGGCTTTTCCGCTGATTCCGCAGCGTCGGCCCGTTTCCGGGAACGATGGTTTAACGCGTTAAACGAACCAGGTTTCGCAGAGTCATCCCGCCGTGTGGTCGACTCACCGAGTAACCGAGTACGGCCACCTCCTCGCACGACCGATACTTCGAGCCGACCACCAAGCGCGCTTACATACGCGTCGAGTACGTCGATCGTCACGTTTCTCGACTTCTCGAGCGGACGCCGTCGGGGGTGCGCCACCACCGGGTCGGGACGGCGCTGGTTGGCTGTCACAGGGGCTGTGTGACGATGGCGGGGTGGGAACGAACAGCCAGCGACGTCGAGACGCCAACCGACGAAAGGTACGCGCGCAGATGAATTCGAAGGGACCGTCGAACGATCGGATGGCAACGCGGCATCGGTCGATCCACGACGCCGGCGTGTCGACCGCTGAACTCGTCGACCAACTCATCACTGCCGCGATCGGTGCGTCGATGGCCGGCGACGACGTCCTGCTGACCCGCTGTTGTGACGGGCTAGAAGCCCTTGCGCTTACCCAGCCGACGATACCCTTGTCGTGCTGCGAACTCGCCTGAAGAGCGCTGTGTCGTCGATGTGGACCTTCGGGTGGCAGCTGCTCGACCTGGTGCACGTTCTTCTGCATCGCGCCGCGGCAACCCATCGAAGTGTGCTTGTGGCGGCGATCGTTGCCGAAGATGCCGCCGCTGGTCGCTGGGGGACGTGGTGCGAATGTGGATCCCGGTGGTCGGCCCAGCTCGACCGGATCAACGCAGTATCCGAACCGGAGAGCACGATGACCCGCCTCTTCGCCGCGACCGAAGCCGACGACCCGGCCAAGCTCACGGCCGAAGTCGGCTTCGTCGTCGATCTGCTCGCCGTGCTCGTCACCCTGCCCAGACTCGAACGACTCGGATGTCGACGTTTTCGTCGGTGAACGGCTCGATGGTCGTCCTGAATACGGCGATGCCGAGAGGCGGCCCGCTGGTCGGCAACGGGACGTAGACGGCGGAGCTGATCCCCTTGTTGACGGCCGCTTCACGAGACTGCGCGTAGTCGTCGCCGAGTGCCGATTGGTCGTCGAAACGAAGGACCTGGCGGGTCCGGAGTACCTCCGACAGAGCGGACACATCGCTATCGGGCCGAAACGTCTTGCGTCGAAGGGGCTCTCCGGGCGTCCGGACATCGACGATGTACACCGCAACCGGCCCGCGTTCCACCACGAACACGAGGCCACTGACCCCGTTGCACAGCTGAACAGCCTGCACGGCAACGTCGAACAGGAGACGTTCAAGGTCACCTTCGGCCTCGGCCACCGCCCGCAGCACGCCGGCGAGCGCGGCCTCACGTCGCTCGGCCCGGGCCAGGCGCGCCGCCAGGTCCCTGGGTTCGTCGACTCGTTGGCTGTCTGCTGCCGTCACGCGACTCTTCGTGTCCTGCTCCGTACCTCTCAGCAAACCACGATTGGGCGGGCGCCACCGTGATCGAGATCACACAACTCCCCCGGGAGGTCGGGGTCTCGGTTGCTCTGGGAGCTACGCAGACCCCGAACTACCGAAGCCGGCCTTGGTCGCTCACAGGTGGGACTCGAAGTCCATGCGTCGGTGGAGGATTCGTTCGACGTGAACCGTGCGCTCGGACTCTCGGTAGAACACGACATGTGAGCCGACGACGAGTCGAAAGTAGCCGGGAAGCTCGTCCCCGCAGCTTCGCCGCAGCGACGGAGCTCCGGCTACGCGATCGATCGCCATCCTGATCCCCGCGAGGTACGTCTTTGCCTGTGTCCGGCCCCAGGTCGCGATCGTGTAGTCCCGTATCGCGATGAGGTCGCCTGTGGCTCGTTGGCTCAGCGTCCAAACGGCGCGGCTCAATGCAGATCGTCAATTGCGGAAATGAACGCGTCGAAATCGAACCTTTGATCGACGCCACTGGATACTCCGTCGGCCAGAGCTCGGCGAAGGTCGGCCAACTTCGCCTCTTGCTGTTCGAGAAGCCGCAGTCCCGCTCGCACCACCTCGCTTGTGGACCCGTACCGTCCTTCCTGAACCTGACGTTCGGCAAAGTCAACGAAGTGGTCCGTGAGAACTACCGACGTGTTTTTCGCTGCCATGTTTTCCTCCTCACCCCACACTACCAAGGCTTGGTACACGCTGGAAGCCCCGAAGATTCGGGGTCTCGGGTGCTCTGGGAGAGACCCCGGACTCCCAGTCCGTCCGCCCGTCCCGCTTTGGGCATTTAGCGCAAGACTCGCTCGTTAGGTTTATTGCATGAGCACCGGATTGAGCGAGAGTTGGGCCACGCTGTGGGAGGCGCTCGCCGACCAGCAGCCGGACCACACCGCGGTGGTGGGACAGCGGGCCATGTCATGGCGTGAGCTCGACGACTCCGGCGCCCGTGTACCCGCGTTCTTCGCAGCGAATGGTGTCGGGCACAACACCAAGGTGGCGCAGTTGCTCTTCAACTGTCCCGAATACCTCATCACCGTCTACGCCGCCTTCAAGCAGCGGGCCACCCGGCGAACGTGAACTACCGGTACCTCGCCGACGAGATCGTCTACGTGCTCGACAACGCCGATGCCGAAGTGCTCGTCTTCCACGGCGCAATGGCTGATCGCGTCGCTGCGGCGGCTGCACGTCTGCCGAAGCTGCGTCTGCTGGTCCAGGTCGACGACGGTGCTCCACTCCTCGAAGGCGCCACCTTCTTCCACGACGTGCTGGCCCAGTTCGAGCCGGCGCCGAGGATTGAGCGCAGTGGCGAGGACCTCCTGTTCCTCTACACCGGAGGCACCACCGGCATGCCCAAGGGCGTGATGTGGCGCCACGTCGATCTGTGGGGTGCGCTCGCATCGACGGGTTACCTCGCGGCGGGCCTGGAGATGCCGACCACACCGAAGCAGGTCGGCGAAACGGCGGCGTTGCTGCAGACCGCAGGACGCAGCCCGGTGAACCTGTGCGCCCCGCCGCTCATGCACGGCACGGCGCTATTTCTTGCGATCGGTGCGTTCGTGATGGGCGGCAGCGTCGTGCTTCTCGGCAACCGAGGCTTCGATGCGAACGAGCTCCTGGGGCTCGTCGAGCAGCACCGCGTCACCCAGCTCTCGATCGTCGGTGACGCCTTCGCCCGGCCGATCGTGGCCGCGCTCGGCGGTGACGCCTACGACATCTCGTCGCTCCAGCGTGTGGTGTCGACCGGTGCGACCCTCAGCGCCGAGCTCAAGGTCGGCACCAAGAGGGACGCGAACCTCTTTCTCTCTCGCCTCGAGGCGGAGCAGCAAAGCGGCACCTTCATCGACCCACAGGCCGGGAAGGTCACCTTGGCAACGTACGGTGAGAAGAAGTGGCTCGCCAACCATCCGGGACTGCGACCACGAACTCGACAGAACTACTCGGGCAACCTTCGCCACCACATTCTCCCGGACCTCGGACAGGTCAAAATCGGCCAGCTCACACCTGCAATGGTGCGTGACTGGCATTCGAAGCTGACCCATTCCGTGCTCGCCCCTGCGACGGTTGCCCGGGCATACCGGATCCTGAAGGCACTCTGTGCAACGGCGGTTGCCGACGAACTCATCCCCCGGAATCCTTACAACGTTCGCGGTGCTTCAACATCGAAGAGCCAGGAGCGTCCGATCGCGACCATCGACCAGGTCTGGAAGCTCGCAGATGCGATGCATCCGCGGTACAAGACTCTGATTCTGCTGGCCACTTTCACCGGCCTTCGGCTCGGAGAACTCCTGGCGCTCAGGCGGTCCGACATCGATTTCTCGGGCCCCTCGCCATACGTCGCCGTTCGTCGCCAGGTTTTCGAGCTACAGGACGGAGCGCACCAGTTCGGTTCGCCAAAGACCGATGCGGGACGGCGAGACGTCACACTTCCCCCGCCGCTCATCCCGTACCTCCAGGCGCACCTTGCGGAATGGGCTGCACCGGGGCAGGACGGGCTGTTGTTCCAAGCACCCGCCGGGGGACTGATCCGACGCAGCCACTTCAACCGCCGTGTCTGGGCGCCAGCCATTCGATCCGTCGGTCTCGCCGACTTCCACTTCCACGACCTGCGCCACACCGGAAACACGCCCGCCGCGATGACCGGCGCCAGCACGAGAGAACTCATGTCGAGAATGGGACACGCCTCGCCTCGCGCAGCGCTGATCTACCAGCACGCCACTCGAGAACGCGACGCTGAGATAGCCGCGCGTCTCGGCGTGCTTTCCAGCGTGAAGGGCAAATTTGAACCGATTCCACTTCAGCCTCCGGTACCGACCAAGGTCGGCGACTTGTCGTCAGGCGGCAAAAGCCTCGTTGATCCTGAAAAATCCCGGTTCTCCCAATGTTGGCAGGTAGCGAAAACTCTGCGGCGGAACAAATCCGGGCCACCAACACCGGATGTCGGCCAGTTGGATTGACTCGTCGAACCGAGACGGGCCTGACAACATCAATGCGTATGCTCGGTCCGCACCGCTGAAGTAGTCGCGGAACTCCCGACGCGTAACTCCAGCCGAATGCCCGTGGGCCTCCCACAGTCCTGACGGCGCGTACGACCCAATCGACTCGACCCTGCATCGCCCGATAATCGCCATCCTGGGACTTGACGCGTAGATCAGCGCATCTGTCGGTACCTTGATGGTGGGTCGCGTTCGACGCAGCTCGACAGTCTTCGAGCCGTCGAGGATTGCGTCGGCGAACCGTGGCTTCAGTGACAGCAGGAGTCTTCGATCGTTGCTCATTTTGCTCCCCGCTTTAGAATCTCTACGAACACATGTTCGTCTAACTCTCGTGTCGAACGCAAAACGTTGAACCGCGGGTCCAGAGCTTTCAGCTCCTTGATCGGAACCGAGCGACCTAACACTTCTGTCCGACTGAAGACCATCGCTGTCGCCCGGCCACCGGGCTTCTTGATGATCGACTCAACCTCGAGTGCGGTGTAGACGCCGTTGAGTCCGAACCGACGGTGAAGCGTTCGAGGCCGATCCACGACGACGGCATCCAGCCACGAGGTCGCCCGAATCCCGCCGTTGAAACCCGTTCCGGAGACGTACCAGAGCAGACGCGAGGGAACTTTGAGGTTCGTGCGCAAGGAGCAGTAGTACACGTGCTCACGGGCCACACCGAGATGCTCGGGCCGTCCAGAAAGTTCGGGCTGAACAGCTGAGCCGAACAGCGCCTCGGCCCACTTCGGCTGAATCGGCACGATATAGACAGGAGTATCGCCCGTCACAAACTTTCCCGGCCAAAACCGTCGCTCAAGTTCGCTCACACCGACCGCAGTCAGCGGCGATCCGTCCCATCCTGTTCGAGCGGGCGGAAGTGTCGTTCGCGAGAAGTAGCCGACAAAGCAGTCGGCCGACAGGCCCATCTCAGACAATTCGAAACCTTCATCCATTAAAGGGGCGGCGAGGTAGGACGGGAACGGTCGAAGGACATCCACTCCGTCACCTCCGACTGCAACGGCGTACTCGCGAAGTTCGTGGGCCAGTTGGCGAACAAGTGTGGTCTGCCGATGCTCGGACCGTGCCCTGATCGAAGCACGCAGTCGGCCACCCTCGACGAACACAGCCGATAGCGCCAAGACGCCCTCATGTTCGTCCTCGATGACCATGACACGGCCCGCAGCATCGAGTTGCGCTGCGGTGTCTCGGACCAAATTCACAAGCGCGCTGGTCGTTTCGCCACTCGCGTGGTCCGTAACGCGCTGTAAGTCGAACGCCTCGGGTACCTCGCGGAGCCGACGAATGCACAAGGCTGTCTCGGCAAGGGCCGCCGGTCGATAGGACCCATCGTTCGACGCGTCGTGCAATTCCAGAAGGAGGTCGGCAGGTCGCAACACTCGCAACCCCACGAGCTCGTTCAGGCGCTGCGCACAACCCAAAACATCCTCGTCCCGGGTCACGAAATACGTCGCACCTCCGGCGGCGGCTTGGGCCAAGTGGCGAACGTCTCCCTCCCCAAACGATCCATTGACTCCTGCCCGCACCAACGCTGCCAATGGCTCCCAACGCTCGGTTGGCGCTGCAAGCCGACGAAACTGCTCTACGGCTGACCGCACATCCGGTTGGAGCCCTGACGCCTCGTGAAGTTCAGTCGACAACTGACCGGTCACCACGAGTTCAACTTGGTCAGCAAGCCAGCCGGCAAGCAACCCCGAGGACTCCGGGTACTTCAGCCGCGGTTCGTAGCAGTCGCGGAACACATCGGTGTCCAACGCGGCCGCAGGCAAGTTCGCCGTATCTCGATCGAACGTAAAAAGATTGTGTTCCGCAATCGGCCGCCACCAGTGCGCAAGCGGCAATCCCAGTCGGCCACGACCCGGTTTCTCTGCCGTTCGCGAAAACCCGAGTTTCGGCCCAAGCTTTGTGCGCCGGAGAGTCGGTTCGGCACCACGCTCCAATCCCGGGCTGGGTTTC
>JANLRD010000157.1:0-2205 GCA_031368215.1 Acidimicrobiia bacterium | reverse complement strand
GGGTTCTGCAAAGAGTTCAACGCTCGGACGCAGGGCCAGGATACGATTCTCCCGGTCGAAGTGACGATCTACGGCGACAAGTCCTTCACCTTCATTCTCAAGACGCCGCCTGCGGCGATCCTGATCAAGAAGGAGTTGGGTTTGGCGAGCGGGTCAGGCGCGCCGAACAAGACCAAGGTGGGTTCCATCAGCACGGCTCAGCTGCGCAAGATTGCGGAGATCAAGATGCCGGATTTGAACTGCGACACCATTGAGTCGGCCATCAAGATGATGGCCGGTGCAGCACGCTCGATGGGTGTGGAGGTCAAGGGCTGATGCGCGCTCATGGCAAGAAGTACACAGCGGCAGCGGCAAAGACCAATCCACTTCAGGCGTACGCAGCGCGTGCTGCCCTCGAAGCGGTGAAGTCGGCGGCGTTCGCCAAGTTCGATGAGACCGTCGAAGTCGCGGTCCGCCTCGGCGTCGATCCGCGGCACGCCGATCAGCTGGTGCGTGGCACGGTCGTGCTGCCTGCCGGCACCGGCAAGACGGTACGTGTCCTCGTCATCGCGGCCGGGCCGAAGGCTGCTGAAGCCGAAGCCGCCGGCGCCGATTTCGTGGGCATCGAGTACATCCAGAAGATCAAGGACGGATTCCTCGACTTCGACGTGATGATTGCAACGCCGGACCAGATGGGTCAGGTCGGTCAGCTTGGACGTGTGCTCGGACCGCGTGGTCTGATGCCGAATCCGAAGACCGGCACCGTCACGTTCGATGTCGCACGCGCGGTGAAGGAGACGAAGGCCGGCCGTATCGAGTTCCGCGTCGACAAGGGCGGCAATGTGCACGTCCCGATCGGCAAGGTCTCATTCGCGATCGAAGCGCTCGAACAGAACTTCACGGCGTTCATCGATCAGGTGGTGCGTTCCAAGCCCAGCGCGGCGAAGGGTGTGTATGTCCGCACCGTCTCCGTCAGCAGCACGATGGGCCCCGGCGTGCTGGTCGATCCCAATCCCTACCGGTAACCCGACATGAAGCGATCCGAAAAGGAACAGCTCGTCGTCGAGCTCCGGGAAAAGATCACCGGCGCTGCGGCGCTGTATTACACCGACTTCACGGGACTGAACGTGAAGCGGATGACCGACCTCCGTCGCAAGCTGCGTGCAGCCGGTGTGGAGTACGTGGTCATCAAGAACACGCTCGCGTTGCGAGCCGTGTCGGAGTCAGGTCTCGTGTCGACCAAGTTGAAGGGTCCGACAGGGATCGTGGTGGGCAAGGATGCCTTGCTGGCAGCCAAGGTGCTCACCGACTTCGCGAAGGCGAACGACCAGAAGCCCGAAGTGAAGGGCGGGGTGTACGAGGGCAAGGAAGTCGATGCGAAGATGGTCGCGAAGCTGGCTGCCATTCCGCCACGCGATGTGCTCCTCTCCATGTTGGCCGGTGCTCTGCAGGCTCCACTCGGAGCGATGCTCGGTGCCCTCGAAGCCCTGAAGGCGGATCGCGAAGGCGCTTCCGCTACTGCCTGATCCCAGGCGTACCGATTTTCACGCACCCGGCGCGCAGTCAGCGTCGCCTGGGAACCACGACGGAGATTTGAGAAATGGCGAATAGCACACTGAGCAAGGACGAAATCCTCGACGCGATCGGCAGCATGTCGGTCATCGAGCTCTCCGAACTCGTCGACGCATTCAAGGAAAAGTTCAACGTCACCATCGCTGCCGCCGCTGCGGCGCCGGCTGGTGGTGCAGGTCCCGCCGCTCCCGTTGAAGAACAGACCGAATTCTCGGTTGTCCTCAAGGAAGTCGGCGCCAAGAAGATCCAGGTCATCAAGGTGGTTCGCGAAATCACCGGCCTCGGTCTGAAGGAAGCGAAGGACCTGGTCGAAGCCGCTCCGAAAGAAGTCAAGGGCGGTGCCACCAAGGACGACGCAGCCGCCATCAAGGCAAAGCTCGAAGCAGAAGGCGCCGTCGTCGAAGTCAAGTGACGCTGGCGGGGTAACGTCCCCAGGTTCGGGCACACGATTCCAGTCTCACGCATTTGCTGGTGTTGCACTGGAATCGATGCCCGAAGATGGGGTCGTCCCGCCGCCGCCGGACCACCGGGTTCTCCCGGCCACCACCCGACGGTGTCACCTGACTCTCCGGACGATCGTGCCAACTGCCATTTTCGCTGGTCCTTCCCTGCAGTTTCACGCCACAGCCCCGCGTCGCCGAAATTTTTCGGTCG